>JBBTCX010000144.1:0-1522 GCA_038043045.1 Planctomycetota bacterium | reverse complement strand
AAGTCTCACGGCGTGGCCTTGGATTGTTAGTCTCAACTTGAAAGCTAATTAGAATAAGAGCCCCCGGTTCCTACAATAACACTTCCGTCCACTGAGATGGCCGTCGGATTCGTTTGTGTTCCACCCAGCAGAACACCGAGAGGCTCAATGCTATTTTCGTCAATTCGCCATCGAAATGCGGACGAACTCGGAAGCTGAGCGGACACTACAACAAAATTTCCATCCTCCGATACGTCCTCGGCCCTAGTGTAGTCGTAGTTTGGAATGGAGACTTCAATTATTTCACCTGCACTTCGGTTCCAATGAAACACGACCGAATCACCGTAACCGCTTCCTCGACCGCCCACCACGATGTTGCCGTCCGGGGTAATCGCATTTGGCGACAACTCTCCGAGTGAAGTCATCAAGCCGTCAAACCAGACAAATCCGTTCCCAATGTTGTCCCCATTATCATTGGTAACATTACCAATACCGACAACGGTGCGACCATCGAGCGACACAGCCGCAGCTTGACTGCTAAAATCGCCGGTAGGTAGATCACCCAAGCCTTGAAACTGCCCGTTGTTCCATAATATGGCTTCGCTTCGGTCATCAATAGTTCGAGTGGCACGCCCGACGACAAAGGTACCAGCAAGGGAAATGTCGCTTGGATAAACTGCCCAATAATCATCCTGCAAGTCCCGAAGCGGAATAAACGCCGCATCGCCACCACCAACCGACGTGACGATCCACAGCAAACTTGCGCTCAGAATTGTGAATGTCATGGATGAGGCTCCCACACAAAAATAACCCGCCCTGATCCGCGTGTGCTTGCCGCTCACGATGGATTGGCCGCAGATCGGGCGGGTCGAATTCTCGGTCTCTTTAACCGTCGATTCGTGAGCAATCAAGCACGCTCCTATTCTCCCAAACGCCACTGCCCCTTGCAAGAGGTGACCCCGGCTATTTTCCAAACACACCGGCCCCCCGAAGGGGGATAGCATTTTGAGTGCGAGCCATTTCGGGGTGGGCTTGGGCAAAAGCGCCCTCGAAATGAGTCCCATGCTTGGTCGTGAGCACGCAAAAATATGGTTTGCTTGGGCGAGGGTTACCTTAACCGGTACCCGCGTATATTCGACGGTTTTGGGTTCAAAAATGTGATGAAAATGGGTCCCATGTATTCAGAGTGGGGTTACGTACATGTCATCGCGCGACCAACGCTTGGGGTTGTTTTGAGTTTTGTTTCCGCATTGGGAGTCCCATCTTAACAAGTGTCACGCATTGACAGCGAATGCGGCGCGCCGAACGTCACGCGCAAACGACTCGAAAACCGCCTGAAAACAAGCCGAAAACACGCTGTAAACATGCCGCAAAGAATACGCATCGCATTGGTGCCGCGCAATGGCACTTGGTTTTCTACAACGGACCCGTTGTAGAAAACCCTGAAGCAACCATTGACACGTTGTTATACATAGTGTATTGTGTATGTAGTTCGATGCAATGTGCATCGACAAAGTGGGCGACGCGATGCGTTCAACATCCG
>JBBTCX010000143.1:0-3672 GCA_038043045.1 Planctomycetota bacterium | reverse complement strand
AGGACAAAGAGTCGAGCATCGTGTACGGCATGCCGAAATGTGCAGCCGAAACCGGCTGCGTCGATCACATCGTCTCCCTCGCCGAAATCCCGGATATGCTGGTGAGGTTGCTGCAAGTGCCGGAGCCTGTCACTGCTTAACAAAAAACCCATTTTTTCGCCGAAACGACTGAACTGTCAAACTTTCTTCGTTCGATCGTGATAACGCGGGTGAGATTGGGTCAGGGCACGTGCAGCGTCGTCGCCCGTCGGTGAGAAACGCCTTTGGGATCCGTGACGGAAAGTATGACGCGAAAACTCCCACCGGCGAAGAAGCTGTGAATCGGTTGAGCAATCGGCGAGTCTTGACCATCCCCGAATTCCCAATGATATGCTTTCGGTTCGAACGAACTTTGGAGTTTGAACTGGTATTCCCGAGGTCGATCGGATGTCGGCACATAAGAACGAATTAGCAACCACGGCACTCGACGAAGCACCTCTTCAAAAAAATCGGCGGCCGCACGGGCGTCATCGGACTTCGCCGCCAGCAACGAATCGGTTCGCACCGACAGACCGTTGATTCGAAGCCAATCCGCACAATCTCGGCCTTTTTTCCCGGTCAATGCATCGCTGGATGGATAAAGTACCTGAATCGGCTGATACTCGTCGACATGGGTCAAGGCTTCGGTCATCAGCGAAGTGGGAACTTTTGGCTTCTCCACGCTGATCGCTCGGAACAATTCGGGGTGGAGCAAACCGGTGTACAAAGCCGGCGCGGCACCATCGGACCATGCATCGAGAAATATCCGATCGTCGGAAATGCTGTGACCGCCGCGAACATGTTGAACGGCGGAAAGAATATGTCGCTCATCTCTTCGCAAGGCGGCCAGTTGACCTTCTCCACCCGAACCCAGCGAGCCGCCCACGCCTTCGAGCGTCGGCGCCAGGATAAAAATTCCGCGAGACTCGGCCCAATTCGCCCATGCCCGAACCCGATCACGTGGGGAATCCGGAAATGACCCGTGACAAACCACCACCAACGGCCAATCATGTCGCCGGTCGTAAAGCGACGGGCGATAGAGCAGATACTTTCGTCCAAACTCCGGGTCCGTAAAGGAGCGAATCGGCTCAGGAATCTGAACATCCCGAAACTGTGAACAACCGGAGCTACCAAGCCAAGAGCCAAACGCGATCACCACGACCAGAAAACGACGCCGAGATTCCCGTCGAATAATGCAAATCGTGGCGACCGTCGTTCTCATCCAATCCCCGCCCCTCATTGACGAATCTCGTAGCCGAATTGCCGGACGTGCCGTTCGAAATCAGAGCGAAATGCGTCGGCGTCGGCGTCGGTGAGCGTGCGATTCTCGTGGCCAATGACGGCGCGAAAGGTATGACTACGACGATCCGAGGGAATCGCCCCGCCCTCATAGGACCCGACGTAGCGAACCTCACGAAGCAACGGAAAACCCAAGGTGGCGAACTGACCGGCCACCACGGAATACGCCGTCGTCGCGGGCACCAAAAGCGAGAAATCCACCTCGATCAGCGGAAACTCAGGGATTCGCCCCAGCTTCTCCGTCTTCGGCGGCAACGATTCCAACCCGTTCAGCCGCAGCTCCGCCCACGCGATCGACCACGCTCCCAAGTGTTCATCCATCGCCCGGCGGATACTCACATCGAGCACGCCGATCCGTCCGATCGACTGATCTTCGACGACCACTTCGCCCATTCGAGAGAAACTCTCCCACGGACGATCCTGGTTTTCTTTCCCCCGCAAGTAAGAAACCGATCGGTGAAATCCACACCACGCCCATTCCTCGATGCTCCTCTTGAGGTCGTCAAAGACCGCGTCATCCAATTTCTTTCCACGTCGGGCCACTATCAAACCAACATGCCGATGCTCCGCCCCGCCGCCGGGGGTTGTCGGTTCGAAAACACTCCCGACTTCCAACAACGAGAACGCCGAGTAATGAAACCGATTCTTCACCGAAGCCGCGAGAAGTCCGGGAATAACCGTTCGACGAAGTTTCGCAAATCCTTCCGCCGCCGGGTTGCGAAGCTCAACACAGTGCCCTGGCATGGCACGAATCTGCTTGAGCCAAGCATCGTCGTACCACGTGTACGCATGAATCTCGTGAAAGCGATGCACATCCGTGAAATACCGAATCGTCGCCTGCTCCAACTGATGCAGCGCGTTGGGCGCAAAAGATCGAACGGAAACCAGGGGCATCGCCGCGGAAATCGCTCCGTACCCGATGCAACGGGCGATTTCCTCTATCACATCGGCTTCTATGGAAACGTCCTTGGTCGCACGGAACGACGGCACGCCGATGTGCAACGCGGTCGAATCGCCGCCCACCTGAAAACCCAAAGGAGTGAGAATGCGACGAATCTCATCAGACTCCACGACACGCCCAACGGCTTTCGAAATACGCCCAATGCGAACGGGAATCTCGATCGGAGGAAAAGGTCGCGGATAACAATCGGAAAGTCTGGTTTGAAGCGCAAGCTGCGGGTATTCCGGTTTGGCCAGGTACACGAATCGTTGAATGGATAGCGCCGTATTCGTCGGGTCCAGCGACTTCTCAAATCGAGCGCTGGCGTCGGTGCGTAGTTCCAGCGACGTGGCCGTTCGTCGAATCGTCGCCGCGTCGAAATTCGCCGATTCGAGCAAAAGCGACGACGTTTCAGCGGTTACTTCCGTTTCGTGCCCACCCATGACACCGGCAATGGCGATGGATTGACCATGGCCCTGAATCATCAGCGTTTTCGGCGGAAGCGCCCGATCCACACCGTCCAGCGTGCGAAATCGTTCACCCGGTTTCGCCCAATCAACCTCAATACGATCGACCTTCGCCGCATCGAATGCATGCATCGGTTGCCCAAGATCGAGCATGATGTAATTCGTCAGGTCCACCAGCGCGCTGATCGGCCGCAACCCCACGCGACCCAGTCGAAGCTGCATCCACAAGGGTCCAGATTGAAACGGCACGCCGGTCAAAACCAGTCCGCTATATCGACGACACGCTTCGGGAGCGGCGACCTTGATCGAAACCTCCTTCGCCGACGCCCTCTCCAATTCTGCAAGCGGCGTCACCGGGTAAGGCTTGAGTGGAACCCGGAAAATCGCAGCGATTTCACGCGCGATACCGTAATGCCCCCACAGGTCGGGCCGATGCGTGATCGACTTGTTGTCGACCTCCATGATCCAGTCGTCGAACACCGAGGGTTCGAACACAGTCCCCGGTTCAACAGTTCCCGCAAGAAACACCCCCTCTTGAGCAGAGAGCGTGATCCCAACCGCCTCCGCCGGCAGAATGAATCCTTCGCTTGCTTTCCCCCCCACTTTGCTCGCCTGAATCACGCCGAATTTGCTGAGCGATGAACCCACCGGCGCAAAAAGGACAGTCTGTCCCGCCTTCAAACCCTGCGCCGCCGAAACCGTACCCACCGTCTTCCCGTGACCGATCCCCAGTTCCACGGAAGAAAGATTCTTGCCGTCAGAAAGGGGCATGACTCGCCCGACCTTCGCCGCGATCAACCCCTTCGCGGAAATCTGCACGGAATGAATACCGTCCACTTCCGCCGTGGTGCGCGTAAATCGCTCGGCCAGTTCTTTCGGGTCAAAGTCCGCCGGCAAATCAACGAAATCACGAATCCAGTTCAGTGAAATCAACACGCGGAACCCGCT
>JBBTCX010000142.1:0-1213 GCA_038043045.1 Planctomycetota bacterium | reverse complement strand
AGGGTGTCGCCGACATGGCGATTCTCTCGCGACTCCGTCGCGCGGCCCTGCGCTCTCCCAGTCGGTCGGCACCCATGAACCCCCGCTCCTCGGCTTCGAGGAGTCCGACATGGGTCTTGACCCGAATCTGCATGAATACGTCAATGAAATCATCCGTCACAAAGCCCGCCAGCTGGTTCTTGAATCCGGATTCAGTCCCTCGGATCGAAAAGACCTCGAACAGGAACTGCATCTCGCGATTCTTGCGGGATGGAAGGCCTTCGACTCCCGAAGGGCTTCCGATCGTACCTTCGCCGCGCGGATCATCGATAACAAAGCCGTTTCGATTCTTCGCACCTGCCGGGCCGCCAAGCGAGTCAGCCGGCGATGCAGGGCGCTCGATGACGACATGGGCCCGTTCGACTTTGATGAGTGTGAAGCCCAGAGCCGGCTCGGCATCCATGTGCGGCCGGTGATGGAATCGTTGGAACTCTGCCTCGACGTTGCCGCCGTACTGGCAGAGCTCCCCGAAGAGTTGCGGCGCTTGTGCGAACTCCTTCTGGTTGGATCGACATCGGAGGCTTCGCGCCGGTCGGGTATGCACCGCAGTACGATTTATCGGGCCATTCATGACCTACGAGAACATTTCGCCCGTGCCGGACTCGAAAAATATTTGTAATCCGCGCGACAACTCACCGGCGCTTTGCGTATGTATCCAGTACAGGCTTTGTGTATGGGAGGCGAGCCATGAAGAAGAACACCGTTTGTTACACGTTTTCGCCGTCGGTCGGCATGCGCGAGGCAGAGGATACGCTGATCCTTGCGGTCCTGGCCGTGGAGAGTCTTTTCGGCGAGTTCAAGGTCCGATTGGAAGCATCGTATTGGGTCAATGCATTGCTTCGCACTTGCGCAGTCGACGCAGGCAACGAAGTGGGTCGGGCTATTTGCCGTGTTTTCACGGGTTACATCAGCCTTGAGTTCGGAGAAAAGGCATTCGAGATTCATCGCGTGAATACGCCGGCGTCGACGGCGGTCAACTCCTGCTCGACGGCCTTCGGTGGCCACAGGTCGGCGGCCCAAAATACGACTTCAAGTTCACGACGGAAAATGAGGGCTCAAACATGAAACTCCTAAATCAGATTCAACGAGGACGGACATCTTCGCCACGAAGGACGTTGTTGTACGGCACGCACGGGATCGGAAAATCCACATTCGGTGCAATGGCCGAGAAGCC
>JBBTCX010000141.1:0-1069 GCA_038043045.1 Planctomycetota bacterium | reverse complement strand
TCATTCTTGCGGTCGCAATCGAAACCGCTCATCGAAGACGCTCTGTATTCATCCGGCTGTCAAAACTGTTTTCCGTCTGCCAAAACTCGCCGCGCCCTTGTACCCGCAATGGCCGTCGCAAACTGATTCGGTAATCGAAGACTCCCCGTCTCTTTGTTTTGGGAAAAATCGCGCTTGACCTTATACCAGTTGTAAGTGCCGCTTTATGCCTCTTAATCATGTCGTCCACGTTTCACCAGACATTTCGTCTTTGAATCATCCGCTTCTTTGTGATCGTGGTACTGGCCGTACCATACAAGATTATAACACTTTGTTTTGGAAAAGTCAAGAATTGTGAAGGACGTCGGGTCGATGACCCGACCTACGATCTCTCGCACCCCTACGGTCGCGGCTCTGATCGGACCACGGCTCAAGAGCAGTGGCACACGATGGCACAATGCTCATTCTTGGAGGCCGAGGATGGAGAGGATCAGGCGGGGGAGGTCGGTGTCGCGGTATGTCATATCTGACTGTATGGCCTTAGTTGGGGTGGAGGGGATGAGGGCGGTGCGGTGGCGGGATGAAATTGCGGGGTGGCCGTGAGAGCCTTTGACGAGGGAAGCGTTGAGGGGGATGCCTTTGGTCGCGGGGTCGAAGAAGAGTTCGGCGGGGTCGTAGCCTGGTTTTTGGTGGATGTCGACGGTGCGGGCGAAGGGCGGCGCGGCGCGGTCGTCGAGCCACCAGTAGTAGGCGAACCAGCGGGTGTCTTCGGAGATGAGGATGATGTCGCCGCTGCGTTGGTGGTCGAGGCCGATTTTAGCGCGGTCGGGGCCTTTGTGGACAACGGAGATGCCGGGGAGGTTGCGGAAGAGGTCGGTGACACGTTGTGGCAGGTTTGACTGGGAAGACCGCTCCCTGACGGTCGCGGTACTGAGTGTCGGGTCGATGACCCGACCTACGGTCGCGGCTACGTTCGGAAGGGCCGCGCGGGCTGAAGCCCACGGCTCGCTGTTGGTCGGTTGTAGGTAGATGTGGGCGAGTTGGTGGTCGACCAGGGCGAATGCGGGGGAGTTCGGGAAATCGATGTATT
>JBBTCX010000140.1:0-2165 GCA_038043045.1 Planctomycetota bacterium | reverse complement strand
ACAGAGTTCCCAACACTGTAGACTCGACGATCCGGATACGTCCAGCGTGATCACGATCGGTTCAGCCGCCGACCTGATTCCCTGCCGCGCGGGCAACGATGAGTCATACAGCGGATGCGGCTGCCGGGCGTCGATGGTCCAATCCGCCGGCACGGAAGACACAATGTGGGCCTTGGAACACAGAGGCCGGGTGAACTCATGGGCCCCCATATCCGCCACCCGACAACCTGACACTGTAGTTCCCGTATCGATCGTCGAGCGGTCTTCCAATTGTCGCGCGTTTCGCAACAAATCCAGCGGCACCGGCTCACTCGTATCCCCATTCCCATCCACATCCAACACATCCGCCGGAATTAACTCATGACTCCCGGCATCGATGCAGACGTTTTTTCCAACCGAAATGGGGATACTTGTCAGCGTGTAATCGCCATTGCCCGCGTCGGCAAAATGCGGATCGTGGTTTTCAGGATCGAGTGGATTAACATTGTCCCCGAACACGTTTGGACCAGTAAAATCGACGGAACCGAAAATGTTGCCCTCTGAAGCTATTCGCCGAACGTTTGAATACTGCACCGTGACGCGCGAAGGCCCCTGGGACGTCCAAATCTGCTTCCCCGTGGACGCTTCATTGCCCCAGATAATACTGTTGTCGATGTTCACCAACGAAGACGATGGCGAAAACAATCCGCCGCCGCTTGCGTTGAGATGATCCGCACGATTGTCCACCACGGTGCAGTTCTTGAGATTCACGGTTAATCCGGAATTCAGCATGTAGAGTCCGCCTCCACCGAATGAGCCGGAGGCCACATTCTTAGCGATCAAGGTATTGACCATCGTCACGACGGACCCTGAAACACCCTCGAGTTCAGCCCCTCCTCCGTATCCCTCGAATCCATCGCCAGCCGCTCGGTTGTTGATGATTCTGGAGTTGGTGATCTCTACTATGCCGATGTTCTTTGCACCAATCCCGCCGCCGTGGTTTGCGACGTTGTCCATGATGGTCACGTTGGAAAGTCTCGCTTTCATGGTGGAGAAACTGTACATTCCCCCTCCGCCGTCGCTCGCTCGGTTTTCCTTGATGACACAGTTGCGAAAGGTGGCCGACCCCCCAACAAAGACAACCCCGCCTCCACCATCCTCATCGAAAGTGCCCGGGATTATCTCTTGTTGAGCGTTTCCGCGCGTGATGGTGAAACCATCGAGCGTCGCCGAATAGTCGTCCTCCGCTGATTCATCCACATAGACCACGTGGGCGCTGTTGTTGACTCCAATACAGCGTTCGTCCAAACAGTATCCATAAGTTCCCGGCGTACACTGGGTGTCCGACATACACGTCGCCGTGTCATCATTTCCCACGTCGCCGCTTAATACGGTGAGGTTGGTTTCCCAGTTTCGTTGACTGCGGCTGAGCTCCGTTCCCACGAACCCACCGTAAATCGCCAGGTCATGTTTGAGTACGAAACCGGTGGCGAGATTGGCGGGTGTGTACGTCCCCGCCGCCACCCATACTTCATAATCGACTTCATTGGGAACGGTAATACTGGAGAGCGCGGTGTCCAAATTCGTGAAGGCGTTGTCCCAATCCACTCCGGTGTTTGCCCCCGTGGCATTTTGCTTCACATAAATGGTGACGGTGGCGTTGGCGCTCGACAGATGCGCCAGCGACGCGCAAACAATCAAAACGTACGACAGTTTTTGAACAAAACAAACCTCATTCATGTGTACCTCTCCTCTATTCTTGAACATTGACTCTGAACACTCCGCCTCGCCGGAAATGATTCTTCGGCACACGTGGAAACTTGGACGTCCACAGGCTATACTACGACGGTCACGGATGCAAGGTTCGGAAAATGAAAAAAAGATTTTTTTTGTCTTTGTTGATCTTAACGGAATCCTCCGCTCTTGCGCAGTTCACCTGCCCTGCCGTAAAGTACGACTGGAGTGTTCCGGCGTATGCTGGTTCTCTTGCCGTCGACTCCCAAGGCGACGTCTACGCCGCCGACCCCGAGCAAGGTGTCTCCAAACGCTCCCCCTCCGGCGACCTCCTGTGGACCTACGCACCCACACCCTATTTGTGGGCCCTAGCAGTGGACCCCCAAGATAACGTGTATATTACTCAAACTGACCGATTTTATGCCACGAGGAGTTTCTCCAGGCGGCGAAGG
>JBBTCX010000139.1:3163-15127 GCA_038043045.1 Planctomycetota bacterium | reverse complement strand
AGGGCCCCTTATCAACGGCGCCGCAAATCACCCGCCGATGACCGGCCAAGTCTTTTTCAGGAAGCGCCGGCCCCGCGCCGGATCGATCGGACGAGTATCGAATCGCCGGCGACTCGGGCCGAAGGCGATAATCCCCTTCGATCCAGATATCATCGCCAGTGCCTGTAGTCCCATTCGTGTCCCAATACCCCTCTACCCGAAACATGGGCTCCAAACCGTCGTTGCCGACGCCCCCCAAGCTACCAGTCCAGCCTTGTATCGTGCAATAGTCCATATCCAGAGTCGATCCAGCCAGCAGACTGATCTGACCCGTTTCTGACGGAGATAAGCCGTTGTTCCATAGAATCGAATCGGAAACAAGGAGCGTGGAATTCGATGCCCGCATCCCATTTCGCCTCATTCCATGAATCAACACGTTTTTGAGCTGCATATCGGAGTCAACAACCGAAATCCCGGTGATTGTAGTTCGCTGCCGTCCCAAGAATACGGAATTCGAGATCGTGACCGTTGCGCCCCCTTCCAAGAAAACGCCGGACCCACCGCAAGAATCTTCATTCTGAAACGTGCTTTGATCCAGTTGCAACAATCCGCCTTGCCCGTAAATGTCCGCGCAATAGTTCTCCACAAACTCGCATCGGCGGAACGTAAAATCAGCCGCGATGAGACGAGCGCCCGAACCCCCACACGCTGCCGGAGTGGGCGTATGGCAGGTGGGGTTCCCTCCGGTGATGACCAGTCCATCCAGAACCGCTTTCTGGCCCGGCACGCCGGTGATCACGTTGCCCGCATTATCCAATCGGTTGAGATTCCCGGGAAGATCATCACCGGCCAAGTCACCACTGAGAATCGAGCGATCCTGTTCAAGATCACGGTAAGCCAGATTCGTAATATGTCGACGGCAGCCGCCGAAGAGTGTGATTCCGTCAGGAATCTCAAACGTGCTGGTCCGATCCAACGAACCGCGTCCCGGTTTGTAAATACCTGGTGCAACCCAAATGTCCGTTACGGACTTGTCGCTTCGCGCAGCATTCAGTGCGTCTTCGAGGTCATTGAAAGCATCGTCCCAGCTCAAACCCAGCTTCCCTCCCAGCGCGCTCGCGTCCACGTACATCGTTCTCTGGCAATCGTCGTGAATCCCGTTGCCGTTCTCGTCGATGAACAAATCGCATGCATCCGGAGTGCCATTAGAATCACAGTCGTCATCACATTCATCCGGTGTTCCGTTCAGATCACAATCTTTGGCCACTCCATTTGCGATTTCCTCCGAATCCTCAACGTTATTGAAGTTGCAATCCGGAAAGACCGGAATCCGAAGGAAAAAAATGTCTTGCTCGCCATTGAACGTGGCGGCATAGACCAGGTATGCGTACCGATCCGTGGAGACCATGTGATAGTAGTCTCCAATCTTGTTTTGCTGTGGCCAACCCACGTGGCTATCAAACAACGGACTAGCCGGTTGATTGACCGACCACGTTTGGCCGCCATCGACAGAGTAGGAATGGTAAAGTTCCGAGAGGTTCACTTGATTCGAGTTTCTCGTGTCATTCCAGGTCGCGTCGATCCGCCCGTTGGGAGAAACAGACATCATCGCAAACCAGTGGTAAGATGACGCGGGTGAAAGATCGTCGTTCACACGAACCGGCGCGCTCCAGTTTTGACCTCCGTTTCGGCTTCGCACGAAATAGACGGAATGAGAAATGTTGGAGTCTTGGTCGCCACCCGTGCTCAATACGTACATGTTTCCGCTCCGTTCCGTGTTTGAACGGTCGACGGCGATCCAAGGTTGCCCTAACAATCCATCAGAGTTGGGTCCACCGCCGGAGCCGAGGCCAATGATGTCAAACCCAACTTCGGCGGCGGCTTGAACGCATTGGGAACAATCCGTGGCCACTGCACACCATGTAGTGACATCTCGACCGGGCCCTTGATGATCGCCATGGCTCACGATGTGAAGCTCACCGTTTAGCCCAATGCCGTGCGTTCCGCCGCGTGGCGGCCCCTGGTTTCCCTCACAGTTCTCCAAAGTGGCGCCCCTATCGACGGACCGAAGTATTCCTCCTGCAGCATGGATATAGAGATTACCGTTGCCCTGTCCTCCGGTAGCATCGACCGACATCCAAGGTTTGTCATGAAACCCGCCTATTTGAGTTGAGCGAATCCATGTTCGTCCCGAATCAAGAGAGCGAAAGAGACGCATTTCTTCGAAATTGATGCTTACGTAATAAAAAGTACCGTCCGGACCAGCGCCAAGGACCGGGTCGCTACCGAAGGTTCCTGGTTCAATGGAGCCTGGAAACGCCCATGTTTTCCCCCCATCTTGGCTGTAGGCGTAACCGGCTTGTCGAAAATCCGACGCGACCGTATCAAACTGCCGCCAGCCGATGGCGATCTTGTTGGGGTCGTTGGGATCGACGGTGATCGACGGCTCATTGGCCGCGTCGCCGACAATGTTGTTTCCATCTGCGTCGATGTTGACCTGAACGCTGAGGTAGTCGCCGCGCTTGATCCGCACGTTTGGCGCGACGGGTTTTATTCCGCGTGTCACATTCGGACCTGGCATATAGGGATGGATTGGCGGCTGTTCTAGGTAAACGCTTTGCGCCTCAATCGGCCCGGCCAATTCATCCGCCGCTCGAACAGCTCTCGTCTGCGGAACCTCCGCCTCAAACAGGAATGAGGCCATGACAACGGCAAAAAATCCGCGACAACAAAACTTGGACATGGCACTTTCCACGGCGCCTCCGATCAACCCAATCGGTCTTGGTCAAACTCCAACCATCCAACGGAAAACATTTCCATCCTACCAAAACAAGGCCGGGTATTCGAACGAAATTGGCCTTTCGAAGCGAAAACCGGCCAAGAAAAGTTGCAAACTAGCGGCGCCCGGACTTGAACCGGGGACCTTGAGATTATGAATCCCACGCTCTAACCAACTGAGCTACGCCGCCATTCCCCAGACCGCTCGGGTTTGGGGGGTCCATTAGGTCGCACACTATAGGGAGGCCTACACCACCAAGCAAGTGTCACGACTTGGCACTCACCGTCAGGGGCCTGCCCCTTCGTCGGTCAACCGTTCTTTACCTGCAAGCAGGCATGGCGAGCAATTATTTAAATTGCCAGTTTAAAGACTGTGCCGCGTGCATAGTGGCCTGTGAGTGGTACGCGACGTGCCAGAGTTTATTGGACGGGTTTGGTTTGTCTGAAATCGGGGCGCGCGGTCTTATTTTGGGCCGTTGGTTGAGTGGTCCGCACGAAGCTATATATTTGATTTTTTGGAATGCGGATTTTGTTTGGTGGTGTTGGTACTTGCGGAGAAATTGGATGAAACGCTGTTGGATATTTTTGATTGTGGCGATGGTAGGTGGCGTGGTGACCGGTTTTCATTCCCGGGGAACGAAGGCCCATGCCGGTGACTTGATTGCTCCATCCATCGTCGTGGGAACGCTTCCTGCTTATGCCGGAGAGGGCGGATCGTATACCTATGTGGGTTCGGGCGCTTGCAAAAAATGCCACATCAAAGAGCACAAGAGTTGGGCCGCAACAAAAATGGGCAAAGCTTTTGAAACGCTCAAGCCCGGACAGGCCAAGGAGGCAAAAGAGAAGTTCAAACTCGATCCGAATAAGGACTACAGCAAGGATGCGACCTGCGTGAAGTGTCACGTGACGGGTCACGGCAAGCCGGGCGGCTATGCGATTCCCGCCGAAGGAAACGAACAAGCCGCCAAAGATTCAGCCAAATTGGAAAACGTGGGTTGCGAATCCTGCCACGGGCCGGGAAGCGAATACATCAAGGTCTTCGAAGAGATCACCAAATCGAAACGAAAATACAAAGTGGATGAATTGTACAAAGTCGGTCTGGCGAAAATTGAGGCGTCGACTTGCACGGCGTGTCACAACAAAGACGGTCCGACGGTCGATCCGGCGAAACCCTTTGACTACGAAAAGCAGAAGGAAGAAGGACTCCACGAACGAGTGCCTCTGAAAGATCGGGAAGGGTAAATTGATCGCGGTGGCACCTCGATTTCTTGCTCTCGCCGTCGCGCTCGGGGGCTTTTCCATACCGTTGGCTTCAGCGGCGGATGGTCCGGTTGACTGCGCGAAATGCCACACGGTGCAAGGTGGCCAATGGGCGGCGTCGGTCCATGCGGCTTTTGCGTGCCAGGAATGCCATGGCGGGGAAAAATCTTATTCCCTGGGAACCGAGGTTCTGAACAAGTACGTTCAAGCACAACCGCCGCGACCTTCATTCGATCACGGCGAGACGTTTCGCGGCAAGGCGCCGCGTGCAAAGGTGCCAGAGCGTTGCGCTAACTGTCACTCCGACGTGGAGCGAATGAATCCCTATGGTTTGCGAACGGACCAGTTCGCGGCGTATTGGACCAGCGGTCATGGAAAGACGTTGCGCGACAAAGGCGATGATCGCGTGGCGGTGTGCAGCGACTGTCACGGAGTTCACGATATCTTGAAATCCTCCGATACGACCAGCCGAACTCACCCGTTCAACGTTCCGGGCACATGCGCGAAGTGCCATTCGGACTTCTCGTTGATGAGCGGGTATGAGTTGCCGGTGGAGATCGTGAGTGAGTATCGGGAGAGCGTGCATGGTCGTTTGCTCTTGGAGCAGCACGATCCCGGAGCGCCGACCTGCGCGACGTGTCACGGGAATCACTCGGCCATGCCCCCGGGGTTTCGATCCGTCGGGGCCGTGTGCGGAAAATGTCATGAGCACGCATCCAAGAATTTTGAAACAAGTGTTCACTCGGGTCGAGAGGAATTCAAAGGATGCGTGCAATGCCACGGTGGCGGGGTCGAGCGGCACAATCACGCCATTGAACGAATCACCAAACCCACGGGCGTGATGCTGCAACGCTATGCGCATTTGATGACCACACAACCGCATGCCAGTAAAGAGGAGGTGACCGCGGCGACACACCCCGATCCGAAGCAGATCCTCAGCAAGGCTTTGGCGACGTGCATGGATTGCCATGAGGATGTGAAGGAGGACAAGAGCCTTCAGAAACTATTCGGGCTGCTGGACGATATTGCGGAGGTGGAGCGGGAGTATCTCAAAACCGCGCGTCGTTTGGACGAAGTGGGTCGCGGGGTCTTGCTGGTGGATCGGGCGCGATTTGCAATGGAGGATGCCAAAACTCATCTCATCGAGCTCGCTCCTTTGCAACACACGTTGGACAACACTCTGGTGGCTGGCAAAGTCGGGGAATTCCGGCAAATTTGTGACCGGGTCAACCAAGAATTGGATGAATTGGAAAGCGGATTGCGTTGGCGATACCGCGCCTTGGTGCCCATCTGGGCGTTTGCCGTGCTGTTCGCCGCCGCACTGTTTGTGAAATATAAACGACTTCGAGCGGCTTATGTTCGAATCGGATGAAATGAGTTCTGATCATGCCCCTTGACCAAAAGCATAGTCGACGAGGATTTCTGGATTGGGTCATTGGGTGCGGCTCCGCGGTGACGGCGGCGGCGACAACGTTTCCCGCGTTGATGTACCTTTGGCCAGCGGCGAAGGGTGGAAGCAAGGAAGCCGTTGAGGTAGAGGGTGCCAAATCCTTGTCCCCCGGTAAGAGCAAGATGCTCCAGGTGGGCGGCAAGGCCGTGATTGTGGTGCGCGATCGAGAGGGTTTTAAGGCTTTTTCCGCGGTGTGCACGCATTTGGGGTGCCTCGTGAAGTGGGACGAGGCCCACCGTCAGTTCTTGTGTCCGTGTCACGCGGCCGTGTTTGACGAGAACGGCGGGGTGGTGTCCGGACCGCCGCCGGCGCCGTTGCCCACGTACCAAGTGAAAGAAGTTGGTGACAAGGTGTTTGTCTCCGCGAGTTGACGGGAGGAGATCAAGGTACCGGTGAGACTCAAAGAATCGGTGAAAGGGTTTTTTGCCAGCCGCTTCGATGTGGAAACGGCCGGTCATTTCATTGACAAGCAAGTTCACAAACGCCTCCCGCCGCACACCGGGTGGTTGCATGTGTTTGGCAGCCTGTCTCTACTTCTTTTCCTCAGCCAAACCATCACCGGGATCATGCTTCTGATTTACTACCGCCCCACGCCCGAAGCGGCGCACAAGTCGATTCAATATATCACGGGCGAAGTGACGTTTGGTTGGCTTTATCGACAAATCCACGCCTGGGGCGCGTCCATCATGATCCTGGTGGTCGTGCTACATATGATTCGCACTTTTTTTTCCGGCGCTTATAAGAAACCACGCGAACTCACCTGGTTCACCGGCGTACTGATCTTCGTCGGGACGATCACGTTTGGTTTCACCGGGTATCTATTGCCGTGGAATCAAATCGCATTCTGGGCCACGACGGTCGGGACGGAATCGGCCAACAAAGTTCCTGTCATCGGCGGTTGGCTGCAATACTTTCTGCGCGGCGGAGATGCCGTCACCGGTGAGACCCTATCCCGCTTCTTCGTCGTCCACGTCATCATCCTGCCTTGGATATTGACCGGTTTGATCGGGATTCATCTGGTGCTCATGCGCATCAACAACTTGGCGACCTTGGAGCGCGTCGGCGAGGAAAGACCGCTCGATCCGCAACGGGGAATTCCCTTTTTTCCGGTGCATGTGGCCAAAGAATCCGTGGTCGCGGTGTTGTTGCTGGCCGTGCTGGTGACGCTTTCCGTACTCGCCCCGTGGGAAATCGGCGACCCAGCCGATCCGTTGTCCACGCCGGAACACATCAAACCGGAATGGTATTTCCTGCCGAGTTATCAACTTCTGAAATACTTCGAAGGCCGCTACGGCGCGGTATTGGGAATCCTGGCTTGTTCGTTGCCGTTTCTATTGCTCTTGTTCTGGCCTTTCTTGGATCGGGGGAAGGAACGACACCCTAAAAAGCGACCTTGGGCGGTGGGGTTGGGACTTTTGGGATTATTCTCGGCGTTGTTTTTGGGCATCCTTGGACATTTTTCGGAAACCGATGTTTCCTTTTTTGGGAAGAAATATCACATCGACCTTTTGGGTCGACCGCATGTGATAACCGATGAGAAACGGATGTGATTGGTGTGGGCCCGATTTTGTGCAAGCAAATGGCTCGACACCGAGCGGTTGAGTACGATCGCGGCGCAAAGGGGAGCGAACCGGTGATCACGGCGCGGGAGAGCCGATCTTTTTCGGAGTGCGTGGGGCAAGCCAACCAGACAAGTTGGCGGTCTTTGGCACTTGCAGTCTTTAAGAGCCAATCAAAAAAAGCAAAAAAGCAACCGAAAAGCCGTTCGGTTTTGGGCCGCGTTTTCTGGGCAGCGCTTCTGATTCTTCACCTTGCGGCCTTACCCGCGTCTTGGTCGTCCTTCGGGATTGCATGGTCGGCCAAGGATTGGGGAACTCCTGCAATTCGGACCGCGGGGCTTTTGCTGACGGCGGCGTTTTTCATTTTGAAAGTGCTGGATGTTGCCTGGTTGCGGCTGATGCCCGGATGGCGGAGTGGCGTGGCTGCGGTCACGGTGGTCGCATTGATTCATGTGAATGTGTTGGAGAGTGGCGGAGTTGAGCGTCTGCCCAACCATTGCATGGGGTTGGTCGCGACGTGCTTGGTAGGTGCGGCGCTTGAGCAAAACCCACGGGGTCGAAACCTTTTGGAAGAAATTCAACGTCGGGTACTTGCTGTTTTGTTTTCCGAAGATCCGAAACCGGCTTCGCGGACTGGATGGACGCGGGAGCGTGAATTCAATCGAAGCGAGGTCGCGTTCATTCAAGAGAATCTGGCTGCTCGACCTCCACCCCCGTTTCTTCTTTCCTAGATCTCAGAACCAACCTACGAAGTTTACTGTGAGAACCAAGTGCCGGAAGATGGCAGCTGGGCCTATTGCCATTCGGCGAGATATTCATTGAACGGGTCGGCGAGCGCGCCGAACCCAGGGAGGGAATACCATGAAGAACAAGAGGATGAGGATTCGTGCGATGTTGATGGCCGCGATTGGCGCCGTGAGTGTGTCACCTCCAACGTTGTGGGCGGTCACGGTGCCGTTCACCGAGGACTTCGCATCCGATGCGGCGAATTGGCGCGATGGAGTGGGAACGTCTCTATTGGAATGGCACGCCGATGACGGGCCAGACCGCGGAAGTTTTGTATCTGGAAGGCAGAGCTTCGGCAGCCTTTCGGCCGGAGCCTTTGCGATTCTCTATCGAGCACAAGAGGACTTCGGCTCGAGCGGCGGGGCGTTTCAAGGGAGTTGGGTGGCCGATGATGTGACGGAGATTCGTTACCTCGTTCGGCAACACACCGGGGTTCCGCTTACGTTTTTCACCCGATTTCGCGGACCGGGACCGGGTTTTGTCCCCGCCGCCGCCGTACTTGAACCTGTGAGCGTTGCGAGTGATACCTGGACAGAGATTTCCGTTCCGCTGCCCAGCGCAGGCATGATCTTCGAAGGGCCCTTCAGCTTTGATCAGGTCTTCGGCAACATAGGTCGCTTGCAAGTGGGCGTGGTTGTTCCGCCGGGACTAGCTGGGAACACGGAGTCTTTTGCGTTCGATCTCGACAAAGTCGCCATCGTGCCCGAGCCGGCCACGTGGGCTCTCCTGACGATCGGCGCCGTCGCCGGTTTGCGACGTCGGCTTCGAGGAGTTCGAGGAACATGAGCGGATGGTGGATTCCCTTGATGATGGTCCTGGTTCGAGGGGGTTGGGCGGCGGCCGAGGAGGATGTTTTCCCGACGCCGAGTGACGATAGATGGCACTATCCATTCAACTTTACGCCTGGCGCTCGCCCCTTTGCCTCGTGCTTTTCCTCGGTGGGGAACATCACGTTTCCGCTGTTTAACGACCGGGACGGGATGTTTCTGATCGTCTGGAATACCGCCGAGCAGATTGAGTCTGGACGATGTCCCCGGACCTATGGAGTTGAGGCGGTCACCGTCATCGTGACCAGCGTCGCCGAAGCAACCTGGCCGATCGATCTGTCGACGGATGAATGGTACACGTTTGACTTCAACAACGACGGGGCCATCAATCGGGACGGAATTCCTCGCGGGCAGATCGGCGATATGGACGGCGAGAGTCGCGATGCCGATCCGGGAAGACCGTTGGAGCTGTTCGGAGTTGGGTTCGGCGCGAATTCCTCGGCGGAGCACTGGACGGAGTCTTCGCCATATTACGGAGGTCGGGACACGATGAACGCTCCGCGTGATCCGTTTCCGTTTGTATTTCAAGACGTGACGTTTGCCCAACTGCATGTCGAGGACAATGTGAAGGGCACGCAGAACGAGAAATTGGCGAAACCTGTTTTCCAGTTTACGCCGGGTACATGGGCGATCGGCGTGCCGACGGGATATCTTCCGGGGCGGCAATTGAACCCCTTTCAAGTCGTTTATTCGATTGATCTTTCACTCTCCGAAGGCGCTGTTGGCAAGTATTTTCAGCAACAGTTGGACGGCGGACGAGTGTTCGTCTACGTCACGTCTCTTCAGGAAACCGTCATATTCGGCAACGATCCGGCGGCGTTGCCGACGTTTTTTACGAAGGAGGGCGTCGACTTCGATCCCCTGGCAATGGCTCCTCAATTGATCATTCGCCACCATCGTGAAGCGTCCGGCGATGCGGACGGCGATTGCAGGTCCACTCTCGACGATTGGGGTGCGTTGCTCCATTGTTCTTCGGGACCCGATTCCACGCCGTCTCCGACACTGCCGTGGACCGTGGCAAGATGCCGAGAGAGCTTCGATTTTGATCGGGACTTGGACGTAGACCTCAGAGACGTTTCCCTGATGTTGGAGGTGTTTCAATCTTCGGGGAGTTAACGTCCGAAAGCATTCGGAGTCGAGTCATGTGCTCTATGAAAACGAAGAGAAAGGCGTTTACGCTGATTGAAATTCTCGTATCGGTTTCTCTGATCACCTTGCTGGTCAGCCTTTTGCTGCCCGCTCTGGGTCGGGCGAGGGAACAATCGAAACGGGTTGTTTGTCGCAACAACCTTCGCAACATTTGGACGGGAATTCTCCAGTATACGCTTGAGAATAAGGATCACGTTCCGTTTATGGAGGACATCAACCTCACTGATCCCAACGCCGATCCTTTTGACCCTGACTCAAGATACAAGACCACCGTTGGCCGCGTGCTGCAACCCTATGTGAACCCCGGAAGTTGGCGTTGTCCCAGCGCGATTACGGGCTACCCACAATCGGGGGGACCGGAAAGTTGGACCATGACCTATTGGTTCCGCTCCGCCGGCGGGATCGGCAATGGAGTACCATTCGGGGATACACCCTGGGGGACCAAAAGACCTCTGGACCCCTTGGTCAGCAACTATGTCAACTTCGACGGTCGACCTCTGAAATACCTTAGCGGCAGACGACACACACCGGGTAATCCAAGAGCGCCAAACCGCGATGACATCGGGCCTTGGACGTTCACATTCCCCATCGTGGCCGACCTGATTCTCGGAGACGAGCTTGGGGGAACTCCACGCTATCCCCATGTCGGCGTGGTCGATAAGCGTCCAGACCTTGGAAAAGCCCAATCCTTGTTTGTAAAAAATTCGGGAATCGGTAGGCTTCCTGCTCGGTTTGAGTTGCACGCCAACGGTGACAGCGAGGTGGGAATTTATTTCACGCGAAGCCCGTTTCCGCACCAAAAGGGTTATTAAAACACGATGACTGCGAAGGAGGCTGTTCTTGCAACACCGATTGGGGCGCGACTGGAACCTCGAGACCAAGTAGCGTAACGTCGTCGGCTGCGTGCAGTGACCCTGCCACGCTATCGAGTTGGAACTCGATGGACTTGATAAGTTCGCCTATCGAACGGTTGAAACCTCTTTGCCCTATCCCGTGCTGCCACCATTTCGACGGTGAATGGCCCAAAGCGATTTCTATGCCATCTGAATAAAACAGGATTTTCTCCCCCGGGCGAACATGTGTTTTCGTGACATCGAATGTCTCTCCCCGTTGCAGACCCAGTAGGCTGCCATCCATTTCCATTTCTTGAACACCGCCGTCAACGCCGATCCGAAGCGGCGGCGGATGTCCACCGGCGGAACATTGCAGTTCAAGAGTTTGATGATTGAACAGGCCGTAACAGGCGGTGACGAACGGACAATTCGGGAGCGCCTGGTCGGCCAGTGCGTCGTTCAAACGGGCCAGTACCAGGGAGGGACATACCGGTCGTAGCACGCTATCCCGCGACTCCGAAACCGCGATCGTTCGCTTGATAAACATGGTCAAAAGACCGGCTGCCACACCATGACCCACGGCGTCGACAATATAAAAAGCCGTGTGGGCATCATCCACCGCGATGACATCGTAGAGATCGCCAGAAACCCATGACGCCGGACGGTAGAAACTTGCGAAGCTCAAACCATTGATCGGTTTGTCCAGCGACGGGAGAAATTCATGTTGCAATCGGGCCGCGAGTCGCATTTCTCGGTCAACGTCGCTAAGGTGTCGTTCGAGACGCTCACCCACTCGTTCGATGTTGCGAAGCTCTTTGTCGAGTCGGGCCACAACAGGTTGATAGCATTCCATGGTGGCCAATCGACCGCGCAGCTCGTCACCGCTAACAGCGCCGGAAATATCCTCCACCAAGGATTCAGAGTCTGATGTAAGGGCCCGGTCCCCGGATCCCAAAACCACCGCGGGAATCAACCGCTCGTCGAGTCGCTGAAGAAATCGCTTGAAGGAGCCAGCTTCGTGAACATCGTCCCGCGAAGAGTTCGCATGTGCCACGACAACGGCTTGGACCTGATCCGCATCCAACTGAGCCGACGCCGCCTGATGGTCTTCGACCGCGCACATCTCCCAACGCCGTTCACGGAGCCATGAAACGGTTTCATGGGGAAGAGCGTCGAGTGTCATGCCGACCAATATCAGCTTCATGGTATCGCTTCGATTCGTTTGAATCTGCGGGCGGCGATCGTCCGAACAGAGCCGCGACCGTGAATGAGCTCTCCACAGTCACCCGCATTTTCAAGTGTTTGGAGTGCCAACACTGACGTACCCGGTGCTCCACATCGCT
>JBBTCX010000139.1:0-3153 GCA_038043045.1 Planctomycetota bacterium | reverse complement strand
ATCGCTACCTCTCCCGATGGGAGGCCGGATCGGCGAATTGGGTAATATCTTCTGCGGAATGAAATCGTCGGGAGACATCGGCAAGCGTTTGCCAAGCCGCAGTGGCCCGGTCAACCAACCCCATGTTTTGCAAGGAAAGGGCCATGTTGGCGACGTAGTCAACTTTGTCCGGGCAATGTTGGGCGGCGAGTTCGAATCGTTGCAAGGCCTGTTCGAATTGACCACGATCCGCGAAAACAAGTCCGAGTTGGTAATGAAGATCGATCGATTCCGGATCCATTCTGACGGTTTGCTCGAGAACCGGGATCGCTTCATCGAGGCGACCGGCTTCGCGCAAGGACAGACCCAATTGAGTTTGGGCTTTGACATATTGGGGATTGATGTCGACGGCGTGCTGAAAGGCATCGATGGCGGATTCCAACTCGCCTTGGTGTCGCAGGAGAAGCCCGAGACGATAATGGAGGTCCGCGTGGTTGGCGTGCTTCTGTAGAGCGGATTGAAGCTGATGAATCTGAGCGTCGATCACCCTTCGCACATTCTCCGTGGGCAGTTTGAGCGGATGGGCGGCGATGGAGTTCGGAGCGAGATACCGTTTCTGTTGCTCCACGGCGGAAAGTTGCAGTTGAACTCGTGCCATTTCGCCGAATAGCAGCGTACTGTTCGGTTCGACGGAACCGGCCATTTCGAAACTGGCGAGGGCATCCTCATTGCGCCCAAGGGCCTGTTGTGCCACGCCGAGACCCACATAGGCACCGACCACGCGATCATTCAATTCCACGGCCCGAGCAAACGCTTCCACCGCTTGGGCATGATCCCCGACTCGCAGATGGGTGGTCCCAAGTTTGATGGTGGCTTCCAAATAATCCGGGTCCAGCGCAATCGCCTCTGTGTACGCGGCGAGAGCTTGCGACTCTTTCCCCATTTTGATGTACACGTCGCCAAGTCTGAGGTGTTGGTCAGCGCACTCCGGTCTTAATTCGATGAGGGAACGCAGCGCCGCAACGGCCTCCTCCAGTCGGTGCGATTCGACGCACGCGGAAACCAGGTCGTCTTGCGCGTCCCAGTTGCCGGGGTCGATCGAGAGGGCGTATTGGTACCGCTGAATGGCCTCTTCAAAGCGATCAGAACGAACGTAGAGATTGGCCAGCGTCAAGCAGGCGGCCAAGTCGCCGGGTTCACACCAGCAAAGATGTTCATAGTGTGCGATGGCAAGGCTCACCTTGTCGAGTTTCAGATAGATGGCCGCCAAGCGCTCATGACCGTTTCGCAATTGCGGTGCGGATTCCAAACTATTCTCATAGGACGTGATGGCGTCTTGGGACTCGCCCAATTTTTCTTGGCAGAAACCCAAGGCAAACCAAACGGCTCCGTTCTTTGGATGGTGTTCGAGCGCCGTTTGAAGTTGTTCCACCGCCGCTCGCGTTAGCCCCAGTTCGTCGAGCGTACAAGCCAGTCCCACACGGGCCGCTAGGTCGGCTTCCTCTAGCTCAAGAATGTGTTGGAATCGATCCCGGCCCTGACCGAACCGTCGATCAGAGAGTGCACGAACGGCCAACCGGTGATGATGCGCCAAGACCAGGGGCTCTCGTTGAACATAACGTTCGAGTTCCTCGGTAGAGAAATGGCCGTCATCCCGGAGCAAATCCTCAAACGCGGCGGAGAGCTCGCTCAGCAATCCACGACCGAGAATTTCAAGTAGATGTGACATGACGTTGGCACCCGGTCAGGAGCAAGCAAGAGAGGCTAGGGCCTCACGCGCCGCATCGTAATGTTCGTTGAGCGCCAGCGCTCGCCGGTAGGCGGTGGCGGCGCGCGTGACTCGTCCTTGATCTCGATACAAGTTGCCCAGCAGATAGTGCACGTCGGCGTAATCGGCTCCCGTGGCGATCGCTTGTTCCAATCGGGTCGTTGCATCTTCCGCGCGATCGGTTTGGCCGTAAAGCCGACCGAGCTCGATCAACGCCCGTGTGTACGTCGGATTGAGGCGAACGGCCTGCTCGTTTTGCAGGATCGCCTCGATGGGTTGTCCCAATCTCGCCAGAACCCGGCCGCAATGATAATGAAGTTCAGCCTGTTCCGGTTGTCGCTCCAAGGCC
Source organism: Planctomycetota bacterium (assembly GCA_038043045.1). Taxonomy (GTDB): domain Bacteria; phylum Planctomycetota; class Phycisphaerae; order UBA1845; family UBA1845; genus JBBTCX01. The sequence continues at coordinate 1,057 of JBBTCX010000139.1, read as the reverse complement.
ACCTGCAGGGTTCGAAGCATGACGGCGAAGACCTGGTCGTGAATTTCGCCCGATGGAATCGAAAGAAACGCGTCCACAAAGTCGGGTTCCGCTTCGATCACGCCAGCCAATTCATCAATACCCTTGGGATCGAGAAGATCGGTTTCCTCCGACATCGCAGCATGAAGTTGAACAGCCTCGCCCTTGTGCTGAACGGCCTTCGCCGCTTGGGCAAGGAGCATTCCGACACGGGCGTCGAAAGGACGGCGAGCCTGTGCTTGCTGAAGATACTTCAACGAGGTTCGAGGCGACCCGCGTACAGCGCAACACAGCGCCAGGTTTACGAGGCCTTCCACATGATCCCGATCCAAGTTGATTGCTTGGGTGAATCGCAATTCGGCTTCGTCATACGATTCGGTAGTGGCGAGCATCAGTCCAAGCTGAACGTGCAATTCCGCGGAATCGGGATCTCGGCGAACGGCGTCGCGCAACACAGCGATGCCCTCGTCCAATCGCCCCGCGACGCGCAAGGATAGCGCATGTCGAACAGCAAGGGTCACTTCCGCTTGAAGGTCCGACGTCTCGCCTAACCGGGTCCATTGTTTTGCAGCTTCCAGAGGCAATTGCTTTCCGAGAAGACAAGCCGCCAGATACGATGGCAGGGATGATTCCGTGGACCCGTCGTCCAACGCCCGCTGGAAGGCGGAAGCGGCTTCCTCGTATTTTCCCGCGTTGAGGAGACAGACCCCTTTTCGAACGTTTTGTATCGCCCGATAACGTGCTTGAATCGCATGAATTATAGCGGGGGTTCTCGACGTTGATTGGGTTGTGCAAACGTCCGCAATTGACACGGCTGATGCCTCCTACCGCGATATATCGGTAAGCGGCAAACCAGGCGTTATTTCGGCAATCGTGAAATACCTCAAAAGGAGAAGGAGGCGAAAACGGGGTCCACGAAAACTCGAACCTCGGACCTTGGCGTGATCAGCGTGTCTGAGAACTACGCCGAAAAACCTGGAAAACCCGAGACTGTAGCAACATTACAGAGCGATCAGCCGGCTCTGGCGAGGTGCAGGGT
>JBBTCX010000138.1:0-6837 GCA_038043045.1 Planctomycetota bacterium | reverse complement strand
CCTGATGACCCGACGCCTGGCCGCATCATGAGAGAACTTTTCATACATGCTCTTAGATCGGGTCATCGCCCCGACCTCAACCGCTCGTTATCGCCCGCAGCACGCCAAGGGTAACCTAACTCGAAAACGGTTCGTCCGCCACGTCCATCAAACCCTCCTGACCCCATTGCAAGGCCGCATCGCGAATCCACCGAACAACCGCCAGCATCCCCGCGTGCTCACAAGACGAAACCAAAAGGTCCTCATTCCCGCAACTCTCAACGGCAGTGCCAAATACTGTCATTGGAATTCGCTGCGCCAGCAATCGATGCCTCGCATATTCCTTTCCCTCGGCCACGTTTCGATCCGTCCGCCGCCGCTGCTCGAACTTCAGTCGCCACAACATCGCCGCAATTTCAGCCTCTTTGAACTCCAAAACGGTTTCGCAACGAGCCTCCGCCTCCACCGCCCACCCCGACACCTCGCGCGCCCCGTCCGTCAACGGAATTTCGAAAAACCACTGCAATACACAGTATTGTCCCCAAAGTTCGTGCATCCGCAATCGGAGCTCCAGATCACTGTAGTGCGAAACCGCCTCTTCCGACAACAAATGGTCACGCAACAAGCTCTCCGGCGCAACTCCACCAAGTGCGATGTCGTGGGACTCAACGGCCATCCCACGCCGACGAGCATCCTCGACCTTCAGCGAAAAGAGGTTAGCCTGAAGACATAGGGCCATCCCGCGCACCTCAATGGAGGATCGCCGAATGTGTTCCGCTCCATCCATCATCTTGCCCCGCCGCCGGCCAAATGTTTTCCTCGCAGATAAACCGCCTGTGGCGGCGACAGAGTGTCAAACATCTGAGTCCAATGCTTCAACGGGGTCCCCGATTCCAATGGAACTACCACGATATCCGCGTGTTTTCCAACCGTAAGCGAACCAATATCATTCTCCATCCCCAGCGCCCGCGCTCCTCGCAACGTTCCCATTGTTAAGATTAAATCCCGCGACATATCTCGATGCGATTGCGCGATGCACCTCAGTTCATCCAAGATGGAAAGCGAAGGATTCGAAGCCAAACTATCCGTCCCGACACAAACATTGATCCCCGCCCACAACATCTGCTCGAAACGATGCGGCCGATGCCCAAACGCGGCGTGCGTTCGCGGGCAGAAAACAACATGACTTCCGCTCTCGGCAATCCTCCGAATGTCGTCCTCCTCTACATAGTTGGCGTGAATCAATAGAGTTCGCTTTCCAAGAACTCCGCAACGCCCCAGAAGTTCCACGGGTCGATATCCCGCCGTCGCAATCCGATCGTCCCAGACGCCGACCCTCTTCAAATGATCCGACAGCCGCCCCTCGCCTCGGAGGGTGAACGCTTCCTCGTCCGCAGACTCCAAAACGTGAATGGCCAGCGGCAGCGAGTTCCGTTGAGCCAAATCGGCACAGGCAGAAAGACCGTCTGGTTCCACCGTATACGGCGCGTGTGGGCTGATCCCGATCCCTAAGTTCCCCCCCTCGCCATTCGAAAAATTCCACGAATCGTCCGGCAATTCAAACGGTTTTGAGGCCTGCCCCAATCGCTCCGCCAGAAAAGACCTTCCCGATCCAATGGCAATCACCTCGCCAAAAGAAGTCACCCGGGCGGGACAGCCCATCAACGCCTCTCGAACCCACGCCGTGTGCCGCGCAATGTCACCCATCGTCACGACGCCGTGACTGAGAGATTCCTGCACTCCTTGTCGAACCGCGCTTTGGATCAACTGTTGAGTGGGCGGATGCGCCTTCAGATTCTCCACTAACTTCCCAAGCCAATCGACAAACCCAAAACTCAGTGGAATCAACCCCGCCAGAAAACCCAATTCCAGATGAGTATGCGCGTTCACAAAAGCCGGACACAAAACCGCGTCACCGTAGTCGACATCAGCCGAACCTCCAACTTGATCCGCCGGACCGACAAACCCAATCGTACCATCCGCGATGTCAATCGCCCCGTTCACGATCGCCGGACCATCCACGGGAACGACGAAACGAGCCTTGATCCTCATCCGCAACCGCCGTTCGCTCGAACTCCTGTGCGCAGAAACTCCGTGATCTCGCCATCGTCCACGAACCCCGCGCTTTCCAACCACGATCGATAAGGCGCGTGATCCTTTTCCACCAACGTGCACACGTTCCGAAGGGCCAATCGCCTCGCTAGGGTCATCACGTGGCACAACAACGCCTCGGCAATACCGCGATTTTCGAATCTCGGCAACACCTCAAGGTCCATCACTCGGGCGATATCCCCGACCTGATAGAGTGCACAACGACCGGCGGCCTGTCCCTCGAAAAGGGCCACGAACATCTCCCACTGCGGATCGTCGAATCGCTCCTCTCCTGCTTGAGCCAAATGGATAGTGTGCGGGGACTCATTAGACATCTCGGATTTAGCAAACGTATCTCGGAAGGCCTGTCGCATCGCTCGAGCGGGAAGGATACGAACGTGTGAATGGGCAGTTGGCTTCGGCCATCGAACTGCCGTCATCGCGCGATACTCTGTCTCACGAAATCCCCTCGGAGTAAGAAGCGCTCGAAGAGCCTCGCCGGCCGTTCCGTCCGCCGCCGCCCACTTTTGACAGACCAATCCCTTCCCGGAAAACCATTGCTCCGTCTGATCGAACATTTCCGCCAATCTCGCCGCGTCCGTCACCACCACCTCCCGAAGCTGATTCCCCTCGCACAAAGTCGGATACCGCTCGCACGTATATGCAATTCCGTGATCCAGCGTTTCCTTGGAACAGATCTGACCGCAATGCGCTTGTGTCGAACGCAGAAGTGATCCAACTGTCGTGCGAGCAATCATGCCTCGTTACGCCGCCACCAGCGGCGGCTCCTGAAGGTGAAAGTCGGTAAACTGTTGATATTGGTGTGCGGTACTCAACAAGGTTTCCTCGGCAAACGGCGGACCCAACAGTTGCAGACCGATGGGCAAACCGGCGCGATCAAACCCACACGGCACGCTAATCGCACAAAGCCCCGCAAGGTTCGCGGAGAGCGTGTACAGGTCGCCCAAATACATGGCCAATGGATCCCCGGCTTTTTCCCCGATGGCAAACGCCGTCGTCGGCGATACGGGCGACGCGATCACGTCCACGGTTTCAAACGCCCGGTCGAAATCTCGCTTGATCAATCGCCGCACCTGCAACGCCTTCAAATAATAGGCGTCATAATATCCGCTCGACAACGCGTACGTCCCCAACATGATCCGTCGTTTCACCTCCGCCCCAAATCCCTCTCCGCGGGAAGAACAGTATACATCCATTGCGTCCTTGGGCTTGGCCGCCCGATGTCCAAAGTGTACCCCGTCATATCTCGCCAAATTGCTGGAGGCTTCCGCGGAGGACACTATGTAGTAACACGCGACGCCGTATTTCATATGGGGGAGATGAATCGAGACAGTCACGGCTCCTTGTTTCTCGAGTTCTTTGATCGCCGCCTCTGTAGTGCGACGAACGTCTTCGGCCAAGCCTTCCCCGAAATACTCCTCGCTAATTCCGATTCGCAGTCCCTTCAACGGACGATCCAGCGACGTGACATAGTCGGGCACCGGCTCGCAAACGCTCGTCGAATCGCGCGCATCATGTCCGGCAATGACGGAGAGGAGCAGCGCCGCATCGCGCGCGTCGGTGGCAAGGATACCTATTTGATCCAAGCTACTGCCAAAGGCGACCAACCCGAATCGCGATACGCGACCATACGTCGGCTTCAACCCCACAACCCCGCAGAACGACGCCGGCAAGCGAACCGATCCACCCGTGTCGCTTCCCAACGCCCCCGATACCATGCCCGCCGCCACCGCCGCTGCTGAACCCCCGGACGATCCACCGGCAACGCTCCGAGTGTCCCACGGATTTCGCGTCGTGAAAAACGCGCTGTTCTCTGTGCTGCTCCCCATCGCGAATTCATCAAGATTCGTCTTCCCGATCAAGATCGCGCCCGCCGCTTCCAAACGGTCGACGACATGGGCTTGATAGGGCGCCCGATAGTTTTCGAGAATCCGCGACCCGCACGTGGTGATTCCCTTCGCCGCGCAGAGATTATCTTTTACTGCCACCGGAACCCCGGCCAACGGACCCAGTCGCTCTCCTCGTTGACGTGCGGAATCAATTCGCGACGCGGCTTGCATCGCCGTCTCCGGTAGCGATGAGATAAACGCCTTCAATCGTGGATCACGCCCCGACAAACGATCCAACGCTTCTCGGACGACGTCCACCGCCGATCGCTTGCCGGTTCGAACCGACGCCGATAAATCCCAGGCCGTCTCTCGCACGCTTTCCCTCACGCGCTTTCTTGATCCAGCACCTTCGGCAATTTGAAAAACGATTCGTGATGATCGGGGGCGTTGGCCATGGCACGATCCGCCGACCACGACTCCTGCGGTGAATCCTCTCGAAACACGTTCACCACGGGCAATGGATGTGCCATCGGTTCGACACCCCGGGTGTCCACCTCGTTGAGTTGCTCGACGTACCCCAGAATCCGGGACAATTGCTCCTGGTATAAAACGATCTCCTCATCAGTTACTTTCAGCCTCGCCAACTGAGCGATATGCCGAACCACGGATTCGTCCAATACCCTATCCACCACATTCACCTCTGCACCCGTCAACCGAGTTCGATTCCTTTGCTGGAAAGAGGAAGAGCCTATCGCCAATTCCCTCTTACCCCGGGGGGAGAAGCGGGCGAAAAGGCAAACGGGGCAGGCTCTTTCCCTCCCCCATCCTCGCCGACTCCGCGGAAATCGTCAACCAAAAGCTCCCCAATTTGAAGTATCAAACCGGTTTATTCCGTTTCAAGGAGCAAGAATTCCGTCGGAGCAGTGGTCATTCCCTTGCAGTCCAAGTGGCCAGCCGGAGTGTCCGATAAGCAATCATGTCGGGTTCCGCTACAACGGGGTTGGTTTCCGCCACGGCTTGGCCCGAATTACGCCGAGAACCGCGGCCTTATCCCAAATCTGTGCACGGGGTCGCCCAACCCTCCGTCTCGTCCCTGAATACCATTTCCGAACTGCGAGCGGAGAATGCAAGACTAATACGATCCGATTACCTCTGTTTGTTCTTGATCGTCGTCGCCACGGTGATTGTCCTGGGTCGACAGATCACGGTCGGCGGTCTTCGATATGGGGATGCTTCGGTTCACGCGATGGATGGGGTGCTCATTCACGATTGGCTACAGGCCGGACCCAACGCCTGGACACACCCCATCTCCTTCGCCGAACAACAATACGCTCACTATCCAACCCTCGGCATCGGCACCCATTATCCACCGGGTTTCGCGTTCGTTGAAGCCTTCTTCTTCGCAATGTTCGGGGTATCCGCAGTCACAGCCAGAATGTGCGTCATCGCCTTCGGACTGTTGGCCACGACCACAACCTACTTCTTCGCTCGGCACCTCGCGGGTAGAGTTGCGGGCGCTATCGCATCCATCGCCCTCCTTACCATGCCCGCCACCGTCGAATGGGGGCGACAGACCATGCTCGAAGTTCCCACCATGGCCGCACTGTGCACAAGTGCATGGCTTTTCGCCCGGTATCTCCGACAACCTACAACGGCACGATTCACTCTCGTCTTACTGAGTGCCATCACCGCCATTGTGTTCAAACAGACCGCCGTTTTTCTCATCGTCTCGACCGCGACCTGTTTCGTGATAGGTGGAAAAAGAAAACGGACGAGTCATTTGTGCGTGGCGTGCCTCATGGCGGCACTCACCGTCATCGCCGTTTGGTTGTCCCTCGACAATCACGCCGCACAACTTCTTCGTGGAGACGCCACCTACTCCAACCTCTGGTCGTTTCACGTCCTCACCGGTTACCTGCAAATCCTCCCCGATCAACTCGGCTGGCCGATCCTCCTATGTTCCGGCGTCGGCCTCGTCGTCTCTCTCATTCGCCACCGAGTTTTCGGAATTTATCTAGTCGCTTGGTTCATCGCGTGCCATGCACTACTTGCCATCGCCGACTTCAAATACAACCGTTACATCTATCCGGCCCTATTCCCCTTCGCGATATGGGCCGCCTTGGGCATCGACGCCGCGCTCAAACTCCCACTTCTTAGAGCGCGTTCCAAAACCCGTTCCGAGCCGCGACCGTTAGGGAGCGGTCCTAAGTCCGAACTGCGGGCTAATGACTCTTTCAACATGTCGGGAGCTCGCGCAACCCAACAAAGCGAAGGATTAGAACGCACACCTCGCAGATTTGCAATCGCACTCACAATGATCTTGTGTGTGACAGCCTGTGGCATCTCTTGGACCCAAGCCACACCCATTCGCCCGGATTACGGTTCCATCATCACCGCCCACCGCACCCAATTCACCGGCCAAGCCATCTTCTTCCACGGCCTACGCGACGGCGATTTCGTCTTCGCCGCCCGACAACATCTGCCCTGGCGAAGCGGTGTCGTTATTCGAGGAAGCAAACTCCTTTACACTTGCAATAGCCGGCCCAATCTCGACTTCGAACCACGCGTACAATCACCTGATGAACTCGCCAATCTGATGGACCAATACGCCTTCCGCTACGTCGTCGCCGAACGCGAAGACCGCCTCGGCATTCCCCAAGTCCAATGGTTGCAAAACTACCTGACCTACAGCGGCGCGTATCAACTCATCGCCTCGCACCCGATGCAAGCCGACTCCACCCCGCGCAAGTGCGATGTCACCGTCGACGTCTACCAATCCACCCGCTCCCCCGACTCCTCACCCACCTCTCTCGACATCCCCATCCCCCGCTCCAACCGCACCATCCGCGTGGATTTGCCCTCGCGCTAGTGTAGTGTATCATAATTATGCAACTTTATAGTCGCCTTGTCGGTATCA
>JBBTCX010000137.1:0-6353 GCA_038043045.1 Planctomycetota bacterium | reverse complement strand
CTCCGGAAACTGAAACCATGCGCATAACAGTGGTTTTCATACACGTTCTTAGAGATTACCTCGCCGAATGGCAATTAACGCCCGAAGAAGTCAACGAGATCATTGCCGAAAATCCCCCCGTTTTGTCGACGTTTTCCGGATTCGTTGCGGAATATAAATTCAAGAAGCTATGGCTCAACGACCCTCGCATCTCGGACTTGGTGCGACCAAGATCACAGGATCGTAAGAGCAAGGGCGATTTCAGATTCGCGTTCAAGAATCGGACATTCACCTTGGAAGTTAAATCGCTCGATACCCCCAAAATACGATCAGACGGTTCAGGTTTTCGCGGCACATTCCAATGCAACGCCAGCGATAGTCGGGCAGTACACCTTCCAAATGGTGAACAGGTAACGACCAACTGTCTTGTGGCGGGTGAGTTTGACGTCTTGGCGGTTTCGCTCTTTGGGTTTGAGCGACAGTGGAGATTTGCGTTTGCGCGTAATGCAGACTTGCCGAGATCAACGTGGAGCAAATATTCACCCGAACAGCAACGATATTTGCTTAAGAGTTCAATGACGATCACTTGGCCGCTTGTTGCTCCCTATCAAACCGACCTTTTTTCCGTTCTTGATTTGATTCTGCAGGAGCGCGGCAGTTGAACGTTTTCGCTTCGTTTTCACGAACACGAGGAAATACGAATGGTTCTTTCGGGCGTGTACCTGCCCCAGAGTTCTGGCGACAGCCGGACGGTTGGGACGCACCACAACGAATAAATCCTTCGCATAGAAACCAGTTTTTTCGTACTCCTGAATAATCTCTACATGGGTGAGTCGTTGGGTGTTTGCACTGACTTCATCTTGGCATTTGACGATAAGTATTCCTTCGGAACGAAGAACGCGATGGGCTTCCTTCCCGGCGCGGAAGTATAGATCGAGGACGGCTTCGTGGTACTTCGGGCCGCCATTCGTTTCCTCACCATTGGAGTAGTATTGCCGAAAGGCCGCATGGGAGCCGGCGCCGGCCAAGTGAGATTTGCTCCGGCGGAAAAGTCCTTCCATGTAAGGCGGGTCGAGCACGACACAATCGAATGACGCGTCTGAATACGGAAGGTTTCGGCAATCAGTCCCCGTCTGAAGATCGGAGGCAACGAGTTGATAGTCTCCTTTGGGAATATTCCGCCAGAAAACGCCTTGGCCAAATGTAACGTCCGCGACCTTCGCCCCTTTCGCAACGTGAAGGTACAGCATTCTTTCAAACACGTCGGCATTCGTCGCGACGTATGCGCTTAGAACCAAATCTGAGGTAGCAATTCCCGCAGGCGCTTTGCGGCGCGTCGGGTCTTTCGATTCGCATGGTTCAAATAGTGTCGCTTCAAAGCGGTGCATACCCTATCATCCGCATATTCGCCGATTTTGTCCAAACAAGGCGACTACAAAACGTATTCTACCGTACATCAAGCGAACTTCAAGGGCAAAATTTGAAAATACGGTGTTTCAAATTGGAACGCCGCTTTGGTATCGCAACCTGCTTCTGTATGTTAATGTGGTGCAGCAATAGGAGCGTCTTTATGACCGCACCCAGACATGGACGATCGCCAATCGTTGGCATCGTTGGGGCCGTGACACTTCCGGCGAGGCTCGACTTCCTTTACGGGCAAATGTCTTCTGGGCATTATTCCTTGGGCTTTCATATTGCGGCCCTTTCAGGGCCTCAGGAAAAATTACCAAACCCTTTCAGGGCCAAACTTCCAGCCACCGGGTTGTCCTAATCCTCGCTTCCGCTATATCCTTCGCATTCATGGCCCTTACCCGATGGATACGGATCATGCGAGTACAGGAATGACACCGAATTGTTAACTTTCGTAACTCTCTGGTGGCTTTTTTTCTGGACGGCGCTTGGGCTTTGCGTCGGGAGTTTTCTGAACGCGGTGATCTACCGATTGCCGCGACACGGTTCTTTGCGCGTGCCCCGGTGGTCGGCCTGCCCATCCTGTCAACACCGCATCCATTGGTACGACAATCTTCCTTTGATTAGTTTCGTCCTGCTGAGGGGACGATGTCGACGCTGCGGGATTCCCATTGCCACGCGGTACGTGGTGATCGAAGCCGGAATGGCCATCATCGTCTTGATGTTGCTGGATGCCTTTTTCATCGGGGCTTCCAGGCCGGGTCATTGCGCGAGTTTGGTTGGATTGACCGAGGAGTTGGCCTGGGATTGGCCGATGTTGTTCTCTCATATTGCCCTTTTTGCCTGTCTATTGAGCATGTCCGCCATCGACTTGGAGCATTATTGGGTGGATATTCGGTTCACGACCATAGCCACGGTCTTCGGGTTCATCATGCACACGCTGTGGACCCCGACTCACAGTCGGGAATGGGGTCGACCGTTCGACACAACATCGGTCGTGGCTTTGGCGGCGCTGGCGGGAGTGGGGGTGACCTGGCTGTTGTCAGCTTGCCGACCTCAGGTGGATCCTGAAGACTTCCCGCAACCCATACCGCCGGATTTGAATTCTGAAAACGAAACACCGCTCAACAACGTCAACGACGAGATACGCCGAACCCACTGGTATGAACCCCCGTCTCGGGCCTTTGCATGGATTTCATGTTTGGTTCTCGGATTGTTGTGGTGTTCGCTTTTCACTTTGGAGATCGGTCATCCTAGCTTGCGTCATGCCGTGCGGGCGCTTGTTCCGTTACTTCTATTCTTTGTATTGATCGTTCGTGAAAGCACGGTCGTCCGGACATCGGATTACGAAATTGTCGAAGCCATTGAGCAAGAGCGAGTTTTCGCTCGAAGAATGGCCGCCAAGGAATTCTTGATCCTCGTCCCTGCGCTCGTCTTGGCGGTCGTGGCTTTCGTGGTCATGTCCGGCGGCGGCGACTTTGCTTCGAAGGTGCAATCGATCTTGCACGCGGAGTTTCCCATTGGCAGGATCGCGCTGTTTCGTCATTGGGCTCCCTTGACCGGTTTCGCTACGGCCGCCAGCGGATTTATCATCGCGGGTGCCGTGGGTTGGACCGTCCGCATCGTGTTCACGATCGCCTTTGGAAAAGAAGCCTTCGGCACTGGAGACATTCACTTGTTGGCCGCCGCCGGTTGCGTGGCGGGCTGGCCGGTCGCCGTGGTCGGTTTTTTTCTGGCCGCGATGCTTGCACTCATCGGTTGGCTCATGGTGCTGCCTTTTAAGCGATCGCGTGCCTTGCCATTAGGTCCTTGGCTTTCCGTTTCCTTCCTCATCGTCGTTGTCTTTCATAAGGCGATCATGCAATCTCAGCTTGTGAGTTCTCTCGTATCATCCGTCCAGTTTTTCCTTCAAACCGATGCGTCCCGTTAACGCGGCGGCTGTCTTTTTTTGATAAGTGTTTTTGGCTTGCATTCCGGTCGCAAGTTGCCTATGTTCGTCGGCGGTTCCCGGAGGAATCGGCGCGCGGCGATCACGAGGAACCGCAATTCAATATAAGGAGGTGAACCTTGGTCAGAATGTTACCCAGCGTAGGAATGGTACTAGCGGCTTTTTCGTTTGCTCTCGGCGGTTGTGCTGCCAACCCCAAAAACAATGTTTCTGATGCCGATCAGCGTAACAGAGCCTTGGCGTCGGAATTGGCCAAGGCTCGCGGCGAGATCGACGCCGCCACCCGAGAGCGCGAGGAACTGAACCGACGACTTCTCGCCGCTCAAAGAGAATCCGGCGATCTTCGCGCTCAATTAGCGAATGCCCCGGTTCCCACTGAAGAACCTGCACCAGGTTGGACAGCCGTCCCCGGCGGGGCGATGATCTCCATCGAAGAAAACGTCCTCTTCGCCGTCGGTAAGATTGCCCTTCGTGACCAAGCCAAGAAAACTCTGGACGCCGTGGCCTCTACCATTCAAGGTCAGTACGCCGACAAGGATATCTTGGTTTTTGGCCACACGGACAATCAACCGATCAAGAAAAGTGGTTGGGACGACAACTGGCAGCTTAGCACGGAACGTTCCTTGAGCGTCGTTCGGTATTTGAAGGAACGCGGCATTATGGCGGACCGGTTGGTCGCCGCCGGATGTGGAGAACATCGTCCGAAAGCAGACAACGCCTCGGACAAGAACCGCTCTGCAAACCGGCGCGTGGAGATCTTTGCTATCGACCCGCAGGCCCGCACCGGACGGAAATAGGCTGCAAGAAACGTTTATGATCGACGACGGCGAAAAATCGCGCCGCCGCAACCGACTACCGCCGCAACAATCAGACACAAAGCCGGCGTGGAAACTGCCGGTACATCAACAAGACCGCAAACGCTGCCCAAGGAGCAAGGGGAATCATCGCAATCCGTCAACAGGTCGCAATCGTTGTCGAGGGTGTCGTTGCATAGTTCCGTGGCACCCGGGTTAATAGCCGCATTGTTGTTGTTGCAATCTACCGCCGCTCCGTTTGGACATGCGCCTGAGCCCGGGTTGCCGTAACCGTCGCCGTCGGTGTCGATGCACCCGGCATTCACGCTACCCGATTGTCCGAGATAGTTCGTTGGGGTATTCGGTTCCGTGACGAATGTGTCGGTGACGTAGTTTGTGACTCGGATCGAGTTAATTCCGTCCGTGGGTAGGATACCAACTCCAAAAGTAAACTCGTCATAGTTCAATAACGGAGCCCAGTCGATGGTGTCTCCGTTGACCGCAAAGAACGGCACTTGGGAGAAAAAGAAGTTCGGCGTAGGTGCACCCGGAAGGGCCGCGAATGCCGGCGTGGCGATGAGCAAGTGCTTGTTGGCCGTATTCCCCGGAATGTTCGAGGGAAACGTAAACGTGTGACCGGTGGCGACACTGATCAACGGTTTGCCGGCCAAGGCCGTTTCAGCGGTGGCGCCGCAACATTCTTTCAATTCAATGAACTGAACCGTGCCATCGGCGTTGCTAAAGATCTCGTTGATTCTCCAAAGGTGAGAACCTGCCATGGTCGGCGAGACGCCTAACAACGCGAAAATGAATCCATGAAGGACGATTTTGATATCCAGATTCCGTTTCATATAATGACACCCCCTGATTCATCAACCCCTTAGACTCTGCGGGGCAACTACTTCCCCAATTTCCCAGCCCGGACGCAAAGCGAACGCCCAATAGATAGTCGAAATTCGGCAATTTGTCAATTCTTTCGAGAGATTGCCCGGATCATGATGATAAGCGACCTGGACTGACAACGGTCTATTGGATTCCGAAAGGGATGGAATCAAAGTGAAAAGCAAGACAAGGTTATTGTGTTACAATGGGAAATGTGAATTCCAAAAACCGCTTCTCCAGTCGAGTGGCCGATTACGTTCGCTATCGCCCAGGTTATCCGCCGGAAGTTCTTCAATGCCTTCAGTGCGACTTCGGACTGGGACTCCAAAACTCCGTCGCCGATGTCGGCTCGGGAACGGGGATCTTCACCCAACTGCTCATGGAACAAGGGCACACGGTTTACGCCGTTGAACCCAACGCCAACATGCGCGAAGCCGCCGAACAACAACTCGCCACAAACCCGCGTTTCAAAAGCATCAATGGATCAGCGGAAGCGACCACACTGCCCAACTCATTCGTCGACGCGTACGTCGCGGCTCAGGCTTTACATTGGTTCGACATCCCGCGCGCTCGCGCCGAAGCCATGCGCATTCTGCGACCGGAAGGGTTGGTCGCGCTGATCTGGAATAACCGCTTGGAACAGGGTCCGTTCTTGGAAGCGTACGAATCCTTCTTGCACGAATTCGCCATCGACTACGCCGCGATCAAACATCAAAACGCCGAAGTCGACGGTCGCATTCCAACGTTTTTTGGCCACAATCAGGCAACCCGACGTTGTTTTCATCACGCCCAACGTTGCGACTTCGAATCCCTCAAAGGTCGAACCCTCTCCGCCTCGTATATGCCCTCGATCGACCATCCCCGGTTTTCCGCGATGATCCAAACGCTCAAGAGTGCCTTCGACTGTCACAACATCGACGGAAGTGTCGCCATCGAGTACGAAACGGTGATGTATGTGGGTCGATTGTCGGATGGAACGAAGAAATAGAGAAAGAAGGAATGAAACGAGACAGCCGCCGGTGGGGCGGAAAGACGCCATCGGGTTGACTTATTGGGTTACCTGTGGTCAAATGTGATTGGGCAACGCGAGATGCCCGTAAAAGGAGGGAGCCATTGGTGATGTCAACTTTCGAGAGTCACCGTGGTCGGCCGGTTCTTGTCATGGCGTTGGGTCTTTTGACGGGGTGGGCGCCGATTCCGAGCGCTCATGCTGAAGATACCGGGCGGGAAATCCCGGTTGTGCGAGGCAAGGCCGAAAAATCGCCGCAGGCGGCATCGCTGACAGCCCGTGTCATTCCTTATGTGTTGGACTCCGGGCCGCTCGATAATCCGAGCGATGA
>JBBTCX010000136.1:0-5848 GCA_038043045.1 Planctomycetota bacterium | reverse complement strand
TAATCGTGAGTTCGTAATTGATGACATCGAGCTTGGCATCGGCCAAGAGCACCGCGTCGCCGGAAGTCAGGGTATCGACGTTTGCCTGATTGGATGAAATGCTCCAGGTTCCCTTGTCCGAGGTCCAGAAATTGCTGAGAGTCGTGGTGAACGGCTCGTTGATGATCCGAGTCGCACCGGCGGGATTGGGATTGCCGGCGGTGGTGATTTCGTTGGTGGCGTTGACGGCGTGAGTGAGGCTGCTGGTGGCCGCGTTGACCTTGACTCCGCCGTCGGCGGAGGTGAAGTTGCCCAAAAGGTCCATGCCGTACGTCTCGTAGGTCTCGCTTAATTGTACCACATTGGAGGTATTCAGGATACCCCGTTTCGCATCGGTGAGGCGATTGAGGTTGTCATAAGTGAACGACTGGCTGTTGGCTTTGTACAGCGTATCTTCAATGCTGGTTCGGTTGCCATTTCGATCGTGGCCGTATTTCAGGCGCGCATAATCGACGGCGCTGCCCGAAAAATCGATGTACTTCATATCGATGATCCGCCCGAAACGATCCAACCCCTTGTAGTTTCCGCTGGTGTCCTGCCAGAGATCAAGCTTGGTGTCGTTGCCGAACTTGCCGGTGTCTTCATCGTGGACCCGGCGAACGAAGCGGCCCATCCCCACCATGTCGTACTCGGCCAGGATGTCACCCTTGGAACCGGAGTTATCCTTGCAGATTTGACCCACCCGGTTGAACGTGTCGTTGATCGTATCCTGGAAGGTGCTCCCACCGCCGGAGTGGGTGTAGCCGTTCCAGATTTTGCGGGTGTCGGGGTATTTGACCCAGTTGAGACGATTGTAGTTGCCGGTGGAGTAGTCCGTGCCGTAACCGTACTCGACGTACTTGGTGCTGCCGTCAACGGCCCCGTCTTCCTCTTGCTCTTCCTTGGAGAGTTTGCCAGCGGCGTCGAAGGTGTACTTGATCTGGTTTTCGACATCGGTCCAGGTGGAGGTGTCCGGGGTCGTGTCGGTGTGGGTGGTCAGGTATTGGACCCGACCCTCGGAATCGTAGGACCACGTCACGGCGCGAATGGCGCTGTCCACGCTCCCCGCACCGCCGGTGTAAGTGCCAAGGGTGGTCACTTCCTCCTCGGTCTTGCGGCGCAGGCTGTCGTAGGACCAGTTCAATACCGTGGCGTTTTGATCGGTGCGCGTGGCCAGGGTCCCATCGACGTTGTAGGTGAAGACGATGCGGTCATAGGTCTCGTCGCTGGGCTGGCCGATCGTCTTGCCGTTGTCGGTGTCCGTGGCCGGGTATTTGATCTTCGTCACCCGGCGCGCACTTTGAGCGTCGGCGTAGGCGTATTCGGTGACTTGATCCGTAGAGAGGTCGGCGGTGATCTTGGTCAGCGATCCTTCGGCATTGTACTGGTAGGTCGTGATCCGTTCCAAGGCCCCTCCGCCGTCGTTTTCCTCCTTTTGAGTGACGCGACCGAGTTTGTCGTAAACCGTCAGCGTTTCGATGGCCTTGGGATCCTTGACTTTGGACTGTCGGCCCTCGGAATCATAGGTATGGGTGGTGACCAGAACCGTATCGCTCCGCGCGGGGGCCGAAGCTCCGCGAACCGGCAGGAATTCTGAGCTCATAAACGTGGTGCTGTAGGTGCCGTAGTTGGCCGTATCGGTCGGTCGATGAGCGGCGTCGTACCAATGGTACACGGTTGAGGCGATGGAGTCGGTGGTGTCGCTGAAACCATTGGTGTCATTGTGGTTCAATTCGTACGTAAAAATCTTGGTCGCGCTGCCCGTGTCGTCCAAGGTGTAGGTGGTCAGGTGCACGATGCCTTCATTGCCGTCGGGATAATCGGGTGCGCTGCTGGTGTACTTGGCCGCATCGAACTGCGTCCCCTGCATCGTCTGGGTGCGACGGCCGGCGCCTGTAAACGCCGTTTGAAAAACGTAGCGCTGGGCGGTCGAAAAACGTAGCGCTCGATGTACACAAGTTACCGGTTGAATCCCTCCCTTGTCCAGTCGTCATTGTATCGCGGTTCGTCGCCGCTGTTTGGCGTCTTTGAGGCGATAGCTGTCACCGTTGCACTCGATGATGTGGCAGCGATGCGTGAGCCGGTCGAGCGTGGCCCCGGTCAGGCGTTCGCTGCCCAAGACCTCCACCCACTGCTCGAAAGGCAGGTTGGTGGTGAGGATCAGGCTGGTGCGTTCGTAAGCGGTGCTGATCACATCGAAGAGAAGTTCGGCGCCGAGCTTGCTGGCCGGGACGTAGCCGAGTTCATCGAGGACCAGAAGATCGAGTTTGGACAACTGACCCTTGAGGGGGATATAACCGAAAGTTGTGGATGGCGGATTGAGAAAGGCGACGTACCCTCGGTGTGAGATTTTTTTCACCGAAACGGCCCGCAAGGGCAGAGGAGTACGCCGAATGAAAGAGAATAGCACTCAAAGTCTGGCTGTGCCAGGTTCCGGGCTGGCTGTATCAGCCACCACGTCGAAAGATGTGCTGACGGACATCTTGCGCGGCGGAGCCCAGCGATTGTTGAGTCAGGCCGTCGAGGCCGAAGTGACTTCGTGGCTCGAAGTTCACCAGCACGTGGTGGATGACAAGGGTCATCGTCAAGTCGTGGGCAACGGCCACTTGCCCGCCCGAACGGTTCTGACCGGGATCGGTTCCGTGGAGGTCCGGCAGCCGCGCGTGCATGATCGGCGGATCGTCGGGAAAAACGACGACGGGGAATCGGTGGATGTTCGAGGCCAACCGGTGGACCGTTTTCGTTCCCACGTTCTTCCGCGCTACTTGCGCAAGGCCCACAGCGTGGAGGAATTGATTCCCTGGCTGTACCTCAAAGGGGTGAGCACGGGGGATTTCCAGGAGGCCCTTCACGCGTTGCTCGGTTCAAATGTTTCGGGTTTGAGTGCCACGACGGTGACACGTTTACTGCAAACATGGCAGAAGGATTACGCCGCGTGGAGCACGCGATCGCTGAAAAATAAACAATACGTGTATGTCTGGGCCGATGGCGTGCACTTCAACATCCGGCTCGAAGAAGACCGCCAGTGCATTCTGGTGCTGATGGGCGCTACGCCGGAGGGCAAGAAGGAGCTGATCGCCCTGGTCGACGGGTATCGGGAAAGCGAACAGTCGTGGTTGCAGCTTCTGTTGGACTGTAAGCAGCGAGGCCTCACCCTCGATCCCAAGTTGGCCGTGGGCGACGGAGCGTTGGGATTTTGGAAGGCTCTGCGTCAGGTGTATCCGCGGACTCGAGAACAACGCTGCTGGGTGCACAAGATGGCCAATGTGTTGGACAAAATGCACAAGCGGGTGCAGCCCAAGGCCAAGAGCATGCTACATGCCATCTGGATGGCACCAACGCGGATCGACGGGCACAAGTCGTTCGACGCCTTCACGGAGATGTTTGAGGCCAAATACCCCAGTGCCACGGAGTGCCTGAAAAAGGATCGGGAGGTGCTGCTGACATTCTACGACTTCCCGGCCGAACATTGGATTCACATTCGCACGACGAACCCGATCGAGTCGACGTTCGCCACCGTGCGACTACGGCATCGGAAAACGAAAGGCTCGGGCTCGCGCGTGGCGTGCCTGACGATGGTGTTCAAGTTGATGGAATCCGCGGCGAAGAAATGGCAGACGTTAAGCCATTCGACCCTGTTGATCGACGTCATCGCCGGCACCGAATTCGCCGACGGAGTCAAAAAAGTCGCCGCCTGACCATGAACTCATACACAACATTTGACTATACTCCCCCTTGAGGCGCGTGAGAGTCCGTTCCTCGCGGGCCTCCATGAGCTGGGTGATGAGCTCGGTCACCCGCCAGAAGCGGACGCGCTTTCCCCGGGCACAGGCTTCGATGGCCAAGGCCGTAGCGCAGTGGGTCTTTCCCGTTCCGGCATTCCCAACCAACAGAATGTTTTCGCGGTTATCGATGTAGGCGCAGCGCATGAGTTCCGTCACCAGCGTCTTGTTGATCGAGGGTTGGGCGGCGAAGTCGAATGATTCCAGCGTCTTATGCGTGGGGAAGCGGGCGGCCTTGAGTCGTCGTTCCGAAGCCCGACGTTCCCGATCGAGGAGTTCCATCTCGCACAACTGCAGCAGGAAGCCGAGATGATCGACATTGTCCTTGGCGCAGCGCGTCGCGACTCTCTCGCACTCGCCGTTCATGGTCGGCATCTTCAGAGCTTTGAGGTGGTGCTTGAGCAGAACCGTGCTCTTGGTCTCGGTCTTGTTCATGCCGCACCTCCCGCCAACAGACCGCGATAGCCGCAGAGATTCGGTGGATGGACCTGCACGAGCTTGAGGTGCGGACGATCCTCCAGGCGGAAGAGGGCCACCGGCTGCTCGCGGCGATGTTCGAGAATCAGGCGGATGGCGTCGTCATCGTCGACTCCGATGGACAAGGCGTGTTCGACGGCGTCGGTCAGTTGACGAAGCGTCGCCGATTCGAGCAGCCGAAGAACTTTGATGAACCGGCGGGTTCCTTCACCCTCCCATTCGTTCTCCAATCGGCGGCGCAGGACGGCGAAGCAATCCGGCAGGGACCACCGCTCCAAAGGTCGGGCCACGTCGAAGGCCCCCGGTTTGCGTTCCAACAGGGCCAGGTAGTGCACCGGATCGAAGGTCACATGGTGTTTGTCCCAACGCCGGGGATGCGTGGCGATCACCTGGTCGGCGAAGAGGATGCGCACGCTTTCGACATCCCCGACGGCGGTCACTTGGTGATGGGCATAATCCGTGGGAACGGAGTAATCGTTGCGATGAAAGCGAACCAGGGAAAGGGAGTTGACCTGAGCGGTGCGCACCCGCCGGGCCTCGAACCGCTCGGCGGGAAGTGCCAGCAATTGGCATCTCTCCTCCGCCAGCAGTTCGGCCTTCGACCCGGCCTTGCCGCGCAGCGTACGCTGCAGGTCTTCGCGACAATCGGATTCCAACTGTGTATTGAGCGTCGCGATGGCGTCGACGCGCGGCAGAGGGACAAGGAAGTTGCGGCGTGCGAAACCGAGCAGGTTCTCGACGTGTCCCTTCTCGTTGGCCCGGCGGACCAGACAGAAATGGTGCGCGAACAAATAATGGCTTTGCAACCGCAGGAACTCATCGGTCAACTCTCGGGCGCGAGGCCCCAGCACCTTTTTGATCGCGATCTTGCTGTTATCGTAGCTGATGCGTCTGGGCACGCCGCCGAAGAACTCAAAGGCCCGACGATGACCGTCGAGGAAAGCTTCCGTGCATTCCTGCGGGAACACGCAGCAGAAAAGAGCATCGGAGTACGGCAGGGTCATCACGAACATCGCCACCGTGGTCCGCTCGCCACGCAGGATGATCTCCGCCTGCCCGAAATCGACCTGGGCTTCGCCGGGCGGGTGGCTCAGCGGCACGAAGACCTCGGCGCTCTTGCGATGCCAATCGCGAACCACCTCCTTCACCGCGGTGTATCCGCCGGTGTAGCCCTGTTCCTTGCGGAGGCGGTTCAGGATGCGGATGGCGGTGTGACGCTGCTTGCGGTGAACCTCCAGGTCCTGCCGGAGAATCTCTTCGACGATCGGCAGGAAGGGTCCGATCCGCCGCTTCTTCCGCGGCCGACTCTGCCGATAGCCGGGCGGCTCGGCGTGTTCCAGAATCTTCTTCAGCGTGTCCCAGTGAATGTCAAACTGCCGGCACACGCTTCGCCGGCTTCGCCCCTCCACAAACACCAATCGTCGAATCTCGGCCCACTTCTCCATGTCCGTAAACACCCTTGAAGCCCTCGCTACACTCCTGCCTTGAGGCGACCCACGCGGATCACCATCAGGCACGGACTGTAGCCAAGGCAGCCAAGAGCGCTACGTTTTTCAACCGACCGCCGGAAC
>JBBTCX010000135.1:0-1005 GCA_038043045.1 Planctomycetota bacterium | reverse complement strand
TAGTTCGATGCAATGTGCATCGACAAAGTGGGCGACGCGATGCGTTCAACATCCGCCGCCCTGGGCAACGTAACATAGGATTACGTCACCATGCAAACCGTATCATCTTTTCCCGCGCGCGACAATGGAACTGAATCGAAAGACAAGGCGAAGGGTCTGCGCCAACGCATCGACGAAAGCGTCGAAGCGCTCGCCCAAGCCGTTGACGACGTGCGCGCGTCCGAGACATTCAAGGAATACTTGGACGTTCAAGCGCGATTCCACAAGTATTCGTGGTGCAATTCGCTCTTGATTCTCTCGCAACGACCGGACGCGACGCGCGTCGCGGGGTTTCAAACGTGGAAGAAACTCGGTCGGCATGTTTGCAAAGGCGAGCATGGCATTATGATCTTCGCCCCATGTCCGTTTCACAAGGAAAAGACCAACGATTCCGGCGAATCGGAAACCATTGACGGCATTTTTTTCAAACCGGTTTATGTATTCGATGTTTCGCAAACCGACGGGATAGAATTGCCCAACGTCGAATGTCCGGTTGTCGATTCCGATGCGTCCGCGCTCTTGAATGCTTTGGAGCGCGTCGCGGGAAAGCGCGGTATCGCGGTCAAGTATGACGCGACGCTGACCGGATCGGCATTCGGCTTTGCAACAGACAAAGGCGAATCCATCGTCATCGACGACAAACATCCGACCGGACAACGCGCAAAGACACTCGCTCACGAATTGGCACACTGTGCCTTGCATTTCGGCAAAACAGACAAGTCAACGGTCTTGACCCGCAGCATGGCCGAATTGGAAGCGGAGAGTATTGCATACGTCGTGTGTCGACACTTCGGATTGGACACGACCGTACGATCGTCGGCTTACATTGCCCTTTGGCAAGGTGACGCGAAAGCACTTCGGGCAATTTTGGAGCGAATCGCGTCAACCGCGCGGACGATTATTGACGACGCGGAAGCGCTGGAAAGCGTCGAGTCGTGCAAGGCGGTGGCCGCGTGATTACCGTAT
>JBBTCX010000134.1:2300-7776 GCA_038043045.1 Planctomycetota bacterium | reverse complement strand
ATCATGCCTCCGAAAAGCAATCCGACGGCCAATGTCACGACAGAGACGACTACAATCCACGCATTGGGCCATCGCGCAAAATGGACTTGCTTCCCACAATTGGCATGGGGTGATGTTACATTGGCTTTCGTGTTTGCGTGGCGCATTAAGGCACCCCGTTGTCGATGCGTTCTTCGATCTTGAAAATCGCCGCCGCCTCGGCGACATTTTCTTGTGAGTGATCGTTGCACGCCACGCGTGCTGGCACCTCCCTACAAACACGGCCCGGGGCAAAGTTCATTGCCGGCGAAGGCTTCGAGGAATACCACAAGATCGTCCAGGTCGATCACCCCGTTCCCGCCGCAGGGGTAAAGATCACCATCAGGATATTGCTGCGCATCCGCGAAGCCGTTGAGGACAGTGATAAGGTCATCGAGGTCGACCAAGCTCGTGAAGTCAATGTCACCAAAACGATAGGGAGCGCAATCGAAAGCGATGGTCGATACAACTACATTGAACCCAGGTATCGAAACAAGGTTGGTGATCGAAGACATGTCAGTATTGGCCCGCCAAATTTGTCCATTTCCCATTCCGCTGTTGGTCCAATACAATAAACGAGACGCTCCAAAAACGACAATGTCATCCCCGTAGCAAAGGTAATCGCCAAGAAGTAGCTCGCCGCCAGACCCATCCAATTGACTTCGCCGGATACCCGGGCAGGTCCAATACAGATGATTAGCCGAGACATCGAGAGCGACGCCGATCGGCGTGGCCATTGGATCCACATAGAGCGTCTGCGTATTTGTTCCATTCGTGGAAGCACGCTGTACTTTGTGTTGCTCAGGGTCTGTCCAATAAATCATGTCTCCGGGAATGTCCAGAGCAATGCGCCCAGGAAGGACTAAACCGGAAATAACATCCTCAGGAACACCCTGAGCTATGTTCATACGACGGATTCGCCCTGGATACCATTCCGTCCAGTAAATCATGTCGCTAGAGACATCCACCACAATATCCTGCGGAAGATTCAGTTGTGCGATGAGAGTCGTTATCGATGTGCCATCGAGATCGGCTTGATAAATTCCCGTCGATCCATTCCAGTATATCTTGTCGTTTGCCGCATCAATGACCATTCCTATGGGTCCATCCAATCCTCCGGACACAATGAGATCAACGCTGTGCAAGTTGGGGTCGACTTGGGCCAGTCCAATGTAGCCTCCCCCGAATAACTTGTCCAACATTGGGTCATAGTCAAGCACAAACCCGGCCGCCCAAGTCACCATTATCACTTCAACGCCGGACCCATCCAGATTGGCACGCACGATTTGTGAACCGACGAGATCATTTCCGACACTCCAATAGATTTTCCCGTTGGTTGCATCAATAGTGACACCATATGGGGCCGAATTGGGCGTGGTGATCGCGATATCCTCGAGCCCGCTCCCGTCGCTGTTCGCTCGTCGTAGCCGAGTAGGCGATTCGCCCCAATAGAGTTTTCCGCCGGAAACGTCGATGTCCATTCCCAGGACCGATACGAGTCCGGTCAGCACATTCTCGATGTTCGAGCCGTCGAGGTTGGCACGGAGAATCTTGCCGCCGAATCGTTGTCCCCAGTAGAACCGACCTTCGCCGGGATGAATCACAAGAGCACCCGGTGACATCGTCGATGCGATTACCGTCTCCACATTGGAGCCATCAAGGTTCATTCGCCGAATGCTATTGGTTGTCAGGTCCGTCCAATAGATTTTTCCTCCGGCCTGATCCAACGCAATTCCCCAGGAATTCAAATTGCTGGTTGAGAATAACGTCACGATGTTGGTTCCGTCGCGATTGCACCGATAAATCTTGTCTTGAGCGTAATCCGCCCAATAGAGGTAGCCGGCATCGGAATCGACCGTTAAGGCGTGAGCTTCCACGTTCAACCCAACAATAAGATCTTCGACATTCGTTCCATCCGGATTGGATCGTTGGATTTTTTTCTCGGTCGGACTCGATAGGCCCCAATACATACGCCCGGACGGCTGGCCCGCGCCAGCATTTTCAACCATTGGATGAAACAGTAAGTAGATCGTTGTCACGAAAACGATCATTGCCGATCTTACTTGTGACGTTTCCCGCCGGTTCCAAGTCTTTCCGCCTGCTGAAGCAAACATATCAATCCCTCTCTGTGTCAATACGGGTACTGTGGTCCCTCGATGGGCATCCGCCGGCCTCCTCGTCTTGGACATGGTCCATACAATTGGTGGCACGCCACCCATCCACCGCCTTGAATATTCTCATTCACCAGCTTTTCCAACTCATAGTCGGCGACGCGGCGCACAATTTTGTCAAGTCCGCCAAATGGCACCGACATCATTCCGTGCATTCTTTCAGGTGGGTAATTCGCAGGATACGTAGGATGAAGCAAGCCCATGCAATGACCAATTTCATGTGAAAGGGTCCTGGAATATGGGTTTGGATTCGTAATAGTATCCCAGTTAATGGAAACCTCACTGTGTGTTGCTGGGTTCGTTACTCCACAATTAAAGTTGCTTCCTTGACATGGCGGTGATTGAATGAATATAGAATTTGCGTTCTGGAGACCCGTCAATTGCCGCGACAAGTCCCAGCATGAGTAAGGCGGGAAAGGCGGAGCCACTACCGAGTTGCAAGAAGAACCGCCGGGGAATTGGATGGCCTGAATATTCGAATTAAACGTAAAACGAACGGGCACGCAAGGCGACCGTGTGGGTCGATTGCAAACCCCAACTCCATTGGACCACGGTTCATTCCAGGAAGTGTACAATTCTTGTAGTGCAAACATAGTTTTAGCAAAAAATGGTACGTTTCCCGGCCGCCCTTGACTGATATAATTGCCCCAAAAAGCGATATTCATGGTGATGTCAATCGCAGTACCGGGCGTGTATTGGAAATTGGAAATAACTGCACCCGAGGGATCAAGCGCCACCAACGGATTCGAATCCCCATACACAAACGCATTCAATCCGGTTCGCGTCCCGGCTGGGTCGCGCTGTTGGAAGCGGCGTTGGGTGGGGTTGTACTGCCGTCCGGCGTGGGCGGATTCGGGAATCAAACCAGGGGCGACAAGGGCAATGAAAACACACGCTTGCTTTGTTGTGATGCACTTCACGATCGGCCTCCTAACAAAAATCATCCTAATCGTCGACGCAAACGATTCCACCCGCTCTTCGATTGGTTCGTCAGTTCTGAAACGTGCTACCGCCTCACCGAAGGTCGACATGTGTCGTCACCTCCCTACAAACACGGACCCGCGCAAAGTTCGTTACCGGCAAAGGCTTCGAGGAAGACGATGAGGTCGTCGATATCGATCACGTTGTCTCCGCCGCAAGGGTAGAGATCACCATCGGGGTATTGCTGCGCATCCGCGAAGCCATTCAACTCAATGATGAGATCGTCCAGGTCAATAATATTCGTTAGATCGAGATCGCCGAAGGGATAAACTACGCACGTCAGATCAAGCGCAATGTCTCCGTACGTGGCCACAGAGACAATAAATTCGACTTGTGAACCATCCAAATTGGCGCGATAAATTTTCCGTTGCCCGTCAATGCCGGTGGCGAAGTATAGTTTCTCTTCGGTCGGATCGATCGCAATGCTTGTTGGTTGGATAAGTCCCGTCAGCAGATCTTCTCGCGAGGCCCCATCCAGGTTTGCGCGCGACAAGAGTCCGTCATTGAACCAGTCCGTCCAATACATTCTTCCGTTGACATCGTCGATCGTCATGCGCGTGACGTATTCGAGTCCGTTATCCAGTACGACCTCCCTTTCTGTACCGTCGAAGTTGGCGCGCTCAATCGTGTGAGCGTCGCGGTCCGCCCAATAGACTTTTCCTTCGGATTCGTGCAGGTCAAGACCCATCGGCATGACCAGGTCGCCTGGAACTATGGCTTCAGCAGCTGTTCCATCCAGATTGGCGCGCATGATGCTGTCATTGGCATTGGATGAATTGGATGAGGTCCAGTACATTTTCGACGCCAATGGGTCCACGGAAACGGTCCACAGCCAGCCGGAATAACCGGTGAAGAGTGTCTCTATCGACGATCCGTCCAAGTTGGCGCTTTTAATCATCCGTGAAACCTGATCGGCCCAATACATTTTCTGTGCTTGAGAGTCAATAAAAAGCGATACCGGCCCTGAAAGCACCGGCGTAAACAACACCTCACGATTCGATCCATCGAGATTCGAACGCTCCAGTCGCATTGTACCCACTTCCGCCCATATCAGCTTCCCGAGTGTAGTATCGATCGCCACGGAAGTCCCATTGTAGAGGCCCTCCGTGACTACGCTCTCAACATTGGAACCATCGAGGTTGGCTCGATAGATACTGTTAGGACCGACGGTGGAACCAAGGTTGCGCCAATACAGTTTCCCGGCAAGAGTGTCAACAGCGAGCCCACACGGAACGCTCGCCGGAGGCGACGCAACCAAAGTGACGGTTCCAGTACCATCCAGATTCATTCGCCGAATTCTGGATGAGGGTTGAGACTCAGAGTAATAAATATGTCCGGCATCCACATCCAAAACCAGATCGCAACCGTAAAGTACGCCGCCACCAAAAATCTGCACCCCCGTCCCGTCGAGGTTGGCGCGACGAAGCAGCAGGCTCTCTATCCAATAAATCTTGCCGTTGAGGAAATCCACGTCAATCCCATGCGCAGGATAGTTGAGGAAATCCACGACATTGGTGCCATCCAAATTGGCACGGCGAATCTTACCGGCAAAGGAATCGGACCAATACAGTTTTCCTTCACCAGGATCAACGCTGATATCTGACGATCCGCCTTCGAGGGAATCAATAATCAATTCATGGTTCAATCCCGTCGCATCGGTCCGATAGACTCTAACAAGAATCGTGGGGCCAAGCGAAATCGTAGAGGTCCAGTAAATCTCGCCGGTAAACGGATTAACACCTACCGAGCGAGGAGCCTCATGGAATCCAACGATAACATCCTCCACGTTCGTTCCATCCAGATCCGCGCGTTGAATCTTTTCTGGAACAAACGATCCTCCAATCGACCAATAGATTTTCTTGGCGTGAGCGGCAGTGGCAGCCAACAAAACGCCGAGCGCCGCGATGAGGAATAACACTTTAGCGTGTCCGGAAAGCGTGCACGTTCGGGAATGTGGCGAGTTTTTGAACTCGTTATTTTTCTTGAATGTCATATTCTTTTCATCCGCCTTTCCTTTTACATTGTGGACAAGGCGTCACAGGAATCCCGTGTTCGATTGGCATCAGCGGCCGCTGGAACGGGACCCGTCGCACAAGGTGTCCGCCAAACAGACCATTGCACGGCACCCATCTTCCCGGCAGGTTCATGTTCGCCACATCCGCGATTTCACTCCGAGACGCACTTCGGCTGATACCACCTGGGTCACTTGCGGGCTGGTCGCGCATCATGGAGCCAGGGGGATAGACTGGACCGTCCGGAAACCCCAGAATGTGACCCATTTCGTGCGAAAGCACATGCAACTGTGG
>JBBTCX010000134.1:0-2290 GCA_038043045.1 Planctomycetota bacterium | reverse complement strand
TGTGACCGCATCCACCAAATTGCGATGCACCCAAATACGGTTGGGATCACTCGCGGCAACTCCAGTATAATGACATATAGTGCCGGGAGGGCATGTTTCCTCAGTGCGGATCCAAATGGAAACGGCACTTGGTGAGTCGGGAATGCCAGCACGTATGAGGGCCGCACCAAGGCACGGATTGTCTAGAACGGAGGCTCCCGAAGGAGAATTCATACTGTTGCAATCCCAACCCGAAGGCAGTTGTAGATCGCTGATGTACCTTGCCTCGCCACTACGGGAAGTCCAATCAAGACGAAATTGCTTGCACCAACCACCGGGTTCATCCAGATTACGGATGCCCACTCCCCTATACCCTAGATCATTCCAAGCGTGCAAGTCTTCCGCAAGACGCGTGTTTACTGGAAATGCCTGGCCCCAAAACACAAGAGCGAAGGAAACCACGATCGAAGACTGTGTCTCCACGATGTCCACGGTGTGGCCCGAGGAATCCGTGAGAAGTACCGGATTCCCCTTCGTTCTCGAGTACGAGTTGAGACCATCGCGCACCCCAATCGGGTCGCGCTGTTGAAAGCGGCGATTGGATGGTGCGTATTGGCGTGCACGATTGTAGTAGCCCCCTGTCTCCGGTTCGAAGAGGAGGCCTTGGTGGGCGAAGGGTTGGTCGAGGGCGGTGGATTTGAGGCCGGGGGTGCGCAGGGAGCCTTGGGTGAGGGCGTCGAACTTGGTGGCGTCGGTGGAGTCGTAGTCGCCGTCGAAGTCCAGATCCAATATGCGGCAGGCGCCGGTGACGGTGCCCGTGCACGTTGAACCGACGGTGCCTTTGTCGGTGGAGTCGACATCGCCGTCGCCGTCACGATCGCCGTAGCCGGTGTCCTGGTGGACAGTCACTTCTCCGTAGGGTTTGTAGACGTAGCGCTCCACGACGCTGCCGCCGAGGTCCGTCAGAGCGATGACGTTCCAGTTGGCGTCTTGGTGCACGTACAAATCACCTTTGTCTTTGACGCGCATCATCACAAGCTCATCAATATATCGCGTGCCATGGATAAACTGTTGGACCATATCCCCGCTGCCATTGCGTGTCTCGATGATCTTTTGGCCATCATAAAAATACCGCCACGTGGCGTCAAACGTGCCGGTGTTGGACACTATCTTTTCGATGCGCCGCCCGACGCCATCAAACTCCGCCGTCTGGATGGTGGCGTTGCTCTGCTTGGACGATCGCACCTTCACCAGCCGATTCCATGCATCATACACGTATTGCAACTGCCCGTCGTCGATCAAGTTCCCGGCCTTGTCATAGGTAACTGTTGTGTCCGTCGAGCCGAACGACTCATCAACGAAGATCGTGTCGCCCGCGTCATCGAGGTCGTTATCCGCGCTCGTGCCGATTTTCAGATTATCGAACAACGCCGAAGTGCCACTCCGCCGGTGGTGAAGGTGTTGTCCTCCTCGTAAAACTGTTGCGTCCCGCCGACATACACGGTGATGCGATAATTGGGATACGAATAGCTCCCCCGCACTTGCACGGTCTGAGCGCTGGCTCCGCCGCCCGCATAGGCCCGGATCGTCGTCCACTGACCCTTCACCACCTTCTTCAGCCAAATCTCGGAATCGTAGAACTCGACCTTGTACCCGTTGTTGGGGTCCTGATACCGGATCCACACATCGGCCGTCGTCCCGCCGTTTTGATCCACGTAAACCTGAACCAAGTAATTCCCTCCCGTGAACTTCTCCACCACGGCCTCTCCGCCGCGAGTGGCTCCGTTGACCAGGAGTTTGCCGGAGGAGAGAGAGACATCGGCGCTTCCGCCGATACGCGGAACAGCCGGGGGCGTGGAAAGGGCGTCGATGGCTTTGAAGTTGTCGAACTTCACTCCGGTCTTGTCGGAGTACATGCCGCTCTTACCCATCCCGAAATCGGTGGATGAACCGTAGCTCAACGCCGACGATTGCCCACTGAGCGCGACATCCACCGTTCGCTGCCTCTGCGTGACACTGATGGTGTAGGCCGTGCTGTCGTTGATGGTGGCCGCCGATTCCTGCAAAGCCGAACCCCACGAGCCGCTGGTCACTTTGTAGAGAGCGAGCTTGCCCGTGCTGCGATTGAGTACAACACTGTAGTAACTGTTGCTTCCGTTGTGCGCAAACACCAGACCGGCTTTGTTGGAGGATGAACTCGTGGGGAAGGTAATCGTGAGTTCGTAATTGATGACATCGAGCCTGGCATCAGCCAGCAGCACCGCATCGCCGGAAGTCAGGGTATCGACGTTGACTTGGTTGCTCGAAATGC
>JBBTCX010000133.1:0-5944 GCA_038043045.1 Planctomycetota bacterium | reverse complement strand
CGCCCGTTCAATTCTCCCTATCAACCCAAACGGGCCTACAAGAACGGTCATGCACCCAATGCCCGGTAGTGGGTCAGTTTGAAATCGCGAATGTGGTTGGCGATTGATCGATCCGAACGTATACTCCATATATGCCTAAACGCTCAAGCAAAAAGCGTCCAAGGGACATCAATCAACTAGCCAAGTCGATTGTAGATAGGGCCACGGGACAAACGCCGCCCGAAGAGCCGCGCTCACCTGAGAGTGAGGCCGCTGCGATCCTAGGACGCAAGGGCGGCCTGAAAGGCGGCAAGGCGCGGGCCGCAAAGCTGTCGGCCAAACAGCGTATAGACATAGCAAAAAAAGCCGCCCAAAAACGATGGGGCTATGATTGATCGTCGAGAGCCAATCGTTCTTCCTCAAGGTCTCGCTGGATATTGAAATCGAGTAGCGGTATCTGAGCACCAAATTCGTTGTAATCGTTGTATGACTCGTTGTCGTTCCGAATTTGGCGGCATTCTGATACGGCTTGATTTCGCCGCCTTTGAAGAGAGATTCTCACACCATCCGGCGGAATACTGTATAACCTGCCCCATTCCCAAACGAGTTGTCCGCCAACGCTCTTCGGAACGGCGCACATAGACCGCACGGTCCGATCCTTTGCATCAGTAACGTACTCATTGCGAATTGCTCTGGTTAAGGCCCTCTTGCATATTGCCTGTAGTGAAGGGACCGTCTTCTCGAACCGTTTAGTTTCAATGGCCCATCGTGCAACATCTTCGGGATCGTTAATCGGTGTTCCAAATTCGTGCTCATATTCATGCCAGATTCGTTGAAGAGCCTTGTCTTCTGATTCCCGCCACTTCTTCGTCTTTTTCATTGTTAATTTCCTCGATTCTATACCAGCCCTGGGGGAAGCGTTTGCCCCCAGCCGTCTACAACCGAAGTTTTAATGACAATACTTCGGACCTTTGCGAGCATTTCACGGTGTGCGTTCCAACCAACCTCTCCCCGATGCTGGAGTTGTCCTACCACAATTGCGGGATGTATGTTTATTCGTCGAGAAAACCCCAAGATTTTGGGCTTGCTATACATCGGTCCAACGCGACGGATAAACGAATCTATTTCATCCTCGGCTACGAGGGTTTTGGCGGCAGTCATATCGGCTCTGCGTTCAATCTCGTCTTGTAATAATGGCGGGGACTGACCATCACCAACCAAATTTGTATCCACCGAAATTGCGTCGTGATATTGAACGTGAGCGCATTCGTGCATCAAGGTGTGCCAAAAATAATCCATTCGATCGTAACGGAGCGAAAGCGCGATTACAGGAGAATCGTCGTCCAGCCAGAATGCCGCGCCGTCTATTGGTGACGCTTGTAGCGGCTCGACGATAACAAATCGAACGCCGAAAGCATTGAGAACCTCCGACACTCGACACGATTCTTGCGGATGCGAGGCGAGCGCGCGAAGCTCTTTCTGGATGGTGCCGATTGAGATCGTTTCGAATCTAGTGACGGGCAGCTTCTCTGCGATATTGCGAGCACGGAAACACCAAGCACGCTGTGATGTATTCAAAGTCTCAAGCGAGCGTGAGCGACGTGTTGCTAGAGGGAAGCCGATATCGTCTTGGAGTGATTCAACCTTAAAAAATGCGCGAAGGTCGCTGGCTATGTGCTCTAAATCTGTTTCACTCGTAATCCAACCCCGACGCTGCATGTCGCGCACTGGAGCAAGACGAAAGATTTGCACACGCTCTCTAACTTGGTCCATATTAGCAATCGGCTCTACCTCGGCTCGGTACCTGGCATCGCGTTCCAACCAAAACGCCGCATCGTCGCCAAGGGCAACTCCCAAAAGGGTCGCCATTTCTGGAGTTATATTGCGCTTGCCCATTATGAGTTCACTAATACACGTAGGGGTACGATCCAGAATGCGCGCCAAGTCGGCTTGAGTCCATCCAAGTTGTCGAAGCCGCCTAATGATCTCGTCGCCCGATCCTTGCATGGCCCAAAAATAACGGGTAGGCTCGCTTTTGTCAATTGTCGAATTGTCGATATTCGACAATTTATGCTTGACAATGCTTTATCGGTCAAGTAAAATGGTCAGTATGAACCAGTTAAGCAAAGAAAAGCGGGCTGCGGTTGTTCGATGTTTGGTCGATGGAAACTCGATTCGGGCTACAGTCAGAATAACTGGCGTTGCCAAGAATACGGTCACAAAGCTCTTGGTTGATCTTGGCGAAGCGTGCGTTGCGTTCCATGATCGAACGGTACGCGGGCTACGCTGCGAGCGAATCCAATGCGATGAGCAATGGACATTTTGTGGCGCCAAAGCAAAGAATGTTCGCCCGGAGCGAGAGATCGAGGGTTGGGGCGACGTGTGGACGTGGGTTGCGCTTGACGCGGATACCAAGTTGACCGTGGCATGGTCGGTTGGGAATCGGGACGCTGAAACCGCCGAACCGTTCATGCTGGACGTGGCCGGACGGCTCCTCAATCGCGTCCAGTTGACGACCGATGGACTCAAAGTATATCTCACTGCCGTTGAGAACGCTTTTGGCCCGGATGTTGATTTCGCCCAATTGGTAAAGCTCTACGGCCCGGCTCAGGGCGACACGCCGGAAGCCCGGTATAGTCCACCCAAGTGCAACGGCAGCAAGAAACAGCCACAACTAGGGTTACCGGATCGGGCGCATATTTCGACAAGTTATATCGAGCGATTGAATTTGACGATGAGAATGTCGCAGCGCCGGTTCACTCGATTGACCAACGCATTCTCAAAAAAGCTCTACAATCTCGAATGCGCTGTGGCATTGCACTTTGTCCATTACAACTTCGTCCGCGTTCACCAGACGCTCAAGACGACACCAGCCGTGGCCGCCGGTGTTGTGGATCATGGTTGGACGATTGACGAACTCGTTGGGCTACTGGATTCAAACTGACCCACTACCCAATGCCCGCCAAGGCTCGACTGCGTGGCCCGCAGCAACGTACAATAGTCTTGGATTCGTGCGGAAATTGCCGTTCGTTTGCCAAGCCACCGATGGGCAGGCGGGACGAACCGTTTAAGACAGAAGGGCAGTGATGCCAACGGTCCATGAGGATGGGACTCGCGTTGGAGTGATCCTACCTATCGGAGACTATCACAAATTGCTGGATGATCTGGAGGAGTTGGAGTCCATTCGGGCCTATGACTCCGCCAAGAGTTCCGGCGACGAAGCCATTCCATTTGAACAATCGGTCGAGGAGATTGATACCGCTGAATTGCGCGAGGCAGAATCACGGGAGCGAGGGCGTGCAAGAGCCCGACCGTTTTTCGCGAGGGGGAATATCGGTTTTTTTTCTTCTCGCGCGAAGTACCGCGAATGCACGTCCATGCGATCTGCGGAGACGGCGAGGCCAAGTATTGGCTCAAGCCGGACATCGAACTTGCGAGGAACCACCGTTTATCACGCGCAATTGAAGGAAGTCGAGCGGATCATCGAGGAGCACTACGATGAAATCACACGTGCCTGGGACTCCCACTTCGGCGGTTGAAGTGACGAATATCTCCGGTCATGGAATCTGGATATTGGCGGGCGGGCGGGAAATGTTCCTTGCCTACGAAGATTTCCCTTGGTTCAAGGACGCCCCTGTCGGGAAAATCCTGCACATCGAAGAGCCGACCCCCGGCCACTTCCATTGGCCAGCGCTCGACATCGACCTGACCGCCGACATCATCGAACATCCGGAGCGGTTCCCGCTGCAAGCGAAGTGATAGAGGATCTAACGAACTCGATATTCGTCCCGTCCCACGAATGGCCGGCGACAAATTCGGCCCGATCAAGTCGTACGAATTACCGGCAATCGAGGAGTAAATCGGCTGTGCTCGCCCATGGCAACGGCAGGTGCGAACATTTGCCCCGGCCCATCATCCATGCGAGGCTGAGGTCTGAGCGTGGGACTCAAGTTTGCTTGCGAGCCAACGTAGCGACGCTGCAAAGTCACGGACGCGCTTTGCTCCAGAGACGCTAATGGCAATTTCGCTCGTTTGTACGTCAGCCTCAAATACCCCGTCGGAATTACAGGTTTGCATGTCAAACAGGTGACCGGCCGCACTATGTCCCAATCGAATTTGTGCTGACTCAGCAGAAGCCGAAGACAGCTCCGCGTAGATATCGCCAATCGTAGTCCGTTCTTCGTAATCGCCCATATAGACTCCAATTCTCTTGCAGTATTCATGCACCCGGAAATCAGGCGTCGTCGTTTCACGCATTCCGACATGCTACGCCAACGCGAGCTTGCGGGCAAGTCCGGTAGGTCATGTCATCGACATGCCACACCGCGCACGCAAATGGTGACGGCAGGTCAACGACGTGCCCTACCCGGCTTCTTGGCCAGCATTTGGTCAAAGGGATTCATCTGATTTTCCAAGATTGCATTGCTCGCACAATGTCCAGAGATTATCGTCCTCATTCGATCCTCCCTTGGCGACTGCAAGTCGATGATCAACGTGGAGTTTTACAGCATCATCCGCCGATTTGCCACACAATTGGCAGCGGTAATTGTCTCGTTTGAGAATTTGAAAACGACGGGTTTTTGAAATCGATTCCCGTGGTGTTCTGATAGACGGAACAACATTATCCGCTTCAGTTTCAGGACCGAGATATCCAGTCGGGACTTCGGCCATGCTGACGCGCTGCACGACCGCACCGCTACGCAATTGAATCACTGGCTTCTTCCGCTCCTCGCCGGTCCAGAACAGGCACAAGTGGGGGTTTCGCCAATGGGGCGATTTCTCTTTTTCAATCTGCAACTTCATGGCCACATCGAAACCACGCCCAGCGCGTCTCGCTGCTCTATCTTCTAACCACTTCTTCGTGTCTGGGTCATCGGTCGATTCGTGCTTTTGCCGATCTTTCGCCAACACAATCGGTGTTATGAAATCACAATCATTCGCGAGTAGCCCAATGAAGACGCACAGCCGAATCAGCAACTCGGGGACGGCGGTTCCAGCATCGTAGATGGATGCAGACACGTCTCCATCAGCAAGCACTTTGTTGAGTGACTCGCTCACGCTTCCGTCACCAGTGGGATTTCGGCGTTCGCCATTAGCAACCGCTTTGTTAAGCCACTCTTCTACTTGATCGTTCGGATCATAATGATAAGCGAGCGAAATCCGATGGCGTTGTTGCCGGGAGTAGGCCGCGACTTGAATCAGCCCTGTATCTGTCGGCCAGCACAGCATCGCAACAGGGATACCGCAAGGCTCGTGCCCTTTGGCGAAACGCAGAAGCATCGCATGAAAAGGTATCGCTATGGAATTGAACGGAAGAGTCAATTTCACGTTTCGGGAAAGCTCGACAGCAATCGGCCACATGTTGTAGTACGGTCGTTGCTCATCTACCCACAAGTCCTCCCCTAAAGCAGTCATCGCGAGGTCCGTACCAATTTGCTTGTTCGAGCTGACTTGAATTGCATCGTCGATCCAACTCCTGCGAACCTGGGCCGATGACATCTGCTTGAGTTTTTCGTCCATTATACGCTCTACTTGATCCGGATGATCTTTGGGTGCTGCAAGCAATTGGTTCCGTATGGTTCGGTATTCATGGAACTGCATGGCACAATCACCCTGGTAGCGCAGGTCCTTGGGATCTGCCTTCACTATCATCGTGCAGCGGCAAGTCGATGACCTGCCCAACTACCCGCTCACCGCTCCACGTTGCAAGGGCTGATGCGCCTCGAATCTCGCGGATAATTGTCGGCCAGCAACAACGCACAATCCACATCGTTCGGCTCCATTATATCCGTGACGAAGCTGCCGTTCAAAACAATCCGCTGAACCCCGGCGCGAATGGTCAGATCAACCATCCAGCGCACCGATTCCATTTGCACTCGGCGAATGGTGGAATCACTCTGTCAATGTGCAGCCTAGCAGGCTGTCGGACTTGAGGTCCGCGTCTTCGACGGGCTGATCCGTCTTC
>JBBTCX010000132.1:0-18727 GCA_038043045.1 Planctomycetota bacterium | reverse complement strand
TCCGCGTGGCCACTTCCATTTCCACAGGCCAGGGACTTCGACCACCCACCGGAGGATCGAGCCGAATGCCCTGTTCAGCCAGATCGCCCCCGTCTCGCTTCACGACGATATGGTATAGCTCACTGGGTAACCGGCTGCCGGAATTATGAGGATCAAGTAAAACCTCAACCATCTCTTCCCCGACCGGGATACCGTCATCATATGTCACTCCTTTACGATGACGACTATGGGTTGATGTCTGGGTCGGGCCTAGGCAATTGATCCCGATCAGCAAGCTCTCGGAAGTCCTGCCCAAGAACGCGAACGTGGTGTTTTTAGGTTCCCGAGAGGATTCAAGAACTTCGCCGTCGGCGCCGCTTGAAATCAGTCGAAAATCACCCGCGACATTGTTACCCAATGCTGCCCAATCGGAGAGGTCGCCATCCACTCGAATCCCCGTTGTCATGGGGGCGGCTGCGAGAAGAGAAATCCGAGCTTTTAAGTGTTCCGATGGACTGCTTCGACCAACCAACCCATAGGGAAGTTCAACATGGCCTAGGTTGTCACAGGTCAGGACCGATCCCGTCATGGCACGAACAACTCTCCGGGTCTGACCGACCGGTACAGTGATTTCCTTACTATCCCCATCCGGGGTCCACTGTTCCGGCGGCCAAAGGTCAATCGAAACCTCCCAGGGGGATCGACCCAGATTCTCAAGCGTCCATGATCCTTCGAGTCGAAACTCTGGATGGATCGGCGTTCCGGAAAGGTGCAATCGCCCCCCTTCGAATTCAACATGCATGGAATGGGCATGGGACATGAAGCGCCGCCAGGTCAGCGATTCCGCAAACGACCGACCGTCCGATTCGACGGCTTTGGGCTTGGTTTTTCGTATGATCTCGTCAGCCATCAGTTGAACCGACGCGTCGAATCGTTCCTCCTGCGCCGACCAACCAAGCTTGCGACCGTTTGCAAAATGAGTCGCAAATGCCGAAGTGCCGGCGTAAGGTGCCAAGGCTTGAGTGAGCGCCGCGCGCACGTGCTCCAGACCGTGCTCCCGAAGAAGCCGAAAATACGCCGCATCCTGCATGGCCCGGCGAACGTATTTGAGGCGGACGCTCGCAACGGGTTCCCTCAAGCCAAATGGCTCTCCGGAGTAAATGAGCGTTTCGGGATTTACACGCAGGATGTCAGTCGGTGTCACTTCTCGACAGTCCTTTGACGAATCGTTGACCGTACCAAGGAAAATTGCGCTCGATTGTAATTGTGCAGCCTGCCAGGTCAGAACACGAACGTCCACCGAACGTGCGGCGATCGCCGTCGAACCGCTAAACGGCGGGCGATCCACTTCAAACCAGGTCTGGCGTCCTTTTGCTCGTTCATCGGCCATGACCCTTGGATCATAAAACTGGGCCGGTGGACACCAGATATCAGCGACATCGTGCAAGCGAAAGGGTTGCTCCGCGTCCCATCCATAGGGCCTCAAATCTTGAGGGCACCAGGGAACGACCAACCGGGCACCCGGGATGACACGATGAGCCTCTTGCAGAAATCGCTCGATTCGTCGCCATCCGGCGGGATTCACTTCGCTCGATTCCGGCCACGCCACATATCTACCTTGCAACCATCCACGGTCCCCGAAGTGAGCCATGCAACCCACCAAATATTGACTTACGGATCGAAGAGAATTGGATTCCGACAGGGCTTGATTCGTCTCTAGAATCGGCGGGATGGGCTGAAGGGGCAGAGGCCAAACTTCCAGTGGAATCCGATTTTCGAATGCTCGGCCACTCAGGAGCGGTTCCGCGACGGCATCGTACGACTCCCAGTCCAATTGAATATCCCCTCGGTTGTCCACCGCTACGACCGGGTGAAGCAGAGGCAAAACCGGTGTGATGCGATGCTCTCGAAGCATTTGCATCGTGGACAGGATTTCAGAATCAGCTCCCGCACCATTCCCTGCGTTGCGGTGATCGACGTTTCCAATCACCACCATATCGGCTTGGTCGGGAAGAGCGAAAGGCCAAACGGCTAGCTCAATGGTCTGACTGGCCAATTCAGCCCCCCGACTTTTCAAGACCAGGCGCGAGGAGTAGGTGCCACCTGCTGTCATTTCTGGAACGGCGATGTCCACCCAATACGCCTGAGTCTCGTTCGGAGAAATTCGCGCGGGGCGACCGCCTTTCGGCGCGTGCAGCGGAACCAACACATCCCAGGGAGTTTTTTGTCTTTGCTTCGGGGTAAAATATTTAATGTGCCAACCAGGCCAATTGTCGATCTGCACCGGGTGCATTCGATAGACCGTGGCGACCGTGGAATCCATGGCCGCGCCCGACCCGACAAACGGCTCAACCTGCAACTCCGGGTTCTCGATTGGTTCGTTTTCCGACTGAACCAGAACCCCAAAACCAACAGTTTCTTTCCTTGCGGCGTGCAGATGAACGACGGAAGATTTTGCGCCCGATAACAGCGATTTTACGTCCAATAACAATGATTTATTGTCCGATAATTCATTGAGATTTAGAGGAATTGACGAGACCCCCATCGGCACCATCTTCACCGAAGCCGCTTGTTGAATACAACCAGTGCCACCAAATGACACAAGCAGGCTAACCGCCAGGAGGAATGAACGTCTCCGATTCCGCATGGGCAGGCGTTTCACTTTACGACTTCGGACGCAACTCCGACGGAATTTTGGTGAGCGGAGAATCCAGTCACGTCAAGGCGTTTTTGGCGGCGCATTGGAGTCGCCGGGTTCTTCTCTTTTAGGATCGTCGGCGCGGTCGACGGGTTCGCCCTCATCCTCTTCAGGATGATCCACGTTTTCCTCTTCTGCCTGCTCGACAATCTGGGCGTTCAGGTCCTTTTCCATTTGAAGGCGCATTTCCTCGAGCTTAACTTGTAAGTCAGGCGGAAGTCGCTTCATACTCTCCGCGTCCGGTAGCGCGGGACGCTCGGGCGCCGGCGGAGGCTCTGGTGCATCTCCGGGAACAAATCGCACGAGCGCAAAAGTGGATTCCAACGAATCTCGGCGATCAATGGCAATTCGCTGAAACGGAAGGCCATTCAAACGCGCATCGTCAATCACCGCCTTCAAATGTTGCTTGGCGCGTTCTTTGTGGCCGGCATCTCGCGAAAAAAAGAAGTGGTTCTCCTCCACGGTCGCCAAACCGGTGTGAGCAACACCCAACGCCATCGGATTGTCGGGATAGCGACGAAGCAACTCGTCGAATGCCCAACGAGCTTTTTCATTCAAATCCCGATCCGGAGGGTTATCAACCTTACTGGCCCAGCGAAGCCCATGTCGCCCCATGTCCATTAGAGTGGTTAATACAAATGCATCGTCAGAAGACTCTTTGGCCAGCGCGGCCATCGCGTCCAACGACGCCCGCAAGGTGTCCTCTTTATCAAACTGGAGCTGGGAAAGACGTCTCCACTTATCCTCTTTGTTCGAGTTGTGGGATCGAACAGCAAGAGAGACGACCACAAACAGCCCGACGACTACCGCAACACCCATCCCGATCGATCGAGCATTATCGGACAAATAGGTCCGACCGACCTGCAATAAATGGACAAAGTCGTTTTCCTGCAACTCATGCCGTCGTTCTGCCTTCATCGCTCTTTTCCTTGCTTTTGGATCGCTTAACGATTTCGCTCGTCACGTTTGGGCAGCGGTCCGCTTTCCAACGGAATCCCTAGCCCCGCTACGCTAGCCATAGTAGTGAGTTCGGTCAACTAGGACTGGTTCCTGATTCGATTTTGCTTCTGGCATTAATCGTCAGCTCTCACAGTTAGGCAAACCCGCGACGAAGTTCAAGTGGCCTGATAGAGAGACTTTACCGTATCTGCTTGGAAGACAATAGGTTACGCCAAGAGAGATGTCGACAATAAGCGGCAATGGTCGGAAGTTGGCCCGTCTATGCGAGCAGCATGACGCCTACCGCTGGTTGTGTGGTGGCGTCAGCTTTAACGATCACACGTTGAACGACTTTCGCGTGGCCCAGGTGAAGGCGTTGGATGAACTGTTCACGCGGGTGTTGGCCACACGGATGCATCACGACGTGGTGTAAGGTGAATCGCATCAGTCGCGTAGGTCGGGCTCGGCCCGACGATCCGTACCGCGACGGGGAGAGAGCGGGTGTCACAAGGGCGTAAAGTGTGGTGAAACGTGTCCGACAAAAACGCGAATCGTAAAGCGACACTTCCCAAAGGCTTTGACGCCAAATTGCACACAATGTCAACCAGTGGCACTCTTAGCATGCGCGCTGAAAACCCCCGTGCTTCCAGCGTTTTGTTGCAAAAAGTGCCAAAGGCAGGGCACTTTGGAAAACAAAAAAATAACCAAACGAACCCATCTGTAAGTTACACTTTAACCGCCCGCCCCGCCCAGGTCACCCGGCGTTACGAGGGTACCTTACGCACAAACGCCACCGTCTTTCCCCCAAAACAAATTCGGACCTTCCGCCCAAGTTCAATCCCAATCGTACACTTTCAAGGCCTCGGAGAATCATCTTGTTTTTTCGAAACAGAAAACGCGCGCTAACCCTCCCCGTCGTCGCCATCCTCGCCGGGTTTCTTGGTTTCGATCAACTTCAACGATGGACTCAAGAAAAGGAACAATGGCAAGGCACCATCACCCGTGTTTACCGACGGAAGCCATTCCTGAGTCGGCCCAACCGAAGCTTCCGTGGTTACTGGGAAGTTCGTGCGGAGGACGGGTCCACCAAAGACGTTCGTGTGTATTCTCGCAAGCTATGGAATTCCGGTTTACCCGGCCATCGAACGATCAAACGCGCCGGACAGCTTGATCCTGATCTTTTCGCCAACCGCTGATCCGCGCTCGTTTCGCGCATCTCTTTCAGAAAGCTCGAATATCATCGTTGGTGAATGCCCATTGCCACCCCCTGCGCTACCTCGCTTGTCAAGTCGGTCAATCCCCGGTAACATCCCTCCCGTTGCGATCTTCGTTGATCGATCTTCTTCCTGAGGATTTGCCTGTCCTTGACAGGCACTCTCTCCCGAAACGGACAGATCACTGAGGCTCGATACGCGGGCTGGCTCTCTTGTGGTCCAAGACAACGCCGAACCGTTGCTTCTCGAAAGAAGCAAACGGAAGTCGCCCCACAATAGAAGGGAGAACGATGCATGTAGTTCCCAGAATACGCGGGCTTCTCGGGAAAGCCGCAACTGCAAAGGAGGTCCATCCATGACACCTGAAGAAAAAGACCGCTTACTCTTCCTCTTTGAGAACGAAACCAAGTGGTGTCGAGATGCCGAAGCCCACGCTGCAAATGGGGACGCGGTTTGGTATGACGACACCCAAGCTGTAGCTTGGGATATCACAGGGGCCCTTTGCCAGCTTTTCGGTTGGCACCGGGCCTGTGTCCTTTTCGAACAGGTGGATCGGCATATTCACGGAAAGCACCTTACAATGGCGTGGCCTCCACGGGATTCGGAGTTAGAGGCCATGTTGGCGTTGCAAGATTACAACGATCAACCCACCACGACGTTTGAGATTCTGCGAGGTCGCCTTGAAGCCATGCCGGTCTGGCGCGGGTCGCCTAGAGAACACTCGGACATCAAAAATGAACTGGCTCAGTGACTTTCTTTGCAAAATGACGAAGCAAATTCCGCTATGGGCGGCGCGGAACGTGGACATTCATGCAAAATTTTCGTTGACCTTCTAACCCAAGGAGACCCATGGCAAAAAAGAATAGACCCTCCGTGCAAAAACGAGAACGCGAACAAAAAAAGCGTATTCGAGAGCAAAGAAAAACAGAAAAGGCCACGGAAAAACGGGAGCGTCGAAACTCTCGTAAAGATGAGACGGCTCTTCCGCCGACTCAAGATAACAGCCCCGGCGCAGGCGATGGAGCTCTCGGATAGTCCAGACGGGCTCTTGCAGATAAAAAGGTTCGTGTATCCGGAGCAGGAAAAACTTGGAATGGAGTCATTGAAATGGAACTTCTTCGTCGATCCCGAGGCGATGAAACGCTGAAGCCTGGTGAAATGCTGAATCTTCGGCAACGACTTCGGCGTCTGGCGGCTCGCCATGATCTGACCACCGTGATCAGTTGCGCTTTCGACCATCGAACGCGCATGCTGCCTTTTGTTTATGCCCCCTTGCGCATGTCCCCCGCGGGCGTTCGCGCAATTGGGTCGGCCATGGTCGACGCGGGATTCCCAAAGACCCGTATCGTTCTCCAGCAATGGAACCCCAATTTTCGCCCCACGCTGATGAGGGTGGACGGACGAATTCCCGACATCTTCATGGTCTCGGCCATGCAGATTCATACCGACGCTTGCAAAGCTCTCCTTCGGGACGTCTGTCGAATGGATCCCGACTGTCGACCTTTGATCATCGCCGGCGGTCCCAAGACGGTCTATGAACCGTGGGATGTATTCAACAACAATCCGCGCGATCCCTGGAGCGCCGATGTGGCCGTCACCGGCGAGGAATTCGTATTATTAAGCCTATTGGAGATTCTCCTCTCCATGCACGATCCCGGGACATCCCTGCGAAATTCATTTCTTCGGGCTCGAGATTCCGGACTTTTCAATGATGTCCCCGGACTGGTATTTGCAAAAACGGATCGGTTCGGTGTCACGGAACAACTGGTCGACACCGGCGTTCAGCGGCTACTCGCCGATCTGGACGAACTGCCACATCCTGTATTGGGATATACTCTGCTGGAACCTCCTGGACGAAAAGCGGAGTTGGGTGCTAAAGCACTTTCCGCCGGTTTGGTCCGAAAGTATAGCCCCGTCTCCTCGCTCGTACTCACCTTTGGGTGTAAGTTTGCCTGCTCCTATTGTCCCATACCGGCCTACAACCAAAGACAACACCGGCTCAAAAGCGGCGAGCGAATTGCCGACGAGTTTCGACGCTTGAATCAAGAATACGGGCTGCGATATTTCTTTGGCGCCGACGACAACTTTTTCAACAGCAAACAACGCACGCTGAGTATCGTGGAAGAACTTGCGCGAACCCAGATCAACGGAAAACCGCTTCGAAAGTCGATTCGTTGGGGGACAGAGGTGACGGTCCATGACACGCTCCAAATGAAAGACCATCTTCCCACGATCCGCGCCGCGGGCGTCCGAGCGCTTTGGCTGGGCGTCGAAGATATGACCGCAACCTTTGTGAACAAGGGGCAAAGCGTCGACAAAACCACCAACGCTTTTCGTCTGCTCCAAAAAAACGGCATCTGTCCCATGCCCATGATGATGCACCACGACTCCCAACCTCTTTATTCACGGGGAAGCGACTATGGTTTGCTCAATCAAGTTCGTCTATTGAGAAAGGCCGGCGCAGTGAGCCTGCAAGTCCTAATGATGACTCCGGCCACGGGTTCCAAACTCTACGAAAGCGCTTTCACATCTGCCACGGCATATGAAAGCGCGGGAGGTCGAAAAGTCGAATCCCACATGCTCGATGGAAATTTCGTCGTCGCTTCGAACCATAAACAACCTTGGCGAAAGCAGCTCAACATGATCGCGGCCTACCTGTATTTCTACAATCCGTTGCGATTGATGTTCGCTGTGGTTCGTCCCAAATCTCGCCTGTACCTTGCCGACGCAAGCGTGCAGGTCATAGGAATGTGCGGCCTGGTTCAGACGATTCGCCGAACATCCGGCTGGCTCTTGCGTTTAATGAGAGGAAAAATCGTCAAGCTCCAAGCGACACCCGGCAGTTCCATTCCTTTTCGCTCGGTCGGTGGAATTCCTGAAGCTCCGGTTACTGTGCCATTGGTCGTTTTAGGCGGCCCCACCGTGACATCCTCCCCGAGCCATGAAACTCGTCGTCCGTTAATTCCACAGACGGAACCGCTTATCGTCGCATTCGAGTGATTTGAATTGCGCCGCGATATCGAGCGCGCCAGATTTTTCAATGGTCCTGACGTATTTATTACAAAGCGACAGTTGTTTTTCTTTCAAGTGTCGATATAATTCGAGTTGGTTGGATCTGAAGACCGGCTTTACGGTCGCGGTTTTACGAGTGTTCCGCACCTTTATGCCTTTCTCGCTTTTCCTCCATTTAGGCCGGCTGTTCGGCCTCTTTCAAGTTGACCCTGAAAGTAAACGCTGGGTCGAATCGCCCTTGAATAGGAGAAACCACATGGGCAAAAAGTTGTATGTCGGAAACCTAGGCTACTCTACAACCACGTCGGAGATCGAACAGCTGTTCGCTGAAAGTGGTACGGTGGAGTCCGCCCAGGTCATTACGGACCGCGATACCGGCCAAAGCAAAGGGTTTGGATTCGTCGAAATGAGTTCCAGCCAAGAGGCCGAAGCTGCCATCGCAGCTCTTAATGGAAAAGAATTCGGTGGCCGCGTACTCAAGGTGAACGAAGCCAAGCCGCAAGAAAGCCGCAGTGGCGGTGGCGGACATAGTGGCGGCGGCGGTGGTCGCGGCGGCAGAGGAGGTTACGGCGGTGGCGGTGGCGGCGGCGGTGGTCGCAGCCGGTACTAAGACACGTAAATAAGTCCGTGATTCTCGCTCTATACCCACGCCCTTAGACGGTCACGGATTTGTTTCGGTAAAGTTCAATAATCGTATTCGGATTATAGAGAGAGGCCGCAAATTGCGGCCTCTCTGCTTTTTCGATTCAGTCCTCACGTGCACGAGTCCGGACGAATCGGATCACCCGCCGTTCTTCCTTTCGGCAGACCGGGAAATCTCCCGTTTCGTTCGGTACAAGCATCCGAAGCAGGTTCGCTTCGTGCTGCCCCTGATAGATCCTTTTCCTCTGCGCTGAAGGTGTTCTTGGGTTGCGTCTTGATGTACGCCTTCCGAAGTTCCGCGTATTGCTCCGGCGTGAGATCGAGAAACTCAAAATGATCCGGGTCCGCCGCGATCTTGATGAGAACTGGAATGCACCATCCGCAACCGGTCCCCGCACCGAGGCATTCGGACATCCGGGTCGGCTGTTGCGGTTTCACGCGCCGACTAAAATTGACCAATTTGCGCAGCGTGACGTCGTAACAATAGCAGATTCTATCGTCGAGTTGCATTCGAAAAAGACGATAACACAAAATTGCAAATCTGTCGCGTGGACTGGTTGCAAGCAGACGGATTCTTGATCATACTCCTGTTTTCCGGTCAAAGCGTATGTCAAAGAAGAACCGAACAAAGCAACGGGCCATTCGCCCAGAGTCGATTCCTCGACCAGTTGAAAGGAGTAGCACCATGTCCAAAACGGACGACAGCAAGCGGTATCGGATCATTTCGTTGGACGGCGGCGGGATTCGCGGCATCTTGACGGCCGTATGGTTGGATTGTTTGGAACAGAAGCTCGGCGGGCCCCTGCGTGAACACTGCGATTTGATCGCGGGGACCTCGACAGGCAGCATACTGGCCTGCGCGGTGGCTCAGGGACTTCCGGCGAAAAGCATCATCACCATGTACGAAGAGCGCGGACGCAATGTTTTTCCGGCGCCCGCGTCGCGACGGTGGAGTCGATTGGTCCGCACGTTTTCCGAAGGACCCAGCGCGCCGAAATACGATGACCACGGTTTGCGCGAAACCTTACAGAATCAATTCGGCCATGCCCTTTTCAACGAGGAGTTTTTGAAACCGACCGTTCTGGTGACAAGTTATGACACCGTATCGCGCGAGGCCGTCGTGTTCAAGAATCATCACTCGGACTATAAACAGATTCCGGTCTGGCAGATTGTAAAAGCGTCTTGTTCGGCGCCGACGTATTTTCCGGCCCACGTGATGACGATTCGAGGTCGCGGCAACAGGGAAGCGGCGCTGGTCGACGGCGGCGTGGTAGCGAACAACCCGACGGCCTGTGCCATTGCGGAGGGAATCCGAATCAATGCGGCCAACAAAACCGGGCTTTTGCAAGACCAATTCATCGTCGGGTCATTCGGTACGGGGCACACCATTCGGCCTATTTCCACGCGCGAGGCCCGCGAATGGGGA
This sequence comes from Planctomycetota bacterium, assembly GCA_038043045.1. Classification (GTDB taxonomy): domain Bacteria; phylum Planctomycetota; class Phycisphaerae; order UBA1845; family UBA1845; genus JBBTCX01. Next base: position 8,817 of record JBBTCX010000132.1, on the reverse strand, counting down.
GCGATCGAATGGGCGATCCCGGTAATCGACGTGCTGATGGACGGCGCTTCCGACGCGACGGATTACATCGCCAAGCTTTTGATCGAGGAGGCTCGGTACTTCCGCTTCCAAACGCTGTTGGACAAAGCCTACGACGACATGGACAACGCCGATCCACCGAACTTGTTCGCGTTGCAGGCTTTGGCCCGGGAATACCTTTCCAATGCCGACGACAAAGGCGAAACCGGTGAACAAAAAATCACCCGCCTAGCGACGATGTTGAAGTAGTTTGATGGAGGGTCAAAATTCGGCAAAAGGCACGTTTTCGAGTGATTTGTGTGAATTCTTCCTCCACCCCGATGGGACCGATGTCGTTGTGCCAGGAATCGATCGCAATTCACGCATGCCGGCCTCGAAACTTAGCCAGCTTAACAAGGGGTTCGATCATTGAATTGCCCTGTTTTTTGGTCAGAAGCCTTGACCTTTGGTTTGGTTAAGCCTATAGTTCGCCTGTAACCCCGTAGAATCGGTCGACGTGGGCGAAATACCCGGTGGTGGCTCCTACTTGAACCGCTGGATAAGTTGGCTCGGTGAGGTCGTACCCCCTGTAACCCCTACTAACTCAGTCGAACGATCCAAGGGAGACGTCGCGCTTTTGCCCAGCTTTGAACAAATCAAAAGCCAGATTTTGGATCGAGTGAACCTCCTCGACGTTGTTTCGGAGCATACCGCTCTCAAAAGAAACGGGCGCCGTTGGGTGGGTCTTTGTTGTTTTCATCAGGAGAAAACGCCTTCTTTTTCAGTAAACCCGGAGCAGGGCCTATTCCATTGCTTTGGATGCGGTCAAGGGGGAGACCTTTTTTCGTTTGTACAACTGCGGGAACGGGTTCCTTTTGTGGATGCGATGCGAATGCTCGCCGATCGGGCGGGCGTAAAGTGGGAGGTAACATCTGCGCATTCGCGCAGTTCCGGTCCGGAACGAACGGAAGTCATTTCGTCAAATGAATGGGCGGCCGCTTTCTTTCGGCGAACTCTATTGGACGAACGGATTGGACGTGCGGCTCGGGAATATCTTCGAAATCGTTCGGTCTCGGATGACATGTCCGAGAAGTTCAGTTTGGGGGTTGCCTGCGAGGGTAGTGAGTCATTGCCTGGACTGGCGCGGAAGGCGGGTTTTCGAGAAGAGGTCTTGATTGAAGCCGACCTTCGGCGAAAAAGCGAACGGGGGGATTGCTACGACACATTCCGCGATCGGCTGATGTTTCCTATCCGCGATGCAAGTGGCCGGGTGATCGGATTCGGTGGCCGAACGCTATCGGACCATACGGCCAAGTACATTAACACTCGTCAAAACGTCCTGTTTGATAAAGGTAGGAGTCTTTACGGACTGGATATTGCCCGGAATCGGATCGTTGAAACGGGCCGGGTCGTGGTGGTCGAAGGTTATTTGGACGTTATCGCATGCCATCAAGCCGGGGCAACTGAAACGGTCGCCACATTGGGAACGGCACTGACGACTTCCCACGTCGAACTGTTGAGACGTTATTGTGACACGGCGATTGTTCTGTTTGATTCCGACCAAGCGGGTCAAGCCGCGGCGGAACGGGCCATTAAATTGGCCTTGCCGTCTTGCCTTAGGGTCCGACTCGCCCGAATCCCGGATGGAAAAGACCCCAGCGACTTTCTGGGTAAGCATTCGCCCGAGGCTTTCTTGGACGTATTGAACACTGCAATCGATGCGCTAGAATTCCAGTGGTTGCAAACCCTGACCTGCTTCGGGGGTAGTGATTCCGATGCCCGGCGACGGGAAGCCGTGCTGGATTTCATCGGGATCGTAGCGGAGGCGTACGAAAGCGGGTCTCTCGACGCGATCCAAAGAGGTCTGCTTATCAACCAAGTCGCTCACCTTCTGCGTCTAAGCGCTGAAGAGGTGCAGACGCTGTTGAAAGGGAGATCGGCAAGAAAAAGAGGACCTGAGGCTTCGGGTCATGGAACGCAAAAGGCGGTCGATACCCGAAAACCGGCCGTGTATGAACAGGCGGCTTGGGAAAGATTGCTGGGCGCAGCGCTCAACGAACCCGGTTTGTTGACTTTGATTGGGAACTTCCCGGACGTTGATCGCATCGCCGATGAACGTGACCGCCGGATTGCTAAGGTCATTCAGGCGGCTGCGGGAGAAAAAGGTGAATTTGTTCTTCGCGACATTTTGCTGCGTTGCGAGGATGTGGAAGATGCTTCCAGGGTCACCGCGCTGTTGTGGGAAGGCGAGAAACGTGGACAGTTTGCGGAAACTTATACTTCCGCGAAGTCCAGTATTGTGCGTTTCACCCAAGCCGCGCGGGACATCGGCTCGGCAAAAGTAACCGCCGAGTTGTTGGTGGCCGTTGACGACGAATCCGCGAGGTCCGACGTTCGGGTCGCGCAAGAGGGGTTAATGAAACATCGCCATTTTGCCCCGCGGCGTATCTTGCGTCGGGTGGCAGGTGACGGGGTCATGGATCCGAAAAACGTGGATAGGCCCTAGTTGTTATGGAAATCGGTGACAAAATGACGACCAAGGAAATACAAGACATTCACATTGATCCGATCCAGCGCGCCATTGAAGACCTCGTTGAGCGTGGGAAGAAGCGCGGGTTTGTCACCTGGGAGGAAATGAACGAAATCCTTCCGGATGATGCCGTCGAACCCACGCAGTTGGAGATGATTCTCTCTCGACTCGAGGAAGAGAAAATCGAAACGCTGGACGAGATCGATGCCCTTCGCCAGAAGCAGCGTCGCGTGGTGGCCCCACCCAAAAAGGTCGCCGCCCATGCCGCCCCATCCAAGAAAGCTCCTCAACCCACGGTTACCGAAGAAACGGATGACGAAGGCGACGCGGCCGTGGACAGCGCCGACATCGACGAGGAAATCGGAACCAAGCGCATCGATGATCCGGTGCGGATGTATCTTCAGCAGATGGGCGAGATTCCGCTCCTCACCCGCGAAGAGGAAATCCGCCTGGCCAAAAAGATCGAACTCACTCGAATGGCGTTTCGCCAGAAAGTCCTGGAAAGCGATTATTGCGCCGGATTGGCCGTCGAAATCTTACAGCAAGTCCACGATGGGCAGTTGCCTTTCGACCGCACGATGAAAATCTCCACAGCCGAGCACGCCGCCAAGTCGAGAATCAGCTCGCGCATTCCCATTAATCTCGTCACTGTCCGAGTTTTAATGACCCGAAACGAGGAGGCGTGGGAGCAGCTTCAAAACAACAGGCTGCTCGTCGGACCTCGGCGCGAGACCGAACGAGGGGTGCGTGAACGACGGCGGAAGATTTCCAAGCTGTTGGAAGAGCTTTCGCTTCGAACCAGCCGGATTCAGCCGTTGATGAAAAAACTTCGCGGCCTCCATCGAAAGATGCGCGAGCTGGAAACCAAACTCATCTCCCAGGCCAAGCGAAAAACGCTTCCGGAAGAAGACATTCTGGGAATGAAGGATGAGCTTTCGGGGATTGAATCGCTCTGTTTGGAGCGGTCGGAGAGCTTGGGTATTCGGCTGACCGCGATCCAACGCGTGTTCAGCGAATATGAGGATGCGAAGAGGAAACTCTCCGGCGGCAATCTTCGATTGGTGGTCAGCATCGCGAAAAAGTATCGCAACCGGGGTCTAAGTTTCCTGGACATTATTCAGGAGGGAAACACCGGGCTGATGCGCGCCGTGGACAAGTATGAATACAAGCGCGGCTACAAGTTCAGCACCTACGCGACGTGGTGGATTCGGCAGGCCATCACGCGGGCGATCGCCGATCATGCACGGACGATTCGCATTCCCGTGCACATGATCGAAACCATGAGCCGCCTTCGCAATATCAGCAAGGAGTTGCTCCAAGACCTCGGACGTGAACCAACGATCGAGGAAATCGCTCGTCGCGCGAAAATGCCGGTGACAGAAGCTCGCCGTGTGCTGAAGATTTCTCGCCATCCGATTTCGCTGGATCGCCCGGTTGGCGAAAGCGAGGATTCGTACTTCGGCGATTTCATCGAGGACGAGACCGCGGAATCTCCGATCACCACCGCCGGCGGTGAAATGCTCAAAGATCGCGTGGAGGAAGTGCTCAAGACACTGACGTATCGAGAACGCGAGATCATCAAACTCCGCTACGGTATCGGCGACGGGTATACTTATACCCTGGAAGAAGTCGGCAAGATTTTCAAGGTGACCCGCGAGCGCGTCCGCCAGGTGGAAGCCAAGGCCATCCGGAAATTACAACACCCGGTCCGCGCGAGAAAGTTGGAAGGGTTCTTGGAGAACCTGACGCCGCAGGTGGCCTCATAGGGCTCTAGCCCCAATACGGTTCACTTAAGGCGCATAAAAAAACCCCACAAAGACGGTAGAGATTCGGATGGACCCGGATACTCTATCTCTATGGAGGCTTGAACCATGTCGAGTATCGGCCAGAGAGGGCCGGGTTCTCCACTTAAGGAAAAGTGGCCCGCGCCGCTGGTTGTTTTGGAAGCGATGAGTCGCTTTGTCTCGGCGCAAACGATTCGCACGGTTCTCACGCAGACGGGTACGCCAAGTCCTGCGTTCGGCGTGATTTACGTTTACTGGGTCCACGAGGACTCGAACCTCGGACCTCGTCGTTATCAGCGACGCGCTCTAGCCAACTGAGCTATGAACCCGAACGAAAACCTCTAATTCGGACGATCGCCAATTGATCCGTCCGACCGCAAAGTCAATGTATCAGGCACGGATAGCGTGTCAACCGATGCTCTTGGGATAGCTTGGTCTGGAAATGGCCACGCCATTCGGGTACCGGTCACGAGAATAGGTGCTTGATTCATCGGGCAGTGAGGGGTTAGCGACTCCAAACCCCTTCCCATTGACCGTTCAAGTGGAGCGTTCGGATGCTAACGCGAAGAGAAACCGGTAACCCGCGTTGCACGATTCTCCAAAAAAAGGAACAACATGTTATCCGTAAACGCCGCGTCCTTGGTCAGAACCAAGTGATCGGTGAAAAGCAACGTCACACGCGACCAGGGCACTGCGGAGCGCAATTCCGGCGACTGCGCTCCGCCCTCGCGTTCATCGCCCAACGCGCTGACCCGGGTCACGGTCCCGTCACCCGGTCGTCGTTCAAGAATGCGAACCGAGCCCGTACAACCAGAGACAAGCATCTCTCTAACAGCCGCGAATATTGTTATCGTTTTTCTCATTCGCGCTCCATCCCGTGGGCATGCCCGATCCATGCGAACATACCCGCGGGGTTTGGATGAATCAAACGACCATCGCGTTACTACGGACAGGTCACGGGGACGCAAACATTCGTCGCCACGTCCGAACAGCAACGTCCGGGAGGATGGGGCGTTCCGCCAGATTGCAAGCACTGTGCCGGCGACAACATGTCGCATAGGTCGCCTGGCAGGCAACACGCCGTCGTGCAAAAACCGCAATCGCATAGGGGATTACCGGCCACCGCTTCCAGGACCACAATCAAATCATCCACGTCGATGTCGTTGTCGGGGGTGCACTCCGGTTGGCCCGGTTGGGTCGGGTTGGTATAGTCCGCCCCCGGGCATCCCGTACTCCCACAACATCCCAATTGGAAACATAGCGATCCGGGGTTCGGACAAAGATTGCAGTCACCCGCGTCTTGCCCATCGATTCCACATTGGAACGCATCCAGAATGCAAACAACCGCCTCAAGTTGGGGTCCATTGCAAGAACACGAGGCGTCGCCAAACTCACGCACAAAGTGGTTGCACTGCGTCTGATTTCCGACGACTTCACAAAACGCGCAATCGCAAGGCCCGTCGGATACACACGTGCACAATGGTCCGCTCGGGTCATTCGTGGGATTGATTTCGCACGCGGTCACGTTGCATTCACAGAATGGCCGGGGGTCTTCGCAAGTGTCAATGATCCCATCCCCGTCGCAGTCTTTTGTGATGCGACCGCACTGTGGAAACTGATACGGCGGATCCGTCAGCGGACACGCGGCGCAATCTAGTTCACAGTCATCGGGAATGCCGTTGTTGTTGCAATCACACGGGGAAGGATCGCAGGTGGTTCCATCGCCGTGGTATTCACCAGGAACATCGTCACACGTCGCCTCAGGTGTTTCGATGCACTCAAAGGAATAGAGTGGTACACAGCAAGCCCCGTGGACTTGCTCACAGCACTGTCCCGGCGGAAAGTTGCCTCGAAATTCGCATTCCAGATCACCCAGGTCGCGCAAGTCAACCACTCCATCACAATTCACGTCACAGTCCGGGTCTGAGGAAACACCTCCCAGGCAATCCAAGAACAAGCTGAAGTCCGCTGCGGTGATCGTCCCACTGTTGTTAATATCCCCGCTGCACGCACAGGGGCAATTCAACGTGCAAGAGGTTCCGTCGCCCTGATACGTTCCCCCCCCGGCGTTGCAAATAGCAGCATTCGTTTCGCTGCATACAAGAGTGAAAAATGAATTCATACATGCGCCAATTGGAGGGGTTGGGCAGCAATCCGTGCCGCCAGCGGATCCGCAAAGAAAAACCCCTAAATCCACCAAGTTGACTTGTCCATCACAGTTTAAATCACAACCAGGAATAGACTGGGAATCGCATAAGCAGCCTAGTAGAAGTGTGAGGTCGTCCACATCGACAATCATGTTGCCATTCACATCGCCGTTGCACGGACAGTTGGAGCAGACGGCGACGTTATCCACGCCAAAGTCGTTATCCGTGCCGTTCGCCTCGGCACGCATCCGCACGTTCATCGACGTGGCGGTTGCGGTGAAGCTTACGTCAAACGATGCCCATGTGGGATTCGGGTCGGATACGTGATCCGCCGTGGGTCCCGCCTCGTACACGACGCCGCCGTTCAATTCGACGACAAAAGAGTTCGTCGCTTCCAACGGGTCGTCGTTGTGGTAGACGCTGATGTAATCGCCGGTCAAGCGATACGATTGGCCCACGACCAGGGGGGCGACGACCTGCTCGATCGTGGGATCGTCGACCACGACTCCGGTGTCGTTGAGGATGAAGTACGGCACCGGGTTGCCGGCCAATGTTGACCAGCCGCCACTCGAATTGATGTTGTTCGACGTCCAGCCGTTCCCGGTTCCATTGGTTGGGACCGCAGCGTCAAAATTGCCATTGACAACTAAACCGTTGGACGGGCAGCCTCCACAGGGAGATGGACCGCCGCAGGAAAGTTCCTGGGTATTGAATGTGCCGGACGGACCACAACACAAACCTTGCTCGCAACAATATTGATTGACGCCACCCATCATGCAATTCGCGCCATTACAGCACGTTCCCAGATCCGGAACCAATGTAGCGAACACCTCCCCCACGATGGGGATCAGGTTGCCGATTCCCGGCCCATCGTCACGGAATCGTGTTTCGTCTACCGCGTCCGGAACGCCGTCCGCCACGCCCAACGGTTCCGCATGAACTTCGACGGAATCCGTCGCACAATCCGATACATCGTACGTGATGGTCGCCAGATACGACGGCACGCCAGCAAAAGTTAGGCACGGCGGCGCCAAGGGCAGCGGCGAGCGGGACGCGAAACAATTTGGCTGGTTACTTGCAGCCACACCGCCTGGGCACAGTGGCGGGATACCACCTGCGCTGAAAGGCGGCGTCGTCACGGAGCTTACTCCGTTCGTGGTCAACACCGTCGATCCGCTCGTGATCGTGCAGAAGAACCCGATTTGACCGCCCTTAAAGAGCTGATTGATGTTCGACGTTACAAACGCTTCAATCGCAATCTGCTCATTCCCGTTGATACTTGTGTCCGCCGGGGGGGTGACGGAGAGGGTGATGGTCACGGTCGCCTCGGCGCGTGAACCAGGCAAAACCGACAGACAGGTTGCACCAAGAAATAACGCTGTCAACAACCTAATTCGTTTCCTTCGGATCATATGATTCCCTCTTTCAAATTGCGGAACCCGTTGGGTTCCTGGCCCAGAGTGATATACGAGGTCATCGCACCAGCGTATAGACTTTCCAAGGCCTCCGGCCAAGGAACACGCGACGGCGACGGCCTCATTGGGATATTTGTTTTTTTTTCACATTGCCAAACCGACTTCTGAAAATCAAAAAGACTGACTTTCTGTCTTGGACTTTGCTTTTCTTTCCGCGTCATTTCCTTGCGTTTCCCGTTCGATGCGTAAAGCGATCCGCCAGAATTTTTCCTGGTAGGCCGATTGCTTTCACCCCTAATCCGCTCGATCCCGCCAGAAATGACACCCCAGGCACTAAGTCAAGGAGGCCGTTTTTGCCCAAGACACTCATAAAGTATTGATAGATCAATAGTTATCAATTTTCCGTTCTGATTTTTCGTTTGCTCATTCTGACGTTTTAGTTTTTCGATTGGAGAACAATTTGCAAGTGTCCGTTTAGATGGAAAGTCAAAAGCGCGAGGCTGGGGGAACGGAATTGAGTTTAAAACGTGGAAGTGCCATAACATGGCACTTATGGCGTTTCCAATCTGCCACGCCCGCCCCTGACCTAGGTTTGCTCGAGGATTGTTTTGCCCCACGTCTTCGGTTCTGATAGAGTCCATGGCTTTCTTTCCGACTTTGGTCGCCGATCGGCCAATCGGAGGTCAAACCCGCACGGGCATGGATCGTTTGGATTCGTCCGCCGGCGTTTGAACGGAGAGGGAGTGACGAGGAGTTCGTAATGCATAGCCCATTAGAAACCGGACGGTCCCAAACACCGACGGATTTGCAGTCGATCGAAAGATTTCAAGCCGCGACGGCAAAGCTTCGCGCCGAGCTTGGCAAGGTCATCGTCGGTCAACAAGAAGTCGTCGACCAATTGCTGATCGCCCTCTTTGCCGGCGGACATTGCATATTGGAAGGAG
>JBBTCX010000131.1:0-2981 GCA_038043045.1 Planctomycetota bacterium | reverse complement strand
CCTGGCAGAACGATTATCGGCAAACACGCTACAGAAAAAAGAGAAGTGCTCTAGCAATGGAAGTGGATGATCTTTCCCAGGGCAAAGAAAGCGAATTCAGACAAGCCTTCGAGCGAACCTTGCATCGATCTAATGAAGCCTCAAGTCAACACTCAGCCTGGCAGTCCAAGCGCGCTGAGCACGGCGGATTGATCGTCTCGGATCAGCGATACTCTGATGCGAAATCGCGGCCAAGTAAAGATTGGGTGATTGAAACCGCAGTGTTGCCGATGAATGGCATCCTCAAGGATGTGACGGGCTGGTGGTCGACGGAACTCATCAACGCACGGGAACCCAAGCTTCTCGATCCTTGGTGCTGGGATCGAGCGGCCACGTTGGACGATGCACTTGTGTGCCTGGGCACGATTCACGATGTTGTCATCCCCAGCGTCCCGCCCTTGCTTTCACATCGAAATGGATTGTCGAACGAGGAGTCGGCGAAGGAAGAATATTATTTGCAATTGCTGAAGCAGGTCGTCCCAGGCGCGATTCCTTGCCAAGGCGTTTTGCGGACGTTGAAAGAAGCGGACAAGGCCCGTATCGGAGTGTTATTGAAAATGGTTAGGCGTCATTTCCATGGGCCGGTGGATGGCGCAAACAGGTACATGCGAAACTCTGACTCGACTTCGGGTTCCGGCGGTCCGACGGTATTTCGTTCCGGTCAGTTATCTCCAGACTGGAAAACCGAGATTGCTCAACGGGTTGTCGAATGGGTTCGAAAGCCCTTGATTCTCGCACTATTCCGAAAACATTGCGTGAAGTTTCAGGGCGAAATCATAAAGGACAGGGCACGGTTGGAACGCTGGAACGGGCGGCGAAAAGAATTTTGTGAACGCGGATTGTCGACTTTGGTGGACTTTAAGCAGCGGGACGATGAGAGTGAACGACTGAGCAATGACCCGGAAGGCATGGAAGCGACGCGCCCTCTTGAAGACACCGAAAAAACGTGGATGTGGGATTACTACTTGACCCACCCCTCGTCCGAGGACCTGGGTCGATTGGGCGAACCACCTTCGGGGTCAATGCTCGCCGATTTCTCATGCTGGGTCCCGCCTGAGTTGGCACTTGCATCTTCCCCGAAACTCACCGTCCCTGAACTCTTCACGCGGTTCTTTGAAGCTTTTCCACTCTGCTCGTCACTTGGAACGAGTATTGAACCCGGACCGGCTTCGATCAGTGAAAAGTACGCTACGCTGGCCGGAATTCACGATGCGTTGTTTGCCGACCGCTCTGCGATCGACGAATGGAAATCGATCAATTGCAACCACTATTCGGACAAACCCCGTCGAAAAGGATTCGTCGCGGTCACGCGAAAACAGGCCGGTAAGAATGTCCAGGCGTTCGTTCGTGACCTGCCCGATTCGGCGGCATCTCAAGCGCCAATTGACTCTCCGCCTCCCCCAAAAGCCGTTGATCCCTTGCTGGCCGGAAAGATCATTATTCAGCAAACCAAAGTAATTCACCATCATAGTTATTTCCTACCGAACGCGGATTTAGGCCATGAAACACCGGTCCGCACTGCGCTTGTTGCCAAACCCACAACGCCGGGCGTGCCTGCGAATCGAGAACATAATGAACTCGGACCCGCGCGGGATTTTGGCGGAGCAGGGGCGGACATTGGTCCTGAACTGAAAGCGGTGGAACCGATCAATGTGGATAATCCGAATTCGATTTCGAAGAAAAAAGAACCAAAACCGGCTGAGCGCATGGCGGTCGCCAGTTACGAATGGGTTTGCCATAAGAGGCCCGACTTGATGCCGACGAAAGGCGGGCAAAAGTACAGTAAGGAGCAATGGGAATACATCCGTGACCACGACTGTCCGGCCTACCACGATCAGGCGACAGGTCGGTCTTTCGCGGTGCCTGACTTTGAAACTTGGAAGCGATACGTTCGTGGTGGGCAGTACGATCCTGAAGAGCCCAAAGCTACTTCCCGCGCTGGCCGCCGTCATGGCAAGAGCATTGTCCAAGCTGATCAAGTCTGACCCGCGCGGATTTGCGCGGATTTCCTGAAAAAATCCGCGCCTTATTCCTGCGCAAATAACGCCATTTTTGTCGAATCCGCGCCCGATCCGCGCAATCCGCCTCCGATCTGTAGCCGCGAACAAAGGAGGCGCGCAAACAATGAACGAACTACTGACAAGGAAAGAACTGGCAACTCGTTTACGCCTGCAACCAGACACGATCCGACTCTGGACACGAGACGGAATCCTACCCGCAATCAGAATCACAGGAAAGGTTATTCGCTACGAACTTGCCGAAGTGGAACAAGCGCTGCGACAGCGAAGCGACGAAAGATCGCGGAAGGTGGTGACACGATGACCAACGCGTTGAAGTTGCCATGCGAATCCAAATCGAGTCGAGGCAATGGGGCGGCGCAACGACCGGTGCTGGAACGACTGACCGTGGATGCAAAGGCGTTGGCGGGGTTGATCGGAATATCGGTGGGTATCTTGCCCCAGCCGATCGACGCCTTTGAAATCGAAACCCTGATCCTGACCACCGACTTCCACCATCGGAACATCGGCTTGTATGCCCGCGCCGTTCGAGACTTCGCAAAACGGCGGGTGAATGCGCAGCTCTGTTTGCGGCGATACATCGAATTGACCGGTGTCGTTCCCGAACGAATCAAGCTGTCTGAACGCGGCACCGCTCGCGCCGATCGTCGCCCACGACACAAAACGCGGAGGGTCATCCGCTGTGGGTGATTTACCATTCAACATCACAACACGAGCCAAGAACGATCACGTCATGTTCATCGCGTCCGTTACGGGGCTGGACCGACTGGTACTTGCCAGTGGGGGTGTTGCCCGCGACTTTCTCGCGATTCTGCGGCGAGCTGTGACAACGGCTCGGGAACGTGGAGATTCTTCGAGTCGCGGAGAACGGGCAGGGCAATCGCATCTAAATCTTCTGGCCGACGACCTCCAGGAGGTAATCCG
>JBBTCX010000130.1:0-42904 GCA_038043045.1 Planctomycetota bacterium | reverse complement strand
CAAACCATGAGTAGATACCCCAACAGTCAAATCAACGCCAACGACATCGCCATCGTTGGCATGGCGGCGCGGGTGCCGGGCGCGCGGAATGTCCGCGAGTTATGGCGAAACATTCGCGACGGGGTGGAATCGGTTCGAGCGTTTACGGATGAGGAGTTGCTTGCGCAAGGAGTGACGGCGGACCATATACAGAGTTCGCGGTATGTGAAGTCGGGAGCGGTTTTGGAGGAGATGGAGGGTTTTGACGCGGAGTTTTTCGGGTTTAGTCCGAAGGAAGCCGCGATCATGGACCCGCAGCATCGACATTTTTTGGAATGCGCGTGGGAGGCGCTGGAAGATTCGGGTCATCCGCCGGAGACGTTTCAAGGGCCGATCGCCGTTTATGCCGGGTGTGGCATGGGCGCGTATTTCATATACAACCTGCTGAGCAATCCGGACTTGGTGGAATCCGTCGGGTTGTTCTTACTGCGTCATACCGGTAACGACAAGGATTTCTTGGCCACGCGGGTTTCGTATTTGTTCAATCTGACCGGACCGAGCATTAACGTTCAGACGGCGTGTTCCACTTCGATGGTCGCGACGCATATGGCCTGCCAGAGTTTGCTCAACGGCGAATGTGACATGGCCTTGGCAGGCGGGGTGACGATCGAAATCCCGCATTATCGCGGATACCACTATACCGAGGGCGAGATTCTTTCACCGGATGGACATTGTCGGGCGTTTGATCACCGGTCGCAGGGGACGATTTTTGGAAGCGGCGCCGGCGTGGTTGTTTTGCGCCGTGCGAAGGATGCGATCGAAGACGGCGACTTCATTCATGCGATTTGGAAAGGTTCGGCGGTCAATAACGACGGAGCCGGAAAGGTCGGGTACCTGGCCCCGAGCGTGGACGGTCAGGCGGCGGCGATGGCCGAGGCGCTGGCGTTGGCGGGAGTCAGTGCCGACTCAATCCGTCTCGTGGAGTGCCATGGTACTGGCACTTACGTCGGCGATCCGATCGAAGTTGCGGCGCTGACTCAGGCTTTTCAGCAGTCGACCTCGCGCAAGGACTATTGCGGGATTGGATCGATCAAGACGAACATCGGGCACTTGGATACCGCCGCCGGGGTGGCTAGCTTGATTAAGGCCACGTTGTCGCTGCAAAACAAGCAAATGCCGCCGAGTCTGAATTTTGAAGCGCCGAATCCGACGATTGATTTTCGGAGTAGTCCGTTCTTTGTGAACAATCGATTGCGGGAGTGGCCGGAAGGGGCAGAGCCACGGCGTGCGGCGGTGAATTCATTGGGGGTCGGCGGGACGAATGCGTTTGCCATTATCGAAGAAGCCCCGCAGGCCACGCCAAGTAGTATATCCAAGAAGCCATTTCAATTGTTGACCTTGTCGGCGCGGAATCGGACTTCGTTGGATGCGTACATGAAGAAGCTCGCGTCGTTTTTACGCGAATGCCCGGAGGTAAGCCTCGCGGATGTGGCCTACACCTTGCACGTCGGTCGGCGAGGGTTCGATCAGCGACGGGTGTTGGCCTGTCGCGATCGGGAAGAGGCCATCGCTATTTTGGAGTCGAACGACCCGCGTCGAATTTTCACGCAAAAAGTGACGACTGGAGCGAAGCCATCTGTCGTTTTCATGTTTCCCGGCGGTGGTGCCCAATATCCTAACATGGGGCGGGATTTGTACGAAAGCGAACCGCTCTTTCGTGAGCTCGTCGACCACGGGCTGGAATTGTTGCAACCGAAAGTCGATTTCAATGTTCGACAAGTTTTGTTTCCGCCGAACGATCAGTTCGAGGCAGCCGCGAAAGAGCTTCAACGCCCGGGTGTGCAGCTTGCGCCGATTTTCATCATCGAGTATGCCTTGGCCAAACTGTGGATGTCTTGGGGTGTTCAACCGGAAGCATTGATCGGGCATAGCTTGGGCGAGAACACGGCGGCTTGCGTGGCGGGGGTACTTTCGTTCGAGGACGCCTTGGGACTGGTGACATTGCGTGGTCAGTTGTTCGAGCGTGTGCCAGCAGGTGGCATGGTCAGTGTTCCGTTGCCGGCCAATCAACTGCTGCCGTTGCTCGGTGACAAACTCGATCTGGCCACGGTAAACAGTCCTGAGTTTTGCGTCGCATCGGGACGGACGCATGATCTGGACGAGCTTCAGCGGACGTTGGCTGAACGGGGAGTCGACGCAAAGCGGATTCCGATTTCGATTGCGGCGCATTCTCGCTTGCTGGAACCGATTCTCGCGGATTTCGGGGCGTATTTGCGAAGTATTCAGCTCAACGCGCCGCACATTCCGTTTATCTCGAATCGAACCGGAACGTGGATCACGAACGAGCAAGCCACCGATCCGGACTACTGGGTGCAGCACTTGCGGCACACGATTCATTTTGGGGACGGTATCGGAACGTTGTTGCAGACGCCGGGGCGCGTGATCATCGAGGTCGGACCAGGGAAAACTCTTAGTTCCTTAGCGAAGCAACATCCGAGTATGAAGCCCGGGCAAGGCGTACTTTCGTCGATGCGTCATCCGGAAGAAAAAGTTTCCGATGCGGCCTATTTCTTGACGGCGTTGGGGCAAGCGTGGGCGACGGGAATTCCGTTCGATCTAACGAAGTTGTGGGAGGGGGAGACTCGACAACGTATCCCTCTGCCGACGTATGCCTTCCAACACCAAAAATATTGGATTGAGCCTGGAAAGGTCACGACCGAGACGCGAGAAGACGTCTCTGCGGTCAAGCGCATCGCTGACTTCGAGGACTGGTTTTATCGACCGGTATGGAAGCGCGGCGAAGCGGAGTCGAGGGTCGACGAGCCGTCGGGGGTCACGACGTTGCTGTTCATGGATGACGCCGGAATTGGGGAACGACTCGCGGAGCGGTTGCGCAAGCGCGGCCATGAAGTTCTGCTTGTGCGGGAAAGTGACGGGTACCATCAAACGAACCCGACGGAATTCTACCTTTCTCCGGAACAAGGACGGGAAGGATACGACCACCTGGTCCGCGACTTCGTGAACTTAGGAAAAATGCCATCGCGTGTCATTCACTTGTGGTTGGTCACCGCGAACGAGGGTTTCCGACCCGGATCCAGCTTTTTCCACCGCAATCAGGAACGCGGGTTTTATAGCCTCTTCTTCTTGGCGCAAGCGATGGCGGATGAAGGCGTTCGCGGTCCGCGACAGATCACCGTGGTCTCCAATGGCATGCAGCAGGTTGAAAACGAACCGTTGCCCTATCCTGATAAGTCGACGGTGCTGGGTCCGTGCAAAGTGATTCCGCGAGAAATACCTGGGTATACATGCACGACGATTGATCTTGCGTTGCCACAGGGATCGCGCCGACGATGGGGCGGCGGCAAAGCTGCGCCAGGCGACCTTGATAAACTTGTGAACTTGCTCGAAGCGGAGTGTCTCTCCAAACCCGGCAATGACGTGGCGGCTTATCGTGACGGGCAGCGGTGGGTGCAGCAATACGAACGAAGCCGACTACTTCCGCCTGAAAACAAGCGTGCGCCAAAACTTCGCAACGGCGGGGTTTATCTGATCACGGGCGGCTTGGGTGGAATCGGTCTCGCGGTGGCGGGTCATTTTGCTGAGACCGTGCAAGCCAAACTCGTGCTCATCAGTCGAAGCGGTTTGCCTCCCAAGAAAGAATGGGATGTTTGGGAAAAGCGAAACGGCACATCGAACGGATTGTCTGAAAAAATTCGCAGTGTTCGGGCGTTGGAAAGCAAAGGTGCCGAAGTTTTGGTCGCCGCCGCGGATGTAACCGACGTGGAGGCGATGCGACGGGTGATCGCGGAAACCCGGGAGCGTTTTGGACGACTGGACGGTGTTATTCACGCAGCCGGTACGCTCAACGATGGACTGATTCAAACCAAATCCCAAGCGGAGATCGAGGAAGTCTTTGCCCCAAAGATTCAGGGTACCCTTGTACTTGATTCGTTACTTCGTGATGCCGATCTCGATTTTTTTGTCCTCTTTTCCTCCACGAGTACGGTGCTAGGTCCGCCGGGGCAGGTGGATTATGTCGCCGCCAATGCGTTTTTGAATGCGTTTGCTCAACATCGAAACGGTCAAGATCGTGCAAACACGGTGGCAGTGAATTGGGGGGTGTGGAACGAAGTGGGCATGGCCGCCGAGGCTTCGTCTCGCATGGGCAAGCACGGCTCTGCGGAGTCCCTGTCGGAGGAGCCGACTCGGCATCCGCTGTATACGTCTCGATCAAGCGACGGAAAGGGATTGACGGTTCTACGCGCAACGTACCATCCGGCCACGCATTGGATTTTGCATGAGCATCGAACGAAGGCGGGCACGGCTCTGATGCCGGGCACGGGGTTCATCGAAATGGCTCGGGCGGCTCTGGCGGAATGTGGCGAGACGGGTACCTTTGAAATCGCCGATCTCTTTTTCTTCCGACCTCTGGCGGTATCGGATGATGAGCCGAAGGAAGTTCGCGTGCGATTACGACGAAATGATGCGGGATACCATTTCGAGGTTCACAGCAAGTGCGTATTGGATGACGGCCGCGTGGGTTGGGAAGCCCATACGCAAGCCAAGTTGCTTCTTCATGCGTTGCCCCCGGTGAAACCACTGTCCCTTTCGGCGATCGACGCACGGTGTCAGGTCAAGCGATTGGCCGAAGACAAAAATGGAATGCGTTCCAAGCAGGAGGACTTCTTGCGGTTCGGGCCACGATGGCGAGTGCTTCGTCAGGTTTGCTACGGACAGGGCGAAGCCTATGCGAAACTCGAACTGCCGGAATCATTCGAGGAGGATTTGAAGGACTTCCAATTGCATCCTGCGCTCTTGGATTTCGCCACGGGGTTTGCCACGGACCTTATCGAGGGATATGAGAAGGACCGTGCACTTTGGGTCCCCGTGTCCTACAAGTCCATCCGTGTTCATGGTCCACTGACCCGCAAACTAACGAGTTGGATTCGCAATCACGGCGAAAATCGCGCGGATAAGGAATTCGTGGCGTTGGATATTGTGATCGCCGATCCTCAAGGTCGCGTACTGATCGAGGTCGAGGAATTCGCCATGAAGCGTGTATCCGGCGAAGTTGATTTTGCCGTGGCACGAAGGCCGTTGGCCTCGGAAATGGAGTTGGAGTCATCTCCTGGCACTGATAATCATCAATTGTCCCCGGCGGAGCGTGCGTTTCGTCACAATCTTCGACATGGTATTGGTCCGGCCGAGGGGACGGCGGCGTTGACGAGAATACTTTCCCACGGGGATTCTCCACAGATCATTGTGACGTCGCTCGACCTCGATGGGTTGGTGCGACAGGTCGATACAATTTCCTCGCAGACCGAACGATCATCTACCAAGTTTGATCGTCCGGCGTTGGACAGTGAATATGTGGAGCCGCGCGACGACATCGAACGCACACTCGTGGGTTTCTGGGAAGAATTGCTGGGGGTCAAGTCGGTTGGGATCCGGGACAGTTTTTTTGATCTTGGAGGTCACTCGCTGATTGCGGTGCGTTTATTCGCCAAGATCAAGAAGGCGTTCCAGGTGGAATATCCAATCTCCGTCCTTTTCGAAGCGCCGAACGTTGAACGTTGCGCGGACCTGATCCGTGCCGCCGTGGGTGACACCGGCGCGAAGCGACCGGTCGTAGCCGAATCACAGGAGCGGCGATACAAACATCTCGTCCCCATGCATCCCAAGGACCCGGGCGTGAAAACGCCGTTCTTCTTGATCGCGGGGATGTTTGGCAATGTTCTGAATCTCCGACATCTGGCCCATCTGATCGGGACGGAGCGGCCGTTTTACGGCGTACAGGCCCGTGGTCTTTACGGCGACGACCTGCCCCATGAATCTTTTACCGAGATGGCCGGCGATTACCTCGCGGAAATACGATCGGTGCAACCGCATGGTCCGTATTTGCTGGGCGGATTTTCAGGAGGTGGAATTGCCGCCTATGAAATCACGCAGCAACTTCTTGAGGAAGGCGAGACCGTCTCATTGTTGGTACTTCTGGATACTCCGCTTCCGCAGTCGCCACCGCTGAGTGCCACCGATAAGACACGGATCCATTGGCAGCGTCTGAAGCGACAAGGCCCGTCCTATTTGACGAATTGGGCCCGAGATCGAATCGCCTGGGAATTGAAAAAGCGAAACGGCAAGCACGAAAACGGCCAAGGCGAAATGCACCCCACCGAGTTTCGTTCGGAGGCCATCAAGGACGCGTTCTATCGCGCATTGCCTAAATACGAGGTTCAACGATACGCGGGTACCATCACGCTTTTTCGACCGAAGCTCGATTCCGCTTATGTGTTGGGACCGGGCCGAATACTCAATAGTTCGCGTGAATTCGTCTACCCTGACAATGGTTGGGGGCCCTTTGCCGATCGAGTGGAGGTTCACGAGGTTCCGGGCGATCACGATAGCATGGTGCTGGAGCCGAACGTCCGAGTGATGGCCCATCGGTTGCGCGCTTGCCTGCAAAAAGCCGAGCTGGCCTGCGCGGCGCCGAATCCTTCGAGAGAATTTGCGGGTGCGATAACGTGATCGAGGTCGACTGCTTGCCTTTTGTAGGGGAATTGTTCGATGAGCCGGTGTTGGCGACGGTTGCATCCCTGACTTGCGGGCCAACAGATTTACGACCCACCGAGAGCCGACACGTTGCGAAGGCTTGTTCCCGTCGAATCGCGGAGTTTGCAACCGGTCGTGCCAGCGCTCGGCACTTGTTACGTCAATTGGGATACGGAGAACCGGACATCGAGGTGGACCCGCTGCGCTGCCCAATGTGGCCGAAAGGCGTGGTCGGTTCCATTGCCCATTGCGAGGATCTTTGCATCGTGGCATTGGGCCCGAATCTTTCGGTTCAAGGTCTCGGCGTGGATGTGGAACCCAACGCTCCGCTGGAGCAAAAGCTTTGGCCGATCATTTGTACGAAAAACGAGCAGGCTTGGCTCGACCGGCAGCCGTCGTGGAATCGCGGAAACCTTGCCCGACTCCTTTTCTGCGCGAAGGAAGCAACGTATAAATGCTGGTTTCCCGAAACTCGACGGGTGTTGGAGTTCATCGAAATTGAAATCGAGCTCGATTGCAAGGGCGATCGGTTTAGAGCAGAGGTGATTCGAACGGGTTCGCCGGGCTGCGAAAGTGAGAGAAGTTTTAGCGGACGATGGCTGATTCGTAACCGGTGGATGTTCACGGGAGTGGCGCGGCGGAAATCGGCGATTTCGATGGTGGCATGATTTTTTGAATTGTTTTCACATTGGCCCGTCGATCCCTTTTCCAAACCGTCGATCCTTGAAGGGACCGTTGCAAGGTAGCAAAGGCCGCACAAGAAATCGGAAAATGCTTTTGAACGAATGATGATCGATCGGCCGACAGTCGAACAACTGCGATTGGGTCTTTCGGAAGCGCTGATTGATCTCTGCGGAAATACGGACCGCAACGCTTTCATCGCTCCGCTGGATCTGGGGAACAACGGCGATCCGTTTCAGGTTTCGGATGCGGTTTCGAAATGGTTGATTCGGGACGCCGGAGACAAGCCCAAAGGCGTAGCCCTCAGCGCGTCGCCGGTTGCGCCGGGTCTGGTGGCCAGAGGGATGCAGCGAGCCCGCGAAGCAAAACTGGCTTTGGGTGCGGACTTGGGTCGTGTGATTCTTGATCCTTTGCAAGAGGGTGAGATCTTCGGACTGAGTTTCGCCGTATTGCCATACTGTCGACCCTTGAGTCGGTTTCGTTGGATTCGCCGATTCGAGCGATCCGCGGTGGGTCCGGCTGTTTTGGATTGGCTGCGGCAGGCTACAAAAAGGACGTTGCAGGAAGCCACGGAGGATGAGGTGGAGCGACATTTTCGCACACCGCTTCGACATTTGGCGAATCACCTAGAGATGCCAAACGTATTGCGTGATGCGGCGACAGTGGCCGATCAACGCCTTCAAGAGTGCCGATGGAAACCCCGACATGTACTCATGCACAACGATTTTTGGGACGGCAATGTCCTGATCGACCAGGGCGACATTACCGGTCGCAAGGGGGCAAAGTGGCGCGATCGATTTGTGGTCATCGATTGGCCCGGTTCGGTGGTGAAGGGCTATGCGTTCTACGACTTGGTTCGATGGGCTCGGGCTGTTTCGCTTTCGGCTCGCGGACTTACCGACGAAGTTTCCGTGCATTGTCAAATCGTCGGCTGCGACGCCATCGACGCTCCGGCTCATCTTTTGACCGCGTTGGGTCATCTGGAGATGAATCGCGAGCGATTTCCGTTGGAGAACTTTATTCGCATGGCGGTCGGTTGTTTGGAAGCACTATGGGGCGTTTGCGGGAAGTGGAAATGAGTCATCGAGAAACCGAACGCCGTTTCTTTCCGATGGGCGAAAACTGAAAGAAAGTCATGGGCACCAATCCCCCATTTGAATCTGCGACGCTTCGCGCTTTGGAGGCCGCTTCGCCCCGATCCGCCGTCGATCAGCCGGCCTGGGTGCGGTTTGCCTTCGCACAGATCAAGCCGGCAATCATCGCGTTTGAATTGGGACTTCTCATTCTGTTGGTGCGGGTTTTTTCCGTGGAAAGCAAGGCCCTTCAATGGATGATGGTCTTGGCTTTTGGCGGTTTTATTGTTCATCACTTTTTGCCAATGGCCCTTCGAATGCCGTTTTTCTCGGCATTATCGGTGGCGGGTGTGGCGGTGATTCTCGGGCCGGTCAATGCGCTGTGGCTGGTTGGGATCGGTCTTGTTCTGCTGGCCGTTGCTCATGCGCCCATTCCGTTTTGGTTTCGGGTGGGTGTGATAGTTGTTTTAGGGTTGGTGCTGACGGCGTTTCGTGCGGAGTGGATGAAAGCGCCCTTTTCTCCGGCGGTGTGGCCGATCCTAGGCAGCATGTTCATGTTTCGCAT
The DNA here is from genome assembly GCA_038043045.1 of Planctomycetota bacterium. Taxonomy (GTDB): domain Bacteria; phylum Planctomycetota; class Phycisphaerae; order UBA1845; family UBA1845; genus JBBTCX01. The sequence continues at coordinate 34,057 of JBBTCX010000130.1, read as the reverse complement.
GATGGTGTACTTGTACGATCTCTACCATCGATCGGCTCCGTTCGGTTTTTGGCGGGCAATTTCTTATTTCTTCATGCTGCCCAACGTGTGCTTTCCACTGTTCCCGGTCGTGGATTACAAAACATTTTGTCGAACATATTACAATGGCGATTCCGACCGGATTTACCAGACGGGTATTGCGTGGATGTTTCGCGGTGTCGTTCAGCTCATTTTGTATCGCTTCGTGTATCAAACGCTTCTAGTGGATTTGGCGACGGTCACAGATGCGCTCGGCGCCGCACGCTACGCCGTGGCGACCTATTTGCTCTATTTGAAGGTGTCGGGCTCTTTTCATCTCATCGTGGGTCTTCTTCATTTGTTCGGGTTTAATCTCTCGGAAACCAATCACCTGTACTTGCTGTCTTCAAGCTTCACGGATTTCTGGCGGCGGATCAACATCTATTGGAAGGATTTCATTCTCAAGCTGTTTTTCAATCCGATGTTCTTTCGATTGAAGCGATCGCTTTCGCACACGACAGCCATGGTCACCGCGACGATGTTGGCCTTTGCCGTGACGTGGTTGTTGCATTCTTATCAGTGGTTTTGGATTCGCGGCGACTTTCCAGTTATCTGGCAGGACGTTGTTTTTTGGGGGATTTTGGCTGTTGGCGTGGCGGTAACGGCTGTTTTTGAAACGAAGGTTGCTCGGCAACGTACTTTGGGAAAAGCACGACCATCCTTGATGATGCAAATCCGAAAGGCCGCCTGGACCGTGGTGATGTTCACGGCGTTGGTAATTCTTTGGTCGATGTGGTCTGCCGGTTCGCTCGAAGAATGGTTGTCCTTCGTATCGCAATTCTCGCATAGTGATTTGAACAGCGTTCTCTTGCTCATAGGTGTGTTGATTTTGCTTGGCGCGGCCAGCATGTTTGTTGGACACACCACTCGCGAAGTAAGCGACGGTCGATCGAAGAATCGAAACGGCGCATCGGGTAACGAGTTCTGGCGACCGACGATGCGCGTGGGAATCTTGAGCCTTCTGTTGTTGTGGGTGGGGTACAATCCGCTGGTGCTCTCCTTTGCTCCTCAGGTCGCGGAAGCAATGGATCACCTGAAAAACCCGGAGCATCTCAATCAACGGGACGCCAAGATGTTGGAACGTGGATACTACGAGGACCTCACCAATGCGGCTCGGTTTAACGTGGAATTGGCGGAGTTGTATACCGAGCGGCCCATGGACTGGAACGCCGGTCATGCCGTGCGACACACCGGGGGTTTTCCGCCGTATGAATTGATCCCGTCTCAGCAGGTTGAATACAAAGGCGTGATTCAGTCGACGAATCGTTGGGGCATGCGCGATCGTGACTACGAAATGACCAAACCGCCCGCCACGTTTCGAATTGCTTTGCTCGGCGATTCCCATTCCAAGGGCTCCGGGGTACAAGACAACGAGACATTTGAAAATGTCGTGGAGGATCGGCTTAATAGCGAGTTTTCAAGGGGCAACAACCCTCCGTTTGAAATTCTGAATTTCTCCGTCGGCGGTTATGGTCCGCTCTGTCGGTTGGCGACCTTGGAACAAAAGGTATTGGACTTCAACCCGGATGTCGTAATTTATGAGGGCATTGACGACCCGACGTGGATCATCAATGAGTTGGCCAACGCCGTGGATCGTCGGATTGAACTACCCTACGAAGAAATGCGAGAGCGGGTTCGGCGAGCCGGTGTCACCCCTGAGACTCCGCGGATTGTGGCCGAACAACGGCTCAAACCCCATGCCGATGAATTGCTGGAATGGGCCTATGGGCGGTTTGCCGCAAGGTGTCGAGAGAAAGGCGTAATCGGTTTTGCGATCTTCCTTCCTCGACCGGAAAAACTAAAGGGTGAAGCGGAGCTTATCGCCCGTCAAACCGCCCTTGCGAAAAAGGCGGGATTAGGCATCTTGGACTTGTCTCAATCCTACGCGGGAGTGAAGGATTTTAACACCTTGTGGTTGGCGAAATGGGATCGCCATCCCAACGCCGAAGGACATCGGCGCGTGGCGGAGTCTTTCTACAAAGAAGTGCGCCAACATATATTGGCGGACCTGGACAATAAGGAGTCACCGAGTCCGACAAAGACCCCATGACAGGTCTCTATAGGCCGCATAGGACCGACGAACTATCGCACGGACCAACGGAAACACAGGAACTATGAATAGAACTCAAACGTTTCAAGATTTTCTCACGACCAACGTTCCGGGAATTCCTTTATGGGGATTCGCCACGGACTTGGTCTTGGCTTTATTGTGCTGCTTCGTACTGAACAGAGTATACGTCCGATTTGGGAGGTCGCTGTCGAATCGGGCCAGTCTCGCTCGGAATTTCATCATGCTGGGGGCGACGACCATGTTGATCATCAGCATTGTCAAATCCTCCCTGGCGTTGTCTTTGGGACTGGTGGGTGCGTTGTCCATCGTTCGCTTTCGCACAGCCATCAAAGAGCCGGAGGAGTTGGCCTATCTCTTTATTTGTATATCCATCGGGCTTGGTTTCGGGGCGAGTCAGCGTTGGGTCACCATTCTGGGCTTTGCGATCATTGTACTCATGATTTGCCTGAGATCGTGGTGGGATAACAAAGGCGATTCAAGCAGCGTTTATCTGGTAATCAGTCACCAAGGCGACGGCAAACCGGGGTTGGAACAAATCACCGAAACTTTAAGGGGGTTTTGCACGGCCTTGAGTTTAAAGCGTTTTGAGGAATCAGCCGAACGGGTCGAGGTTTCATATCGAGTGAGCTTCGCCAACTATGGTCAATTGGAAAGTGCCAAGAACGCACTGCGAGGTTTCGGCGATACCACCCAGGTTAGCTTTGTGGACAACGAGGACATTGGGTGATGCGAATAAGCCACGCACCAAAGAATGAATGGCTGTCCGCGCAAAGCTCATCTTGGCGTCGACATCGGATGATCTGGGTGTTGCTGTTCTTGGTGTACGGCGGTTCTATGCTCGCCGCCGGTGCGAAACTATACAAAGATGACTTTTTCTCCAGTTCCGTGATGCCCTATCTACAGGGCCATTGGCGCTGGCCCCTGAATAAGCTCAAGAGCACATCGGCGCAGCCGAAACGACTCGTCATTGACATGAAATGGGACGCCTATCAGAAACTCAGTTATCAACGTGAACAGGCTTTGCAATCCTCCATGCTGCTGGCTCAAAGCGACGACTTCGTTCCCGCCAAAATCACCGTCGATGACCGCACGGTGGACGTCAAGATGCGGCTTAAGGGTGACAACGTGGATCACTTGCGCGGCGAGAAGTGGTCCTTTCGCGTGTCGGCCAAAGGAGATCAAACGGTCTGGGGAATGAAACAGTTTTCGCTTCATCATCCCCGCGCGCGAAACTGGTTGTTCGAGTGGCTTGGACATCGAATCATGCGTCGCGAAGGGGTCATTGGCCTGCGCTACGAATTTGTCGACATGATCCTGAATGGCAAATCGTTGGGTATTTACGCGGTGGAGGAACATTTCGAAAAACATCTTGTCGAGAACAACGAACGTCGTGAAGGACCGATCGTTCGTTTTGGTGAGAGCGCGATGTGGGCGGAGATCAACGAGCAGACTCGCCCCTTCCAGGGCGCCATGACTTCGGGTTCCGGCGACTATTTCGCTGCCGAAACGGACGGGTTTGGGACCAAGTCTGCGCAAGCGGATCCAGCGGCCCACGCGTTGTATCTCAAGGCCGTACATTTGTTGGACTTGTTTCGCAGAAGACAGCTTTCCACTTCCCAGGCCTTTGACACTACAAAGCTAGCGACCTACTTCGCGTTGATTGACATGCTCGGGGGCGAGCACGGCGCTCGCTGGCACAACATCCGCTTTTACTATAATCCGGTGAGTTCACTGCTGGAGCCGATCGCCTTTGATCTCAACGCCGGCCGTTCGATTCGAGCGTTGAGCTTGTTCGCCTGGAACGCGTCGACCCACGCCTCGCCCTTTCCCAGTCGATACGACGAATTCCGGCGAACGCTCTTCGATGACAAGGATTTCCGTTTGAAATATCTCGCCGAGCTGGATCGCGTTTCCGATCCTCCGTTTCTTGTCGAAACCTTGAAGGAGTTGGACTCCGATACCCAAGCGGCGCTGGCCATACTTTATACGGAGTTTCCTTATTATGAATTCTCTCCACAGGCGTGGCAAAAGAATCAACAGTATATAAAGTCAATGTTGCACCCAATCAAAGGCGTCCACGCGTATCACGTCGACTCTGCGACCGAGCACATTTTTTTGCAGATTGGAAACACCCAGTACCTACCGCTCGAAATCGTAGGGTTGGAAATGGCCGGGAAAGGGTTACTGAAACCGACTTCGAGCACTACTCTAGAGCCTCGTTCGCTCGATAAGTTGGTCCACTATCTCACCGTCGCTTTCGTGACTTCAAGTTCCATGGTGGACGTCAAGGCTTCGGAACTCACCATTCTGTACAGAGTGATCGGTAGCCGCGAAGAGTGTCGTGCTCCGGTGGCTGCACATGATTGGCAGTGGGACGCTTTCTTGGAAAACGACCTTCTCCGACAGCCTCCCAATCCCGAGCGGTTTCCTTTTCTCCAAGTGAACGAAAAGGATCATGTGATCCACATTCAACCGGGAAAGTGGGAGATTGCGGAGAACATGATTCTGCCGTCGGGTTACACGATTCAATGCGGTCCCGCGACGGAACTGAATCTCGGCGCATCAGCGGTAGTGATCTCGCACTCACCAGTGCAGTTCATTGGCACTTCCGAGGAACCCATCGTGATTCGATCCTCCGATGGGACCGGTCAAGGCTTGGCCGTGCTTAGAGCGGGACGACCGTCTGAACTAGAACATGTCCAGTTTGAGGGATTAACCAACCCTCAACAACAAGGCTGGGTCTTGACCGGCGCGGTGACGTTCTATGAGTCTCCGCTATCCGTTTCTCATTGTACTTTTCGGGGAAATACATGCGAAGACGCGTTGAATTGTGTACGAAGCCCATTTACGTTGGAACACTGTACATTTAGCGACACGAAATCCGACGCCTTCGACGCCGATTTTTCAGATGGAAATATCAACGACTGCACGTTTCTCCGATGTCGAAACGACGGCGTCGACGTATCGGGCAGTATTGTGAACATTACGAACTTGGTGGTCACGGAAAGTGGCGACAAAGCGGTGAGCTGCGGCGAGGCGAGTCGAGTCGAGATTCGAGGTCTTCGAGCCACCCGTACAAAAATCGGATTGGCCAGCAAGGACGCCTCCGAAGTTAATGCGAGGGATGTCACACTGACGGAATGCCAATATGGACTTGCGGCCTACCAGAAAAAAACCGAGTACGGCGCGCCGACGTTGCGTGTGGTCAACCTAAAAATGGAAAGAGTGAGTGAACCCTATCTCTTGGAGGCGGGTCCGACCGTGAGCGTCGACGATCGCCAGATTTTTGGAAATCGCACCGACGTCAAGGAAATTGTTTACGGGCCGAGCAAGCCTGCCAAACCCGGTCAATAATCTCATGCGCTACGAACGGAAATTTCATGTTGACCAACTATCTGCTCGCCAGGCGGAAATCCTGATCAAAACGCACCCCGCGCACTTTTACGAAGTCTATCCTCCGCGAATCGTCAACAACATTTACTTCGATACGGAGGCCATGTCGGACTACCGGAAACATGTCAACGGCGCCGCCGATCGAAGCAAACTGCGTCTTCGTTGGTATGGTTCACCCGATGGCCCTGGTGGCAAGGCCGCGTTGGAAGTGAAGTCCAAACAAGGCCAAGTAGGTTCAAAGACTGTATGTCCAATCGACGGCGTAGGCAAAAGCGAGACCTCCGATCATCGTCGACTTTCTGGGATTTTGCAAGATCGATGCGATGACCGTGCGACACTGGAACGACTTTCCGGTTCATCCCCGTCACTGTTTAATACATACTCGCGTCAATACTTTGCATCTGTTGATAATCAGTTTCGCTTGACTCTGGATACCCATGTCACAGTACAATCTGTACAAGGACGACCCTTTGGTCCTCGCTCCCGTTTTGTAGATGAACACCTCTTGATCATGGAGTTGAAATATGACACAGTAACCGAAAACGAGGTCTCGCGTATTCTGGAGAAGTGGCCTTTCCGTTTGGGGCGTATATCAAAATATGTTTATGGTGTCCAACGATTACTCGGTATCGACCTCCCACTCGTCTAACCTGACCCCCGCGCGTCGGCGGCGTCTGCTCCCCAAACTCTTGTTTTCGGGGGTTGTGGCCGTTTTCGGCGTCGGGTTCTGCGAGTTGGCTTTGCGATTGTTAGCTCCGCAGCCGCCGTCTTGGCTGGATGTGTATCGGCGACACCCCGCGCTAGCACTCTACACCCTTCAACCGAACGTCGAACGGTTGGTGGACACCGGCGAGAGTCGCTGGACTGTGCGCACTGATGCCGATGGATTTCGAGCGTCAAAACAGTTGTATTCAAGAGGCCCGATCGTGCTCTGCCTTGGCGACTCCTTTATGTTCGGTCACGGCGTCGAGCACGACCAGTCCGTAGTCGGCTTGCTTCAATCCAGCGCGGAAACAACGACCCGGTATATCAACGCGTCCGTTCCGGGTTACGGCCCGATCCAGTACAAACAAGTGCTGGAATACCTCATCGGTACCGGCATTCGACCACGACGCCTGTTGATCGGCACTTACGTGGGCAACGACTTTCACGATTGTGCCTGGCAAAAAGACGCCCAAGTGAAAAATGGCGTCCTCGGAAATCGCGGCGATCTACGCAGTGCGATCAAGATGAATAGCCATCTCTACCGACTTCTCTCAAAGGGCTACCACCATTTCGTTCGAGGTCAGGACGAAGCGTTTCAATTTCAGGATGCGATGGAAATCGCCAAGAATTGGGAAGACGGGTTGCTCAAAAAAGCAACCTCCGCTTACCGAGAGAACTTCCAACAGATCGCGACCATCTGTCGGGACCATTCCATCGAACTGGTTGTCCTGGGGATTCCACATCGAAAAGCCGTCGAAACCAGGAACGCCATGAAAACGCCGGACCGCGACCCGGACCTACCCATGCACCACGCCGAAAAGATTTTTGCAGACCTGTCCATTTCATTCGTCGACCTCACCGGGGCATTGGCGCAACATGAAGCCGCTGATGTCTATCTCCGACATGACGGCCACCTTACACCTCTAGGCCACCGGGTAATTGCAGAGTTCTTGGTCGAACGATTTCCCCACCCAAGTGCTCAGATACCCTGATCTCTTCTTGCGCCAAAAAAAATCCTCACCCTACTCTTCAATACTACGAATGAGGTTTCGGGTCATCGTGGGGCATTCTTCGGGTTGAAATTGTTGTACATTTCAGGCCTCATTTGACGAATAGCCCATATCGAGGATGCCGAGAAGAGGCGTCGCACAAAGACAGGTTGCCCTTGGACGAGGAACATGAACCAGAAAATGAACGCGAGGTCTGTCCGAAAATCCTGCTTTCTATTGTCCGTGATGGTCGGGCCGATGCTCTTCGGCGGCTGTGCGAAGGAGAATCGAATCTCTTTCCAACAATTCGTCGACATGCAACAGGCCCAATCCGAACAGGGAGTCCAAGAGTCCCAAGAGGAAGCGCCACCCCCCATCAATGTGGATCAATACTTGCGTCCCTATACCCTTGGTCCGGGCGATGTCATTACCATCACCCTCACGGGCATGGGCGAAGCCGCGCCGATTCCCCCATTCCAAGCTCGTGTGGATCGCAACGGCGAAATCGATGCACCGATTGTCGGGCGACTCAATGTTTCGAAACTGGAGTTGGAAGACGCGGAGAAAGTCATTCACACTGCCTATGTCCCGGCCGTCTATAGCCAAGCCGTGGTCCACGTCGCAACCGGTGACTTGAAAACCACGAAGGTTCTGGTCATTGGGGCGGTAACCACACCCGGCTTGATCCCATTGCGGCAAAACGAACGAACCCTTCTACATGCCATCGTGGGAGCGGGAGGCGCTTCGGAATCCGCTTCCGGCGAAACCACCCTACGACGTGTTCGAAGGCAGGGAGCACCTGAAGTATTTAATCTGCGCGATACCGGGCAACTTCAACAGGCCCTGGCCATCGCATCCTTGGACGAAGGAGACATCGTCGAAGTCCAGGCAGCCAGACCCAATACGATTTTCGTGGGCGGTTTGGTGAATCGAGTCGGTCCCCAGATGTATCCCTCCGGTTCCGAAATCACGATCTTGCAGGCTTTAGCCGCCGCCGGTGGACCACGAACCGATGTCGTTCCGCTGGAAGGCACCTTGATCCGTCACAATCCCGATGGTTCCGACATTCACGTGAAGTTGAGCTTGGGTCGACTAGCTCGTGGCCAGGATGCCAACCTCGCCCTTGCCGCGGGAGATATCCTCTGGGTCCCGGAAACTTTCGGCACGCGGGTTCAAGAATTCATCAACAAGAATATTTTTCTACGGGCCGGTGTTAGCGTGACGTACAACGTATCCGGTCTCGAATTCCTCAACCGCGCTTCCCAGCAAAGTGGCAGGAGTGGAGGAGGGAATGATCTACAAAACGCGTTTGATCCATTAGGGTTCTTGCAACGAGGTACCGCTCTTCAAACCCTTACCTCGCGCCCGGCACCGACTCCATAATCGGACCCTCGAAACGGTCGATAAGCCATACCGTGAGCGGGGGTTTCATGCGCCGGGGGAACACGTCCGGCATGACGCCTGGAGCTTGGCATTCTGACATGGTATAAGTCATGGCAGATACGGGGAATTGAAAATGGCCGAAAATATGACCGCGATTGATCAGACCGTCAAATCGTTCATTTTGCAGGAGTTCTTGCCTGGAGAGGACCCTGCGGAACTAACCGATTCCACGGCTTTGATGACTACGGGTATTGTTGATTCTATCGCCACGCTGAAACTGGTGACCTTTCTGGAGGAAACGTACGGCATCACCGTCGAACCGCACGAGGCCGATTCAGAGAATCTGAATACCATTGCCCTTATCCGTTCCTTGGTTTCCGCCAAACTAGCCAAACGTCGCCCATCATGATCCTGCATCGCTACTTAGAAGAGACGACGCCCAAACGGACCGACCACATTGCGGTTGAAGACCCTCGCGGCGGTTCCATGACCTATGGCGAACTGTCGAATCTTGCGGATGCACTGCGAAACCGCTTGGCCAAGATGGGGGTTCAAGTTGGCGACCGCGTGGGGATTTGTAGCCCGAAGTGTATCGACACCGTGACTACGGTTTTCGGAATTCTTAAAACCGGAGCGGCCTATGTTCCCGTGGACCCTTCCGCGCCGCCGTCGCGAAATGCCTATATTTTCAATGATTGCGCCGTGAAGGTCGTTATCGTCGAAAAACGTCTGGAACCCGCCTTACGTGCGGAATTGACATCCTTGGGTTCAAATCCTTTCTTTCTCGTTGTCGACCTGAAAGGCGGGGGATTGAGCACGTGCCTACGAGAAGCCGATCGACAATCATCGGCTGATTCCGCTCCAACCGTTTTCCCGCCGAAAGATTCCCTCGCGTATATCCTCTACACCTCGGGATCGACTGGGAAACCGAAAGGGGTCATGCTATCCCACGAAAATGCGACCAGCTTTGTGGATTGGTGCTCGGAAGTTTTTCAGCCCCAGGCGGAAGATCGATTTTCTTCCCACGCCCCGTTTCACTTTGACCTCTCGATTCTTGATCTCTACGTGCCGATCAAACACGGGGCCACGGTCGTGTTAATCCCCGAGGAAATGGCCCGTGAACCCATCGGGTTGGCCAATCTAATCGCAGAAAAACGGATATCCATGTGGTACTCTGCACCGTCGATTTTGAGTATGTTGGCCCAATACGGCCAAATGGAAAAGTACGACTATTCCGCGGTAAAAATGGTCTTGTTCGCGGGAGAAGTCTTCCCCATTGTTCATCTCCGCCGCCTGAAGCAAAAACTCCCGCATCCACGCTACTTCAATCTCTACGGCCCGACCGAAACGAACGTATGCACCTATTACGAAGTTCCCAACTCGATCGCCGAGGATCGCACCGAACCATACCCCATCGGAAAAGTCTGCTCGCACTTAGACGGACTTGTCGTCGATTCGAATGATGGCTCGGTGACTTCTGGCTCGGAAGGTGAGTTGTGCATCAGCGGCCCCTCCGTACTTCAGGGTTATTGGAACCGCCCCGAATGGACGGAAAACGCATTCCTCCCCAACAAGAAAAATGAACGATGGTACAGAACGGGCGATCTTGTCGTTGAAGAACCGGATGGCAATTATCGTTTCCTCGGACGCAAGGACCGCATGGTCAAGAAAAGAGGCTATCGCATTGAACTGGGCGAGATCGAAGCCTGTTTGTACAGACATCCCGAGATCAGAGAAGCGGCCGTGATCGCCCTGCCGGACGAAGAAGCCGGAGTTCGAATTCTCGCCCACCTTTCGGCGCGCGATGGCCAGCGCCTTTCCGGAATCGCCATGAAACAGTTTTGCTCGGAACACGTTCCCGTGTACATGATTCCCGATGCGTTTCGGTTTCATCCGTCGCTGCCCAAGACATCAACCGACAAAATTGACTATCAGTCGCTCAAATCCATGAACTGACCCATCAAGGAGAAAAAGGAAGGCAAACCCATGGATTTCACCTGGTCGGATGAGCAAACCCAATTGCGACAGCAAGTGACCGAGTTCGCCCGCCGCGAGCTCAACGACGGCCTCTTGGAACGCGACGCTCAAGGACGATTCAACGCCGACGGTTGGAAAAAATGCGCCGAAATGGGCATCCACGGCCTGCCTATTCCCGAACAATACGGCGGTTCTGGTCAAGATGCCTTGACCACCGTCGCCGTACTCGAGAGTTTTGGCTACGGCTGCAAAGACAACGGCCTTGTTTTTTCCATCAACGCCCACATGTGGACCGTGGAAATGCCCCTGGTCTCCTTCGGAACCGAGGAGCAGAAACGAAAATTTCTGCCCGGCCTATGCGATGGTCGTTTGATCGGTGGCAACGCAATGTCGGAACCGGGTTCCGGCTCCGATGCTTACGGCCTAGCGACCACCGCCGAGCGCCGCGGCAACCAGTACATTCTCAACGGCAGCAAGATTTTCGTAACCAACGGTAGCGTGGCCGATGTCGTGCTCGTCTTCGCCACCATCGATCGCAACCTAGGGCCAAACGGTGTCACCGCCTTTCTCGTCGAACGAGACTTTCCAGGCTTCACCGTCGCCAGAACCGTGGACAAAATGGGTCTCCGCACCTCTCCAATGGCCGAGCTGTTTTTTGACAACTGCGAAGTCCCTGTCGAAAACCGCCTTGGCAAGGAAGGCGCCGGCAAGAATCTTTTCACCGACTCCATGACCTGGGAGCGCGGTTGCATTCTCGCCGGAGCCGTAGGTGCCATGGAACGTCTCCTCGAAACGTGCATTCATTACGCCCGCGAACGCAAACAGTTCGGCCAATCCATCGGGAAGTTTCAACTCGTCGCCGCCAAAATTGTCGAAATGAAACTTCGCGTGGAAACCGCCCGATCGCTACTGTATCGAGCGGCTTGGTTGAAAGGGCGCGGCAAAAGTATTTTTCTAGAAGCCGCGATGGCCAAACTCTATATCAGTGAATGTTGGTGCCAATGCGCCCAAGACGCCGTGCAGATTCACGGCGGTTACGGGTACATGAAGGAATTCGAGGTCGAGCGCGAATTCCGCGACGCAACGGGGAGCAAACTCTATTCGGGCACGTCGGAAATCCAAAGAGTTCTCATCGCCTCCCTGCTTGGCCTCTAGCTGTGACAAGGATTGACATGTCGGATCGTCCACCTCAAATCCGTGTTCTGATCGGCAAAGCCGGCCTCGACGGCCACGACCGCGGCGCCAAATACATCGCCCACATTCTCCGCGACGCCGGCTTCGAAGTGATTTACACCGGCATCCGCCGATCGCCCGAAGAAATCGTCACCACAGCCATTCAAGAGGACGTTCGCGGAATCGGGCTTTCGATTCTTTCCGGCGCACACTTATTTCTGTTCCAGCGCATTCGTGAACTGCTGGAACAACAAGGCGCCGGCGACATTCTTCTCTTCGGCGGCGGTACGATTCCTTCTGCGGACATCGCCAAGCTCAAGGACTTCGGCGTATCGGCCATCTTTACGCCCGGCACTTCCGCCGAAACCATCGTTCAAACACTGCGAGGCTTTTTCGATCAAACCAGCAAAGCCCCATGACCGACTCCTTGAAACAACTTGCCGTGGCTGTGGCGTCGAACAGCGCCGACAAAACCCGCGCCGCCGCCAAGTTAATTAGCCGAATTGCAGACCGACCAGAAACCGTTCCGCAACTCCTGGCCTACTTGCACGACGCTCCGCAACCACGCCTCACCTTAGGTATCACCGGCGCGCCAGGCGTTGGGAAATCGACTTTGACGGACGCGATCATCACTGAATTTCGCCGTCGCTATCCCGATCGCCTTTTGGGCATCATTGCCGTCGATCCGTCGTCGCCCACCACCGGCGGCGCAATCCTTGGCGACCGTATCCGCATGATGCGCCACGCATCTGATCCCAACGTCTTCATTCGTTCCTTGGCCTCGCGCGGACGACTCGGCGGATTGACCGGCGGAATCATGGGAACGATTCGAGTCTTGGGTGCTCTTCGTAGCGACATCGTGATCGTCGAAACCGTCGGCGTGGGCCAAACCGAAGTCGATGTGCAAAATATTGCCGACCTCGTCGCCGTGGTGTTGGCTCCAGGGTTCGGCGACGACATTCAGTTGCTAAAAGCCGGACTCTTGGAGATCGGCGACCTGTTCATCATCAACAAAGCCGATCGACCGGGCGCTCAAGAACTTCAAGCCGCACTCGAGTCCACCATGACTTTAAACGCGGAAATCAACGGGACCAAACGTGATGACAAGCCAACCGTCTTTCTCACCACCGCGACGGATGGCGTCGGACTGGTCGACGTCGTTGATGCGCTGGAGCGCCAAGCCGAGGTCCGTCGTAACCAATGGCATCAACGAAGATCCGAGCGCTCGATGGATGCGATCCGCCGGGCCTTGATTGACAGCGCTCAACGACGTTTCATGGGTGCGCTGGAAACGAATGGAACGATCACGGAGCATCTGCACCGGGTACTTCGAGGCGAACGATCGATTGATGCCGTTGTCCAGGAATTGCTGAATCACGTAGCCTCGAGCTTGCCGAAGACGTGAGATCGGATCAAGATGTCACCGACGGTTCGGAAGATTCCATGACTCTAAACACAGATCCATTGAAGCAAGCAAAGCAAACTTGGGAGCAACACGCGCTTGCCGAATCCTTGGCCCGATTCCCTGAGCAGCGAGCCGACTTTCAAACCGCCTCGGGCTCGCCTGTCGAACGGTTGTATCTACCCGATTCCAATTCCAGCTCCGCGTACCTCGATAAGCTCGGTTTCCCCGGCGATTATCCCTTCACTCGCGGCGTGCAACCCACCATGTATCGCGGGCGACTGTGGACCGTTCGACAATACGCCGGGTTCGGTGACGCCGAGGAATCCAACCGTCGCTACAAATATTTGCTCGATCAGGGAAACTCCGGTCTCTCAGTGGCCTTCGATCTTCCCACTCAGATCGGTTACGACTCCGATCACGCATTGGCTTTGGGCGAAGTGGGCCGCGTAGGCGTCGCCATCGACACGCTTGCGGACATGGAAACCCTATTCGACGGCATCCCCCTCGGCAGAGTCTCCACTTCCATGACCATCAACGCCACCGCCGCCATCTTGTTGGCCATGTATGCCGTGGTGGGAGAAAAACAAGGCATCAAACCCGACAAACTCACCGGCACCGTTCAAAACGACATTCTCAAGGAATACATCGCTCGCGGCACGTATCGTTTCCCGCCGCGACCCTCACTTCGATTGGTCCGCGATATCTTCTCCTACTGCCAACACCACATGCCCAAGTGGAACACCATCTCCATTAGCGGTTATCACATCCGCGAAGCCGGCTCCACCGCCGCACAGGAAATCGCCTTTACACTTGCCAACGCGATCGGTTATATCGAAACCGGTCTGACCACCGGTATGACCATTGACGACTTCGCGCCGCAACTCGCATTTTTCTTCGCCGCCCACACCGACCTATTTGAAGAAGTCGCCAAGTTTCGAGCCGCCCGACGACTCTACGCGAAAATCATGCGCGAACGATTTCACGCGAAAAACCCCCGGTCGTGCATGCTTCGCTTTCACACCCAGACCGGAGGTGTCACTCTCACGGCACAAAGACCGGACAACAACATCGCCCGCGTAACCATACAGACGCTCGCCGCCGCTTTGGGTGGAACACAATCCCTGCACACCAATTCCAAAGACGAAGCCTTGGCGTTACCGACTGAAGAGGCCGTCACGATTGCCGTTCACACGCAGCAAATCGTCGCTCACGAATCAGGGGTGACTCATACGGTAGACCCATTGGGCGGAAGCTACTTTGTGGAGGCGCTTACTGACCGATTGGAGCAAGAGGCCGAAGGCATCATCGCACAGATCGACCGCATGGGCGGTGTCATTCCCGCGATCGAAGGCGGCTGGATTCAACGCAAGATCGAACAATCCGCTTATGAATACAACCAATCGATCGAACGCGGTGACCGCACGATCGTGGGCGTCAACGCTTTTACCGCCGATGAACAACCGGATGTCAAAGTCTTCAGTATTCCTGAAGAGTCCGTGCAACGACAACTCGCTCGCCTCAAGAAAGTTCGCAAGACCCGAGACGAAGCACGAGTGCGTAACGCCCTTTCCGCAATCGACTCCGCCGCGCGAGGCTCGGACAATCTGATGCCTTTGATTGTCGAGGCCGTTCGAGACTACGCCAGCGTCGGAGAGATCAGCGGCGTTTTGGCCAACGTGTTTGGTGAATACAACCCGACCTATTGAATCTGGAAACCAAACCATGATCGATGCGAAAGGAATCCACCATATCGGAATCGCCGTCCATTCCATTGATGAGCAGCGCCCATTTTATGAGAACACGCTTGGCGCGCGGTTTGAAGGAACGGAGGAAGTTCCAGGACAACAAGTCCGAGTGGCCTTCTTCGCGTTAGGCCCGCCTGGTGCGGAAGTTAGATTAGAGTTGTTGGAACCAATGTCCGACGAGTCGCCCATTGCAAAGCATCTCGCCAAGCGAGGTCCCGGTTTGCATCATGTGGCCTACGCCGTGTCAGATCTTTCGGCGCGGCTACAAGCGCTCAAGTCAAACGGTATTCCTTTGATCGATGAAAAGCCAAGACGCGGAGCACACGGAAACGCTATTGCGTTTCTTCACCCCAAAGGAACCCATTCAGTTCTCACCGAATTGGTTGAACCTGGCGTTTACTAAGAAAGAAAGACGTTTCCGTCGAAGTCAGGAAACCTTGCGACGCACCCAGACCAGCGTGCCCAAGCCAAAAACACCCAGTAAGGCCGCATTGGGGAGCGGAACGACCGACGCCGTGACGGCCACGTTGTCATACCACAGGTTGCCCTTGTTCAGCGTGGCACCGAATCCGAAAAACCGAAACTCAATGGGATTGCTGGCGTCAATCTCAAGACCGTCGAGACCCAATTCGAAACTTCCAGTATAAGAGCCGGACGAACTGGTCTCAGCGGCAGCGGTCCCACCCGCAATGTTAGGTGACGAAATATCGAAAAACTGGATGGACTGGTAGGTTTGGAAACCGTCGGTGCTGTATCGAACTTCTCCCGAGGTCGGCCCAAATAGACTTCTACCAAAATCAAAAGAAAGCGTGTCCAGCAACAACTCCGAATCCCCATTAGGTGTCAAGGAGAATCGGGTATAGCCAGGTTCGCCCAGTGGGTTGGAACGATTCCAACTTCCGCTATTAAAAATGTTCGGACCCATGAGAAACTGGAGCGGGTTCCTTCGCGTGAAAGTGGAAAACGTAGCCACCGAAGGCTGTTGCGTCACCGCGTTGAATTGATTGTCGCCCGTCGGCGTACCGGTGAATTCGTAAATACCGAGGAGATCCGCAGATGCCGTACCGGCCGTTATTGCTAAGCCCAAGAGCATCAAACAAACTTTTTTAGTAGTCATTCCACATCCCACGTCAAATCTCCCCCCGACAACACCCCGAACACTTACTACCTATAGTACCGTGAGCTTTCCCAAACCGTCAAGAGCAATACAACTCAACCTCTGCATAAAGCGTTAAGAATATGTAAATCTATTTTAAATTGACACTTCAAGGAAAGTTCGATCACTCAATCGTTCTCCGCGATGTCCTTCGTAATCCAATCTCCAGCTCCTATCCAGCAACCAGTCGATGCTCCTTCACGACTTTCGGCCCGGCGCACCGATTCACGTGCTCGGCCACGACGGCCAGACTCAACTATCGCTGGGCTCCTTCACGCAAAATGTCCGCCAGGACATCTCCCGACGTTGTGGCTCGTACAGCCAAGCCGTGGTAATTCTCTACTCCATTCGGCGTACTCCTTTGCTCGCGTGGGCCGTTTCGGTACCCAAAACCTCACACCGAGGGTACGCCGCCTTTTTCAACCCGCAATGAACAACATTGCGTTATGTCTCGCCCGAATCGCTACATTTGTTTGTTGTTGAAGTTCTCCGTTTTGATTACCCTCCTCGCCGGAAGTTCTAGAAAATGGAGAAAACATTGGTGACAATTGGTCAGCGAATGGCGGTGCGTTGCGGGGGGATGATCGTTCTACTTCTTGGGATATGGACCGGTTGCATGCCCACGGACTCCGGAAATGGGATGTCTAACAACAACGACAACGGATCGACGGAAGCCCGTTGGCAGTTGGTGTTGAACGAACTACCGGCCGCTTTGCTTTCCGTTTCAGGTACCTCCCCGTCGGATGTTTACGCGGTCGGCGCCGATCCCGGAGATGGACGAGGACCTTTCGTTCTCCGCTACGACGGCACGAATTGGCGCCGTTTGAACACTTCCGCCACCGGTGATCTATGGTGGATCAGCGAAAAACCCGTGAATAACTCCTTTTATTTCGCCGGTGAAGAAGGTCTGATTCTGCGCTTCGATACCGCCACTGAATCCTTTGAACGTCAGACCACACCGGGAACAGAATTGATTTTCGGGGTCTGGGCCGCGGACGCCGATACCGTCTGGGCCGTCGGCGGAAACTTCGAAAATCCCGACGCCGGCGGTGTGATCTGGCGATTCGACGGATCCCAATGGACTCAAGAAGACCTCAGCACGATTGCTCCGGGCGGTCCGCCGACTCTTTTCAAAGTCTGGGGCCGGAGCAAAAGCGAAGTGTATGCCGTCGGTTTCGCGGGGATCATTCTGCGATTCGACGGAACCACGTGGTCACAAATCCCAAGCCCGACAACCCGTCGCCTGTTTACAGTGCATGGGAATGACACCGAAACCGTGGCCGTGGGTGGATTTCTCGATTCCGTGATTCTTGAGCAACTCGACGGCGCGTTCGTGGAGCGAGCCGCGCCACTCACCCCGCAAATGAACGGCGTCTTCATTCCGCCGAATGGAAACGGAGTGGTCGTGGGGATTGAAGCGGCGGTTGCCTTTCAGACGACCACGGGTTGGGAAGTGCAAAACACGGGGCTAGCCTCGCAAACCACGCGCGACTTTCACTCGGTCTGGGTCGACCCTTCGGGGGGCATTTGGGCGGTCGGCGGAAACGTGATCAGCGATCCGCTCAACGATGGAATCCTCGCCCAATTCGGGGTGTCAGATGTTGGCACTTTGATCGTGAATCCGTGAACTGATTTCTATCGAGGTCGATCAACCGTATGTGTTATTTCCGCTTTGAGCGGACCATGCATGGATGTTTTTCCGTCCGGCCAAGCAACCGTCAGCCTATCGATTTGATCGCGGGACCCCAGACCTAAAACGACGGTCGTGTCCGATTGGGAAAGATACGACGACGACGCTCGAACGGTTCGCCGCTGGACTAGGTCTCCAGAAACGGCCGTGATCGTCGCTCCGATGGCGAACCGATTCTTGTCGTCGCCGACGAGTTTCAGTTTTACCCAGCGTCGATCCTTCGCGGGCGGCGTGTCGTTGCGCAGGAGTTTCGCCGGACCGCCGTTGACCGTCAGCAACAGATCGACGTCTCCGTCGTTATCAAAATCCGCGACGGCAAGACCGCGACCGACAACGGGTTCGGCGAACGGTGCTCCAGCCGCCTCCGTCATGTCCACGAATGCGCGCCTCCGGTTGTTCCAAAACAGTTGCGGCCGCTGGGCGAAAGTGATTTCTTTTTGGACGGAGTTGATCTCTGGTTCGATGTGGCCGTTGGCCAGCGCGAGGTCGACAAACCCGTCGAGATCAAAGTCCGCAAAGACGAGACCGAACGTCAAACACGGCAGAGTCGGTGTCGCCAACCTCATGTTTCCGGCGACGTCTTGAAAGAGTCCGCGTGCGATTCGGGAATAAAGCGAAACGGGTTCGCCAGTGAAGTTGCCGATGGCGATGGTGGGCGTTCCGTCGTTGTTGAGGTCGGCTACGTCAACGCCCATTCCGGCGCGGGCGCGGCCGGTGTCGTCGAAACCGCAACCGGCGGAGGGGGCGATGTCGAAGAAGGTGCCGTCGCCTTTGTTGAGGTAGAGGAAGTTGGGCTGGGTGTCGTTGGCGACGAAGAGGTCCGGCCACTCGTCGTTGTTGAAATCGGCGACGACCACGCCGAGGGTTTTACCGCTGTCGTTGAATACGCCGGATTTCACGGTGGCATCTTCAAACCGTTGACCATCGAGATTTCGATACAGTCGGCAGCTTTGGCCTGGATACTGTTGCGGCGTGGCGTAGCCTTTGTGCTTGCCGTCGAAAGTGGTGAAGAGGTCGGTCTCGGGCGTCCACTTGACGTAATGGGCGACGAACAGATCGAGTCGACCGTCGCGATCGACATCGACCCAGGTGGCTCCAGTGGACCAGAAACTCGCGGTTGTCGAATCGTTACCACGAACGCCGGCTTGCTCGGCCATATCGGCGAAATGTCCCGCGTCGTTGCGGAAAAGAAGATTCTTTCCGACAGCGGTGACGAAAATATCGAGGTCGCCGTCGCCATCGTAGTCGCCGAAAGTACATCCCATGCCATAGCATGACACCGCAAGGCCGGCCTTCTCGGTCACGTCTTCAAACGTTGCGTCGCCGCGGTTGCGGAAGAGTTTCACGGTGGGTTTGGTGTCGGCTTTCTCGTGTCCCGGCCAGTCGGAACCGTTGACGAGGAAGATGTCCGTGTGTCCATCGTTGTCAACATCGAGAAACCCCCCGCCGCTTCCCATCGTTTCGGGCATCCATTTCTGCCCGAAAGCACCGTTGTGGTGGGTGAAACTCAAACCAGACGACCGAGTTACGTCGGCAAACGTGATCGGCGGTTGGTCATCCGCCGGGGCTGACTTGGTGTAATCGCTTTTTGAATAGGCGGGCGGCTCGGCTGGTTTGGGGGGTTCTTCCCTTTTGCAAAAAGTGCCAAGCATTGGCATAATCAGGATCAAAACGCCGCCGAGGCAGCGCAACACCGCAATGTCACGCAGTCGCCCGCAACTTCGGTGATCCCCTAACTGTGGATGCAATCGAGCTTTCATTTGGGTAAAGCGGTTTCCGTGTGGCTGGTCATGGTGACGTGGCCTTGAGCTCCGGTGGGAACGAGTTCGTGGACGTGCACAGGTTGGGTTTCAAAATTCACGCCGGGGTTTTTGAGGCGAAACGCTTGAGTGAGTTCCTGTGCGGATTCGTCGATTTGGTACTTTTCATAGGCTTCCGTGGAAGTATTGGCTTCTTCTTCCCTGCCCACCGCGCGGAGGCAGAATATCTTGTGGTAGTGAGCAACCCGATCTTCGGGGTCGATGGCGAGGACCCGGTCCAAGGCATCGATGGCGGGTCTGTAGTTGTTGTTGAGGCGGTGAGACAAGCCCATGTTTCGCCATGCAGAGCGATCGTCGGGGAAAACTTCGATTACCCGCAAATACGCGAGCACGGCTTCTTCGTATCGACCGTCTTCTTGCAAAGCCGTTCCCCAAACCCAGGCCGTTTGCGGATCACCCGGCGAGAGGCGTTCACATTCTTTGAGATGCTGATACGCGAGGGCGAGGTTGCCTTCTCGAATGGCCACTCGGGCCAAGTTGCGAGGGCCATCGAGTCGTTGAGCTGCGGTTTGGGCGACTTTGCCAAATGCAGCGGCCGCTTGGCGAGTGTCATCTTGTAGGAAGAGTCCGATGCCGTAGTCGTTGTAGCGCATCCAATCCTTGGGATCGGGATCGGCTGCGGGAAACGGAGAAGGTGTGTTTGTGACATGGAATGTCACTGAATCGGAGGCGATTTCGGTAACCGGTAGATCTGGGCAATGGTCGAATCGTTTGAATGCGTCGCGGTTGGCGGCATACGCGAATTCCGTGTAGGGGCGATCGAACTTTCGCCAGAGCAGGCGGGCTTTGATCGTCACGGATCGACCGGCCAATTCGGCGGAGGGAGTATACGCGTAATGAGCCGTATCGGCGGTACCGGGACCGATGACCCGCACGAACGCGGCGACGTGAATATCCTGGGCATTTCTCCGGGAAATACGTTCTCCGTGATGGTCGAGCATGATGGACTTGTAGAGGTGGGCGTAGGGATCCAGATGGCCGTCGGGTTGGATCGCGCCGCTGATCGCCAGTGTCGCGCCTTTGTCATCGAGAATGGAGATTTCAAGCCAGCCTTCGTTGGAGTCGTTGGTGCCAGCGGGGAAGGTATGGCCGACGCCCTTGTTGCGGACGACGATATCGAAGGTGTATCGCTCACCGGCGGCGAGTTTTATTTCGGATCGTTCGACGGCCATGATGGGTTCGGCGGCGGATTCCGGCGTTACGGCGAACACATCCACGGTGAGTTTTTCATCGCGTAGAAACTCTTCCGCGCGGCGAATCGTGTCGGCATCGCCGCGCACGAAGGGTAAGGCCGTGTTGACGGACAAGAAACGGTGAGAACGAACTTTGCCGTCCTTGGCGGCTACGTCTCCCAACGGGGCGGGTTCCTGCGGCATGTGGCAATCTTGGCACTCGCGCTTTTTCGGCGGTAGATAGAACGTTCGCGAGGCATTGAGTGCCACACCGCTGTCATGCCAGCTATCGAAGTCATTTTGACCTCGGAACCAGCGGTAATTATTCACCGGGACATCGAGATTTACTTTGTGGCACGTGGCACAATAATCGCTCTTGGTGAAGAATTCTTTTTTCATTTGCCGCTTGTGGACCGTGGGTTTCGCTTTGATCACCAGGTCGTGAAGGTACGCGGCGATGGTGCCGGTTGCGGCGGTCGGGAAAAGATAGGGGTCTTCTTGTTCATCGGCGATGTTGTAGTTGCCGTTGCCCGTTTGGTTGTGGATTTTGTCGATGGCGTGGCAGGCGAGACAGGTTAACCCCGCTTGGGCTTCCGACGTGTTGCGGTCGATCACGTCGTCCATATCGCCGGGAAGCATGAGTGCCGGATCGTGGCATCCGCTGCACCATTTGCTGCGGACCATGGCCACTCGGTCTTTGGCGTCCGGAAAGTTTTCAAGGTGTTCATCGATCCAAGCATTATTGACGCCGGCGTTCTTTCTCATGTCGTTGATGGTGGCCTCATAGAACGGATTGTTGAAAGAAGCGAATCGGTGGGCGGATTTCGACCATTGTTCGACGATGTCCTGATGGCAGCGATCGCACGTTTCCGCGCCGATTTTCGTGTTGACGGCGAAACCAAATTCGTTCAAATCCGCTTGAAGTTGCGCGGGAGTTCCGACATCGCCGCGGGTGATAATGCGCGAAGGGAGATAATCGCCGGTGGTCGTCGTCGCGGCTGATGGAAAAAACGGGCTGGCCGGTGGGACATAACCCGCCGGCGCGAAATCCGAAGATACGTAGTCCTTGACTAATCGGGCTTTGCCGCCCGGTCCGTTGCTTTCCGAGCCTTTGCTGAGAGCGATTTGGGCCTCAAGCGTCAACGTTCGCTCTCTCGGTCCAAACAAATGTCCAGCCACAATGATCGCAAAGACGCCGGCGGTTGCCGTGGAAAAACGAGTGAAGTCGACACGACGTAGTGGTACAAACGAAACGCCGCGATGAATCAGATAAAGCGTGGGCGCAAGCGCCGCGCAGACTACATGCGACCACCATGCCCATTCGTTATTCCTCGTCGCGGCCACGGTCATGATGAAGAAACCCGTAATAGCAAGAGTTAATCCCACCGCGACGAAAGAAAGACCGGAAAAAACGGTCCGTCGACGGTGTCGTTTCCATACTCGGGGTAGATGCAAGAGGCCGAACAGGAGCATCAACACGGCGAACACGATCCCCACGAACGTATGCGATACCACCATCGCCTGGAAAAGTTTTGGGAGAGTTGTTTTTCCAACGGCGAAGAATTCCCAGTCGGTCTGATCGGCAACTCTATTGGCCAACAAGTAAAGCGTGTTTGCAACCAGAAAGGCGCCGAGGGTAAGGGCACAAACCAAGAGCCATTTTAGCGGACGTGTAAGGAGGGAACGCGAACCACGCTCCTGTTCCTGATCGTTGACGTGTCGATTCGTTTTTTCAAGCGGCATCTTTCGCCCCTACGACTAAGCCCGCAGCGTGGTTGTGTCGCCGGATATCTGGACCGTTCGGGCTCATTCTACCCGTTTCTCCCAAGTCGATCAATGAAGATCAATGTCGTGTTCGAAGGCGACATGTCGTAGAATCATAGGGGATGAATCTAAGAAGTAGGTTGAACGATTCGAGCAGACGTAACCCTTGCCGTCGAAATGCGGCATTCGCCGGAGCCTTTGTTGTATGGCTCGTTTTATTTTCTGTCCTGCGGGCAAGGGCCGGCGATGGTGAGCCCGCACCCGGAACGCGGCGAATGGCCGAACGATTGGCCAAACTCGCCCGGGAATCTGATCCGGTCAAGAACCCTTTCTTAAACCCTCAGCGCGTGGAGATGTTCCGAAAGCAGGCGGCTGCAGCGACAGAATTAGCAGAGAGAATTCGCTTGCGAATGATGGTCGGGTACGAGCTAGTGCTATCGGGCAAGACTCAGGAAGCCGTGGACGAACTTACGGCTATTCGATCGGAAATCAATCAACCGAGTATTCGGCTTGGTCCCAAAACGGTAAAGAGCTTGCATGATTTGATGGCTATTGCATATCTACGGCTCGGTGAACAAGAGAATTGCATCGCCAAACACAGTCAGGACTCGTGTTTAATGCCCATTCGTGGATCGGGCGTGCACACGCTGCCTCGGGGATCGCGCGCTGCGATCGACGAGTTAAACGCGCTTTTGGAAACGGATCCCAAGGATTTGAAATCCCGCTGGCTTCTGAATCTTGCCTACATGACTCTGGGCGAATATCCAGAGAAGGTTCCGCCGACGTATACCATTCCGCCGCGCGTTTTCGAATCCGAAATTGAATTCCCGCGCTTCTACGATGTAGCCCCGCAGGCCGGCGTTGCCACGGTCGATCTTTCGGGCGGCTGTATCACGGAAGATTTGGACGGCGATGGCGACTTGGACATCATGGCCTCCTCGTGGGGGTTGATGGATCAGATTCGATATTACCGAAACAATTCCGACGGGACGTTCAGCGACCAAACCGAAGCGGCCGGGTTGAGCGGCGAAGTTGGCGGGTTG
This sequence comes from Planctomycetota bacterium, assembly GCA_038043045.1. GTDB lineage: Bacteria > Planctomycetota > Phycisphaerae > UBA1845 > UBA1845 > JBBTCX01. The sequence goes on along the minus strand of JBBTCX010000130.1, from coordinate 10,514 downwards.
AACATCACGCACGCCGACTACGACAACGACGGTGACGCGGACGTGCTCATTCTTCGAGGGGCTTGGTTGCGCGATCAGGGACGCTTGCCGAATTCGCTCTTGCGGAACAATGGCAAGGGTTATTTCGAAGACGTGACCGAGGAGGCCGGGCTATTGAGCTTTCATCCAACACAAGCGGGTTCCTGGGCGGATTACGACAACGACGGCTGGTTGGATTTGTTCATCGGTAATGAGTCATCCGCGGAAGAAGTTCATCCCTGTGAGCTGTATCACAACAACGGAGACGGGACCTTTACCGACGTGGCCAAGGAACTGGGTGTCGCACATATCGGATTTGTGAAGGCCGCCGTTTGGGGGGATTACAACAACGACGGTCGACCCGATCTTTATCTCTCTTGCCTCAACGCTCCGAATGTTCTGTTCAAGAATAACGGGATAAACGGCGCGGATCCCGCGAAGTCGTATTGGCCTTTCACCGACGAGACCGCTGCGGCTGGCATGACTCACCCGTTGCGAAGTTTCCCCGCATGGTTTTGGGATTACGACAATGACGGGTGGTTGGATATTCTGGTGGCGTCGTTTTCCGTGTTCTTGACCGATTCGGTTCACGCCGTTGCCGCCGATTACCTTGATATCCCGAATGACGGAGAGACCCCGCGACTGTATCACAATAACAAAGACGGCAGTTTTGCCGACGTCACCAAAAGTGTCCATCTCGACAAAGTATTGCTGGCCATGGGCGCTAATTTCGGCGATCTTGATAACGACGGCTGGCTGGACTGCTACTTTGGCACCGGTGATCCACTTCTGGCCACACTCGTTCCCAATCGCATGTTTAGAAACAACGCCGGGAAGGACTTTCAAGATGTCACCACCGCAGGTGGTTTCGGACATTTGCAGAAGGGACACGGCGTGGCATTTGCTGATCTGGACAACGATGGGGATCAAGATATCTATGCGGTCATGGGCGGGGCCTACGTCGGAGATGTATTTCAAAATGCGCTCTTCGAGAATCCCGGGTTCGGCAACCATTGGATCACGCTGCGGCTGGAGGGTACAAAATCCAATCGATCGGCCATCGGCGCGCGCATCAAGGTGAGCGTGGTCACCTCAAATGGAAGCCGCGACATTCACGCGGTGGTGTCAAGCGGTGGCAGTTTCGGAAGTAGCAGTCTTCAGCAGGAGATCGGACTTGGGCAGGCGACAATGATTGAAAACATCGACATCCGCTGGCCCAGCGGGATGACCCAATCGTTCCGCGATCTGGGCATAGATGGGGTCTACCACATTCGCGAAGGCGACGCCAAACCAACCCCGATTACTCTAAAACCATTCGACCTCTCTCCGGGAAATCCCGGCGATGCGCCTTGCCCCCACCATCCCAAATGACCGACGGATTCCGTTCCACGGTCCGGTTCTCATACGGTTCCCGTTATTTATCCGCGTGATTTCGGTACGGGGCTGCACAGACGGGTTTCATCCGATCTGCGTTAAGACACCCATTCTGCCAGGCGTGAGTAGCGGCGTCGGTGAGGTCTTTGTAGTCTTGATGACAACGGTTCGACCAGCAAATCATACCGGACGCGGCGTTCAGCCCAAATTCCAGTGGTATTTGAAGCCTTGGCGAAATACGTAGCTGCTACGAGGCTATGCCGCCGCCGCTGCGCTCGCCGAGGATCCGGCAAATTCGAGAAATGCTCCGAAATCGAAGTCTCCATCCGTTTCCTCCTCACACACCCGCTCCGCGGGCGACAAAGGAATCATTCGGACACTGAACTCCTATTCGACAAATTTACAATGCGGTTGCCCTGACTGGTCAAGTTTGCCCTCGATTCGAGCCGTGACCGTCAAGGAGCGGGAGTTTTGGCGACGTGAACGTGCTACCCGCTTGTTTACACGGCGCGGCTCCGATCGCGCAGTAACTTTGCCAGAACCGGCTGGACGGCCCTGTTGCGTCCCGCCGATGAAACGACCATAATCCGTGGTGGAAGGGGCCATAGCGCAGTTGGGAGCGCGTCTGCATGGCATGCAGAAGGTCGCGAGTTCGAGTCTCGCTGGCTCCAGTGAAAGTAAAGGTATCGCGGATTCCCGCACGAATCGGAGCAACGTCACGTGAGTCAACAGCCTACCATGGACTGGGGAATGAAAAACCGGGTGTCCGCGATTATTTCTCCACGGACCAACCGTTGCGTCATGCTGGCCGTCGATCATGGTTATTTTCAAGGACCGACGACGGGATTGGAGAAACCCGCGACAACGATTGCTCCCCTCTTGCCCTATGCGGATTCTTTGATGGTAACGCGGGGCGTGCTCCGTAACACGGTAGATGCTACGGTGCAAAAACCAATCGTTCTGCGTGTATCCGGCGGCACGAGTATTCTCAAGGATGACCTGTCCGACGAGGAGCTGACGGTTTCCATCGAAGATGCCATCCGGCTCAATGCCAGTTGCTTGGCACTGTCCATATTCGTCGGCTCGTCCCACGAGAAACAAACCCTGGCCAATCTCGCCAAGCTCTGCGATGAGGGACAGCGGTATGGCATCCCCGTTCTGGCTGTCACCGCGGTTGGAAAAGAAATGGCCCGCGACGCGCGGTATTTGGGCCTGTGTTGTCGAATCGCGGCGGAACTTGGCGCGCAAATCGTCAAGACGTATTACTGCGAGGGATTTGAATCGGTCGTTCATGGCTGCCCTGTTCCCATTGTGATTGCCGGCGGCAAGAAAGTAGAAGAACGCGACGCGCTTCGACTTGCCTATCAAGCGGTTTCCGCCGGTGCCGTCGGCGTGGACATGGGCCGCAACATTTTTCAATCGAAATGGCCCGTCGAAATGATCCAGACCGTTCGCAAAATCGTCCATGATCGCTTGACCGATGCCGAAGCGTGGGACGGGTTCGTCAAGATGCAGTCCGCTCCGACGAGTTCGCGTTCCAAGTCGGAAACGCGCTCAGCCGTCGTCGGTTGATTTCTGCATTCTTCTTTCTTCGAAATCGATGGGGCGACTCACACGGTTCAACGTCCGCGCCCATGCCCTTGCCCAATCCATCCGATAGGGTACATAGGTTGAGTATGAAGAGTCGTTGGACCGATGATGGGATGACTGCGGCGCTCGCTCTTTGGGAACCAACTCTTGGGCGAGACTTCGCCTTGCGTCTCTACACCGCCCGACTTTTGGGCAGCGACCCCTGTCTCGTGCTTCACGGCGGCGGAAATGTTTCGTTCAAGGGAAAACATCGAACCCCGATAGGCGAATTCGATGCACTGTTCATCAAAGCCTCCGGTCGCGACCTTCAAAGCCTTGAACCCCAAGACCTTCCCGCCGTCGATCTCACTCGGCTGCGTCCATGGCGAATTCTCGATACCCTTTCCGACGAAGCCCTCGCCAACTTGTACCGAACCCACCTTTTCAATGCGAATGATCCTACGCCGTCGATCGAAACGCTTCTCCACGCCTTTCTTCCTCATCGATACGTGGATCATTCTCACCCCGATGCATTGTTGGCCGCAACCAACCAATCGCGCGGAATGGAATTCATCCGTGAAATCGTGGATGATCGCGTCGGAATCCTCCCCTATATCGAACCCGGCCTGCCGCTTGCAAGAGCCGTCGCGGAACTTTACGAAGCCAACCCGCGTCTCGACGCGATCGTCCTTATGCAACATGGCCTGTTAACGATTGCGGATGACGCGAAGACGGCTTATGCGCGTCATATCGCCATTGTGGATGCTTGCGAAAAATTCCTGACGGCGCGAAGTTCCTGGCGCATCCCCGAAATTGCAAACGCGCGAACTCTCGCCGCGGAACAACGCGCGGTTCAGCTTGCTCCGCTTTTGAGAGGGCTCTTGGCGCAAACCACGTCGAACCAAGACCGCCCGCTCCGCGCGCCCTTGATAACCTGGCGACCCCATCCAACCGTCCTCAATGCTCGACATGTCGACGAACTCAGCGACCTTGCTTCCGGCGGACCTTTGACCACCGATCATCTGATTCGCACAAAAGCCTGGCCATTGATGCTGCAATCACCCTCTGAATCCGGCCCTGAAGTCATCCGCGAACAGCTCGGTCTTGCAATCGATGATTACAAAGAACGTTATCTCGCCTATGCATCCGCACATGGCGTTTTCGTCGATCATCTCAACCCGAATCCAACCGTCATTCTCGTCCCCGGCGTCGGTTTGTTCGCGTGCGGAAAGACCAAGCGCGACGCCGATATCGCCGCCGATATCGCCGAACACACTCTCGACGTGAAGTGCCAAGTGCTTGGCATGGGTTGTTACCAAGGTCTCTCCGAATCCCAACTTGCGGAGATGGAATTCCGCGACCTGCAACAAGCGAAACTGTCAAACACGCCCGACAAACCTCTCGAAGGCCTCGTCGTGGTCATCAGCGGCGCAGCCGGCGCCATCGGCGCCGCCATCGCCGAAACCTGCCTCATCGCCGGAGCTCACGTCGCTCTCACGGATTTGGACGAAACTCGTTTGAAGCAAACAGCGGATCAGCTTGCGCATCAACACGGCCCGGGATGGGTTTGCGCCGTCCAAATGGATGTTCGAGACGAAACCAGTGTGGACGAGGGCTATCGAAAGATCGTTCGCTTTTTTGGCGGAGTCGATGTCATAGTGCCAAACGCCGGCATTGCACACGTCGCCCCCATCGAGAACCTCTCGTTAAAGGATTTCCGCAGAGTCATGGAGGTCAACGCCATCGGCTACTTTTTATTCATGCGCGAAGGCATTCATATTCTGAAAAAACAGGGCCTCGGCGGCCATATCATCATGAACGCCAGCAAAAACGTGTTTGCACCAGGAAAGGATTTCGGCGCTTACAGCGCATCGAAAGCCGCCGGACATCAGCTCGGAAAAGTCGCGGCCTTGGAACTCGCCCAAGACGGAATCCGCGTGAACATGATCAATGCCGACGCCGTCTTCGGTGATGAACAACACCCCTCGGGTTTATGGGCTGAAGTCGGCCCGACAAGAGCAAAAAGTCGGGGCATGAAAACCCAAGACTTGCCGGAATACTATAAAGAACGAAACTTGCTCAAAGCCCGTGTCACGGGACGACACGTGGGCAACGCGGTCGTCTTCTTCGCAAGCAACGCCACGCCGACGACCGGTGCGACGCTTCCCGTCGACGGCGGGATCGCGGAGGCATTCCCCCGCTGATCCCAAACCGCCAAATTCAATTGGACCGTCAAACCTACGGACAACCCGCGCTGGCCGGTTTCTGCGTGTTGTTCCATGGAGTCAATGCACCCGCCCCGTTCAGCACATCGAGAAGTCGAGCCAAATCCAACACGCTGCGAGCACCGTTCTGATCAATATCCGCGCTATACAATCCAAACGGGCAATCCACGCTCGGAATAGATCCCTGCAAACAATTCATCAACGACAAAACGTCATCCGCGCCTGCAACCGCATTGCCGTTTACATTACCCGGATGCGAAGTGAACGTTCCCGTTGCATTGGTCCCGGTGTAGTTCAAGGTGGATACTGCCCCAACCGAAATCGTTCGGGTAAACGTAATGTCATAAGAACCCGGCGGATCCAACACGGTCAATATTGTATTGGGCGCTCCCTCATCATCGGTTTCGCACAATTCAAAGCACATGATCGGATTGCTAGCCGTGGGAGCGTTCACATTGAAAGTGCGAATACCTTGTCGGGGAGTCGTCGAGCTTACCGGATGCGGCTGGCGAGCATCCACAACCCCAGACGGCGGATCCACATAGGCTACCGACCCGGAAGTCGGACAGGCTTCCGTGTTTTCGCTCATCATAATCGTGCCCGTTCCACTTTCGCCTAAGCCGAATCCACCCACACGAAGCAGATAGCATTGTCCCGCGGACACCGGCAACATGGAGATCGATGTGAAGATTCCGGGGTCGGTCCCTGGGTCCGGATCGCAACCATCATCATCGCAACTGACCACCATATTGGGCGCACCGATACAGCTATCATAGACCGCGATCCGCGAGTCGTAATCCGTTCCCGTGCAAAGATCGATGGTCAGGAGTCCTGTGCTCTGGGCGTTGAACTCATACCAAATGTCATGACCCAGGGTAACCGATCCGCCGCTACTACAGGATTGAGGAAGCGCCGGACCGTCCGTCGTCGTCGACAAAGTACTGAATGGCGTGGAACCAAGTTGGATTTCAATCGCATCCTCACGATTGTCGTTGGCCGGCGGCTGCGGCGGACACACCTGTTCCGCCGTTCCCACGCAAGTATCATCCCACATGTTGTTGCAACAGAAAGGGTCCACGTCGCAAACCAAATTGCAGCACTCGTTATTCATGCAGCCAGGAGTTCCATGATCCGTCAGGCAACTACCCTCTGCGGCGATACACCCCGGAAAACCACATTCCACCGTCGCGCAAAACTGCCCCGGCGTCGAATCGCCGCCATCCGCCACGCAAAGGACCGGGTTGACGTTGTCACAAACGGTTTGATTCGAATCATTCGGATCAACCTTGCAACAGGCCGTCGTACCACAAGGCGGATTAAACAAAGCCGCCGCACACGTGACATTCGGCTGCCACCGTCCCCCGCCGCATTCCCCGATCAGACGATTGTCCGAACAGGTACCCCCCGCGCCACTGCAACACGCACCGGTTGGTTCCACGCCCAAACATTGGACCGTGATGTGAAAACTGCCACACTCGTCGCCGTCGCCATCCGTGCAGCCGTTGAAGAAGAAGTTTGGATCCCACGCCGGCGGATTCTCACCCCTATCAAATATGGCGAAAAAATCGCCGCTGAAACCGATTTCCGCCAGCGCGGCGGACTCGATCGGTCCCGCGTCAAGGTTATTGTCTGCCCAAACCAACCAGAATTTCGGCGGAAGCACGACACTCCCATCGAAAACGAACGCAGCTTGTTCCAAAAATCCATTCCCCGCTCCGTGGTAACAACCGCGTGTTCCAGGGATCGGCGCAAGTGGCGCCCCGGTGTCAGCCACCGAATCGTCATCGGTCCATAACTCGAATTCGATATCATAGGCCCCGCCCAATCCCGCCACATTCACCGTGTATCCACGAAGCTGACAGTTGGGAACCGTCGGATTGATGTCATCCGCGCCCGCCTCACAATTCACATTGACATTGATCCCGTCGCCGCATCCGCCGAGCGTCGCCGGCGATGTGCAACCACCACCTCCAAAGAAAATTCCGGAGGGAGCTTCCGATTTGTAGCCGACAAAAAATGTTTCAGCAGTCGCGCAGAAGACATCTGCATACATGCTCGCGTAAAGCGCCGGATTGCTGAACACCGCGTTGCACCGAATTGTAGGAACATCAATAACATTGAGCGAAGTTCCGATGGTCGGACTTGCCCCGCCGATCCACCCAGCCTGAGCCGTGCTGAACGCCATCCCAAGCCAAAAATCCGATGGAATCGAAACGACTTCCAGTTCCAGATCAAAAGTCAAAAGAAAGCCTGCGTTATTCGGTAAGGAAAGCGGCGTACCATCCAACAGATCGACCAGCACCACCGCTCCAGCTTGCCCAGGACAACGGTCGAATATCTTTAACTGTGTAACGTTGAATCCGGGCCCAGTTCCGTTGCCACCGCCGAACACCGCAATCTCCAAGTAGCTCATGTCACAACCATTGGCCGCCGTAGTCTGAACGTCGTCGGCGATGAGCCCATTGACCCCACCCGGGGAGTAGATTGGACCAAGTACATTGCGATAAACCTCAACCCCAGTGCTACCAGCTGTCACCGGTACTCCGTTTTTTCCAACGAAGACTCGTTGTAAGGTGAGATTGTCTGGTAACGCAACGGCGTCACCTTGGAAAACATCATCCATCAACACGACATTGTAATCGTTGCCATCAAGCTGTACGGTGTTGGTTGTTTTCGCGGAATCTTCTGAGTAAGCCGAGGTCCAGATTACCCCGACAAACAACGCAGCTAAACACCGTCCCAGGAATTTACACCTAATCATTTCAACCCCTCTTCTCTTCTACAGCCCTTGAATTTGTTGAAGGTTGCACCCTCCCTATTCCCGGTGGCAGCGCGCCGACCCGCTAGGGACACCCCCTCCGCTAGAAGGTTTGGATAAGTATAGCCATGCCAAAGGTACAAACCAAGTGGTTCAAAATAATGGTCAAGAGTATGGCTATTTAGGGAGAATCATTGCGACGGCATCGTTCGAGAATATTGCTGGGTCACTTATGTGGCACGTTCAAATAACGTCGCTACTCCTTGCCCTACCCCGACGCACATGGTGACAAGACCCTTACCCAGATTGCTTCGCTTCATTTCATAAAGCAAGGTTGTAACCAATCTTGCTCCGCTGCAACCAAGCGGATGCCCCAAGGCAATCGCCCCACCGTTTGGGTTGACGATTCTCGGATCAAGTCCGATTTCGCGGATGCACGGAATCGCTTGAGCGGCGAAGGCTTCGTTCAGCTCCACAATCTCGATGTCACTAGGTTTCCAACCTCTGCGAGCCAGGGCCTTTTTTGTTGCGGTTATTGGACCTAAACCCATGCAAGAAGGGTCGTTACCGGACGTAGCTGATGGTCCAATAAACACTGAAAAAGGTCCAATAACCGAATCTGATGGTCCAATAAATACGCTGTTTTTTAGCCCGAGTCGCTCAGCAGTTTTCGCTTCAACAATGAGCAACGCAGCAGCGCCGTCGTTAATGCCGGAGGAGTTTCCGGCGGTTACCGTGCCGTCTTTTGCAAATGCGGGAGGCAACTTGGCCAGCTTTTCCAAGGTGGTGTCGAAACGAGGGTGCTCGTCTGTGTCGATGAAAACCGGGTCGCCTTTTTTTTGTGGAATGGGCACGGCGACGATTTCATCTTTGAATTTTCCGGCCTCCGTGGCCCGTTTACATTTCATTTGAGATTCGAAGGCGAATTGATCTTGTTCCTCGCGACTGATCTTGTATTGCCGGGCGACGTTTTCGGCTGTCTCGCCCATCGAAAACGGATGATACATGGCCGCGAGTTTTGGATTGGTGAATCGCCAACCCATCGTCGTATCGAAGGATTCCATCGTGCGACTGAAAGCCGCGTCGGCTTTGGCGGTGACAAATGGTGCGCGGGACATGCTCTCCACACCGCCGGCGATGAACACGTCGCCGTGATTGGCTTCGATCATTCGAGCGGCGATGTTGATGGCCTCTAATCCGGAGGCGCATAGTCGATTGACCGTCGCACCGGGAACGGTTTCGGGCAGACCGGCGAGCAACACGGCCATTCGTGCAACGTTGCGATTGTCTTCACCGGCTTGATTCGCGGCGCCGAGATAAACATCGTCGATCAACTTAGGATCGATGCCGGTGCGTTCGATCAGTTTTTTGATGACGAGCGCGGCGAGGTCGTCCGGGCGCACGCTGCTTAGCGCGCCGCCGTACCGGCCTATGGGGGTTCGAACCGCGTCGATGATGACTGCTTGTCGCACACTGTCTCCACTACCCTATTCATTCGCCGTCGTGTCTAATCAACAACGCCGCGCTTGCGATTACGGCTGATTCTTAAGAATCCCTTCAACAATCTTCGCCACCACATTCGCCGACCACTCAGAAATGAACGCCCCAAACGCCCTCCCCCAAGCGAGTATCTTCGACTTCTGTTGGGATTCCTTGCCCTTCTCATCCAACTTTTCCACCGGCACACTTGGAACAACGGCCGCCGCTTTCTCACCCGCCGCAATCCGAGCGTTCTTTTCCTTCAAAACCTTGTCCACGTGCTCGTGCGTCGATTCTTCAAGTTGCTCATTTCCAAACGTGCGACCTTCGGATGGTCTATCCTGCACGTCGTCATCAGATTCCGTCGACCGAGTTGCCCGAACCTTGGTAACCAAACGGTTCGTCTCTTCAGCAAGCTTCTCCAAAAACTCCTTCGGATCAGCCCCATCAATAGGCCTCAACACGATCGTAATCGTTCGCTTAGGCCGATTTCGCTTCTTACTTTTTCTGCTCACGTCGGCGCTCCTTCGCGAACGGTACACAAGTCTTCGATTTCCAACCGACTGACTTTTAGACCCTGCCCTCCCAGAATCCTGTGCAACTCATCCACCCGATCCGCAAGCTCTCCCGCCATCTGGTGCGTCTGCGACTCAGAAAGCCTGTCCGGAACCTCAAGAGTCAAAACCAACTCGCAGCCTTTGCTCCCCTTTTTCTTCTCCACACGAGCCGCGGGCTTTAGCCCGCGCGGCCCGTCGGATTCGTTTGCATTCCTACCCTCCTCGACGATCTTTTGCGTCTCAGCAATCGCCCCCCGCAACTCCTCGGCCTCACCCTCTTTCCATAGCTCTCCAAAGATATCAGGTGCCACGGGCGTGTCATTGTTCCACTTTCCACGCTTTGCCAGTTCCCTAAGCAGGTCGAAATCTCGTCGAATGGCCACAAGGGTTTCTGTCCCAAGTTTTTCATTAACTCGCTTCGCGGCGGCTCTGGCGGCGTCGGCGGCGGACCAGGCGGCGGCGGCGGCGTCGGCGGCGTCGGCGGCGGCGGCGGCGGACCAGGCGGCGGCGGCGGACCAGGCGGCGGCGGCGGCG
>JBBTCX010000129.1:0-6772 GCA_038043045.1 Planctomycetota bacterium | reverse complement strand
ACCAAGACCGTCTGAAAGTCGAGAAATGGATGAATCATTCTGCGTTCCTACTTAGAAGGCAAAACCGACTTCCCGATCTCGATCAACCACTCCCCGACCCTGGCGGTTCCGGCGGACGACTGTCCCGGAGGCCGATCCCGAAATAGCATCATTGCAATCGAGTAGTATTCCATCGGTGGTGTCGCAACGGGGCACGATCGAAGGAGTCATTCTTGTACGGCTTGACTGCAACCCATTACCGGCCCGACGATATGCACGGCTGATTGCTGGAAGGGCTGAGCAAATGTGCGGACGCTATTCGTTAGTGACGTTTTACCAAGACCTTGCCGAAGAGTTCGAATTGGCGGAAGCCGCTATGTTGCCTCAGCGGTTCAACATCGCACCGACGCAAGTCGTGCCGGTCATTCGCCTATGCGATTCGAGCGATGGGTTTCAACGTCAACTCAGCAATCTTCGCTGGGGCCTCATTCCCCATTGGGCGAAGGACCCCAGCATCGGCAGCAAGATGATAAACGCTCGGTCCGAAGAGGCCGCAACCAAGCCTTCGTTTCGGGTTCCGTTGCGACGACAACGGTGTCTGGTTCCTTCCACAGGTTTCTTCGAATGGCAAAAAGTTGAAGGCAAGACGCCGCGAGGCTTCAAAAAGCAGCCATTCTACATACGGCGACGTGATGAAAAACTCATTGCGTTTGGCGGGCTTTGGGACCGTTGGCGAGACGGTGATGGAAGCACGATCGAATCGTTTAGCATCCTGACGACCAGCCCGAATGAGCTTATCCGCCCGCTGCACGATCGGATGCCCGTGATTCTCCAACGATCGGATTACGAACTTTGGCTTGATCCCAAGATGCAGGACCCGGCGAAATTGAACCCGCTGTTTTCTCCTTTCCCGGAGAGCGAGATGACCGCGCACCCGGTCAGCACGCGGGTGAACAACACTCGTTTCGATGACGCCGCTTGTATTCAAGTGGCGGTTTAACTCGTGCCCGCCTCACAAAACTATTGACTTCCCTTTTCCGATGACCTAATATAGTCCTAACGTATGAGTTAGGGAAAGGGTATCCATGCGTCTTGCGGAACAAATCCAAGCCATCGAACGTCGAGGCATTGGTTCGGTCGGGGTGTCGACGACCGGGCGTGCGGACCGCCTTATTCCGACGGCGTGGTCCGGTATCGATGCCGCGTTGCAAGGCGGGCTTGTTTGCGGCGCCATGCACGAGTGGTTTGGAATTGCGTCCCCCACGGCGTTCGACATGCGCGCCGGCGAGAAACGAACGTACAAGGACCGATTCTGGACACCGCCAGTCGGGCCGTTGGTGCATCTAGCTTGGCGGGTGATCGAAAGCGCTTCATACCCCCAGCAGATCGTTTGGATTGGCGACCGCTGCTTTCCCTATCCGCGCGTTCTCGTTCGAGGCGATGGAGACGATCGCCGGTTACTGGAACGTTCGATCTTTGTGTCGACGCACAACCCGAACGATCGACTGTGGGCCATTGACTTGTCACTCCGATCGCCCGTGGTCGGCTTGGCGATCGCCGACGGAAGCCGCTTTGACATGGCAGCCACCAGAAGAATTCAGCTATTGGCTAAGGTCCACGGCACGTTGGCTCTCATCGTTCGACCCCCGTGGGAGGGCATCGAACTATCCGCAGCCGAAACGCGATGGTTACTCCGATGGGAAGCTCCCCTACCAAACGTCACCGGCAAAGAACCAGTTGGCTATGGACCCCGATGGAGCATGGAACTCTTGCGTTGCAAGGGATTGCAACCTGATGACGCCCGCCGTAGGTGGGTTTTGGAGTGGAATCGTGCCGCGTGCCTTGTCAATCTATCTTCCTCGCTGGCCGATCAGGATCGTCGAACGACGGCGATTGCGAGCAGCAATGACCGCCCGATCTACGGGCAGCGATCCGCATGAGAAACCCGTGGTGGTGCTCGTTTCTCTTCGTGAGGGAAAGCAACTGGTCGCGGTTGCCTGCGAAAAAGCCGAGGAAGCGGGCGTTCGAGCGGGAATGACTCTGGCTCACGCGGGTTCTCTCTTGGCGAATCGACCCGTACTCGTGCAACCCTTCACGCCTGACGTGGATGCCGCGAACTTGACCAAGCTTGCTCATTGGGCGACTCGCTTTTCCCCCGTGGTGGCCGTGGATCAACCGGATGGGTTGCTGCTCGATATCGCCGGTTGCGAACATCTTTTCGGCGGCGAGGAACCGCTCGCGGAACGGATAGCGAGTTCTCTTGAGCAACTTGGTTTTCCCTGTCGACTTGGTGTTGCTCCGACATTCGCTTGTGCCCATGCGGTCGCTCGTTATGGGAATCAGCATATCGACTACGTTTCGCGTGATCGTGTTCATGTCGCACTCGCACCGCTTCCGGTTGCGGCGTTGCAAGTTGAGCAAACTGTTTGCGAAGCTTTGAACGAAGTTGCGGTCGAGAAGATCGGTCAACTATACCCGATCCCTCGTGAAGAGTTGGCTTCTCGCTTCGGTCACGAACTTCTCAGACGTTTGGACCAAGCATTAGGGGATGTTGCGGAACACATCGAACCCATCGTCGCCAGCCAGCCCATTGCGGTTGCCAAGAGTTTTGACGGTCCGGTGCTTCATGTCGAAATCGTCGAGGCCGTTGTGCGTGAACTTCTTTCGGAACTCGTGGCGGAGCTGGATGTACACGCTCTCGGAGTCAGCCTCCTGACCATCAAGCTTCGACGGATCAGCGTTGATCCGGTCGATCTGTCCTTGTCGCTCACCTATCCGAGTCGTGATTGCAGACATCTTTGGTCTTTGATTCAGCCCAAGCTAGAGCGTGTCCATCTCGGTTACGGCGTTGAAGAAATCGTTCTGCAAGCGGCACGCACGATGCGATTAGTACCCGACCAGAAGGAACTATGGTCTCATGCCATTGGGGCGAACTCCAAGGTTGACGGTTTTAGTTTGGGGAAGCTCGTCGATCTACTGGTCGATCGTCTAGGGCCACAAGCTGTCACCCAAGCCTTGCCCCGTGAAGGTTACCTTCCAGAAGAGGCATTCTGTCGACATTCCGTTGATGGGCAGAGTGTCAGGAAAATGGAGGGTGTCTATTTCGCTGCCCGACCATCTTTACTATTTGCCCGCCCTGAACCTGTGAAAGTCGTTGCGATTGTGCCGGACGGTCCACCGGCTTGGCTGGAATGGCGGGGGCAAGCGTGTGTTGTCCGCTCAAGTCATGGTCCCGAACGAATCGCTTCCCCGTGGTGGGAACATAACCGCACTCAATGCACTCGTGACTATTACGAAGTTCAAGACGACGCAGGTCGTTGGCTTTGGGTTTTTCGCAACCGCGAGTCAGGTCACTGGTTCGTACACGGGCAATGGGCGTGATGGACGTGAACCATGCCGGATATACCCGATCAGAAAGCCCATCTTCACCCGCAGAAGAATCGCCGACCCGCACTAACGAACCGCAAGAAAGCATCGACAGAAATCAAGACGGCAACACACTACGCTGAACTTGCGGTCACCAGTAACTTCACATTTTTGACGGGGGCCAGTCACCCAGAGGAACTGGTTCATCGTGCGGCAGAGCTTGGCTATGCTGCAATCTCGATGACCGATCGCAACTCGCTCGCGGGGATTGTTCGTGCTCACGTGGCCGCGAAAGAGGCGAGCATTCCGCTCATCGTCGGCTGTCGGCTCACGTTCACAACGCCGGAATGGCTGACACTTCTTGTCTATCCCACCGATCGCCCATCGTACGGTCGATTGTGTCGACTCCTTACCGTGGGGAAACGGCGTAGCCCCAAAGGACAATGTTCTTTGACCCTCGACGATCTGATGGAGCATCACGAAGGGTTACTTGCGGTGATCCTTCCACCCAACCAGATGAACCCTGATGCTTTACCGGAACTTCGCCGATTGAAAGAGGTCTTCAACGACGACCGCCTTTCGTTGGCCATCACACGCCTGTATGGACCAAATGACCAAGAGCGGAATCAGCGGGGCAAAGACTTTTCCGAGCTTTTCAACATCCCCATCGTCGCGGTGAACGATGTGTATTACCACGTTCCAAACCGTCGCCCGCTCCAAGACGTGGTGACGTGCATTCGTCACACGTGCAAGATCACCGAAGCCGGATTTCGGCTTTTTCCCAATGGCGAACGATATCTGAAAGAGCCGCAAGAATTGGCCCGACTGTTTGCCGATGAACCCGATGCTCTGGCTCGAACGGTCGAGATCGCCGAGCGTGCCCAAGCCTTCAATCTCGATCAACTTCGCTATGAATATCCCGATGAGACCTGCCCACAAAGCATGTCGCCAATGGAATATCTCAAGCAATTGACGTGGCAGGGGGCCGAGGAACGCTATCCGGTCGGCGTACCCGACAAAGTGCGATCGGAGATTGAACACGAGTTTACGCTGATCGACGAGCTTCACTACGCTCCCTATTTCCTGACCGTTCACGACATCGTGAAGTTCGCCCGCTCCCAAGGAATTCTTTGCCAAGGTCGCGGCGCGGCGGCCAACTCTGCGGTCTGCTATTGCTTGGGCGTAACGTCCGTTGACCCTGCTCGGATTGACGTGCTCTTTGAGCGTTTCGTCAGTCGTGAACGCAACGAGCCGCCGGACATCGACATCGATTTTGAACACGAACGTCGAGAAGAAGTCATCCAATACATTTATGCGAAGTACGGCAGAGATCGAGCCGGTCTCACCGCCGAAGTCATCACCTATCGAAGACGAAGTGCCATTCGAGACGTGGGCAAAGCTCTGGGTCTCTCCTTAGATGCCGTCGATCGTATCGCCAAACGGGTTGACCGCTGGGAGAAAAATCCGTTCGCGGACTCCGAAAGTGGCGACGTGCCCGCTCAACTCAAGGCGTTGGGATTCAATCCTGACGATCCGACGATCCGACGGTTGATCGAATTCGTTCACGAAATCATGGGATTTCCACGTCACCTTTCGCAGCACGTCGGCGGTTTTGTGATGACCCGTGGTCCGCTCTGTGAATTGGTACCCATCGAAAACGCGGCCATGCCCGATCGCACGATCATTGAATGGGACAAGGACGACATCGAAGCTATGGGAATGTTGAAAGTGGACGTGCTGGGTCTTGGAATGCTCACCTGCATCCGCAAGGGATTAGAGTTGATCGAGCGGCATCACAATCGTACGTTGACGCTTGCCACGATTCCGCCCGAAGACCCCGCCGTATACGACATGATCTGCAAAGCCGACACGTTGGGCGTCTTTCAAGTTGAATCTCGTGCTCAGATGACCATGCTTCCCCGGCTCATGCCGCGATGCTTCTATGATTTGGTGATCGAAGTGGCCATCGTAAGGCCCGGCCCCATCGTCGGCGACATGGTTCACCCCTATCTTCGGCGACGAAACGGCGAGGAACAGGTGGTCTACCCGGACCGAATCATCGAAAAAGTCCTTGGCAAGACGTTGGGCGTGCCACTTTTTCAAGAACAAGTCATGGCGTTGGCTATCCATGCCGCTGGGTTCACGCCCGGCGAAGCGGAAAAACTCCGTCGTGCCATTACCGCTTGGACGAGCAAGAACGATATTTCGGAATTCCCTGCACGATTCGTCGGCGGAATGCTGCGAAACGGCTACAGCCGCGATTTCGCGGAATGGTGTTTCCAAAGATTCAAAGGATTTTCGCAATATGGATTCCCGGAGTCACACGCGGCCAGCTTCGCACTGCTGGTCTACGCATCGGCATGGATCAAATGCTATTATCCTGCGGTCTTCGCTGTCGCTTTGCTCAATAGCCAACCCTTGGGTTTTTATGCTCCACCGCAAATTGTTCGAGATGCCAAGGATCATGGTGTCGAGGTGCGAGCCATCGATGTCAATCACAGCGAATGGGACTGTACCTTGGAGGAGAAGGGTCAAGCCCTTTGTCTGGGAATGAGGCTGGTCAAAGGCCTTCGAGAAGTTGAAGCGAGTGCGATTGTGAAGTCCGTGAGAAATGACGGGCCAATTCAATCACCGTTTGAGTTGTGGCTTGCAAGCGGAGTTTCTGGTTCCGCCCTTCATTCGTTAGCTCTGGCCGATGCGTTCAATTCGATGGAACTCGACCGTCAACATGCCCTTTGGGAAATGCAATCGCTCCACGGGAAACCGTTGCCGCTTCTAGACTCGACGATCACGAAGTCCGAGCCTGTGTTCGCCTTCCCACTGCCAACGGTGCCTGAAATAATCAAGGTGCAGCAAGACTACCGATCAGTTGGCCTTTCTCTCAAGGCACATCCCCTCTCGTTTCTTCGTGCCTCGCTCGCACAAAAGGGCATCATCACGGCGGAGGAGGTAAAGGATGATCGCCGCTCACGGTTCGGACGCCGTGTCGCTGTAGCGGGTCTGGTGCTCTTTCGCCAACGTCCCGGAACTGCGAAAGGGATCATGTTTATGACCATCGAAGATGAAACGGGTCGAGTCGACCTGATCGTTCGCCCGCAAATCTACGAACGCTTTCGTGAAGGAGCGGTGTACGCCAAATCGGTCATTGTCAAAGGGCGAGTCGAAAGGCGAGGATTAGTTGTCCACGTACTCGCTACAGAACTTGAGGACATGGGTTCACTCGTCGCAGAGCTTCCAAGCCTTTCCCGTGACTTTCGGTGAGAACGCCTCGGTCCTAAATAAACATGGCGGTGACAACGCTCTTATGAAAGAAAAAGGCTTTTTGCAGAAACTTATTTTGATCGTAAGTTGTTTGTGAATAATTAGTTACGTGCGTTTTGATTGGGAATGGCATTTTACAATTTGCAGAATGGATCGCGGGATCGAT
>JBBTCX010000128.1:0-7956 GCA_038043045.1 Planctomycetota bacterium | reverse complement strand
GGATTTCGGGATCGGCGGTCAAGGCGCCGAGATGTTGTTCCAGCGTTTCGAAATCGTCATCGAAAAACTCGACCACCAAAATCGCTTCGGGTTCGCCTTCGAGAAAGGCGCATGGCTCCGCGATCGATGGGTGACTTCGACTGGCACTGAGAATGAGCTTGTCGATCAGCTCGATGGCGGCGGGTTGGTGTTTGAGGATCGCGGGGGTTGCGGAGAGCGCGGACAACAGGTTGGAAAAGTGAACGACGACGAGACCGGCGTGTTGGGGAAGTGGGACCAGATTGAGCGTCGCGCTGACGATGATGGCCAAAGTACCTTCGCTGCCACACAGGAGCTTAGTGACATCGACAGACACTTTCGGCGGACCGAGACGGTCGAGACCGTAACCGCCGTTGCTGCGGAGTACGCGGGGGAAGCGTTTTTGGATTTCGCCGTGGTATTGGTCGCGAATAAGGGAGAGGGCGTGTTCATAGAACGTTGCGTCGCCCGCCCTTGACTTCGGCAAGGATGGGGCACACGGTGCACGCGATTCGTTGGGCGACTCGAACTCCCGATTGCTCCCTAACGTTTGCGGCTCTGTTCGATGGAACGTGACCAGGTCGCCGGTGGATAGAACGCAGGTGAGAGAGAGGACGTGGTCAACGGTGCGGCCATAGAGGACGGAGTGTGCGCCGCAGGAGTTATTGGCGATCATGCCGCCAATGGTGGCGCGGCTGCTGGTGGCTACGTCTGGGGCGAAGTGCAGGCCGTGGGGTGCGAGGTGGGCATTGAGTTCGTCGAGAACGACGCCGGGTTCGACCTCGATGGTTCTTTTCTCGAGCTCAAGATTTCCGATGCGGTTCATGTAGCGGGAGAGATCGAGTTGAACTCCCGAGCCGACGGCGCCTCCGGTGAGGCCCGTTCCCGCGCCACGAGCGATGATCGGCACGTTTGCTTCCTGGCAGATTTTGACCGTGGCGATGACATCGTTCGTGTCACGAGGCAGCACCACGCCGAGGGGAGTCATTTCATAGATGGATGCGTCGGTGGCGTAAAGAGTTCTGGAAAGGTCGTCGAAGCGGACGTCGCCTCGGATTGTGCGTTTGAGCTTCTCGGCGATTGCGATGCCTTTTTCAGGAGAGGCGAGGAGTTTCTCCGTGACCGGATTCATCAAAGCGCTTTCCGTTTTTTTCCTTACGCTCTTGTGGTTCCCCCCCAGAAAGCGCGGCCGACCACGGAGTGTCGGGTCGATGTCTCGACCTACGATTCTAGGCGGGAATCGGATTATCGTGGTACGGATATACTGGGCATGAAAGGAAGAGAAGGGGGCCACGGACGGTTGGTCCGACGAGACCGATCGTTTCGGATCAGGCATTCGTCGCCCAACCGTTCGCAGCCCTCTCTAGAGATTTTCAATGAGAAACCGGAAACAACAAAAACTAGGGAAGCGCTTTGATGTCTTTCGCTTCGCCGGCTTTGCCCGTCTTGCCGTCGACGTGAATTTCCTGAAGCTTATCGCCGGCCAGACAATACACGGTCATTTCGAGTTTGCCATCCTTCATGGATGTGTTGGCGCTGAGCGCTTTTCCCTTGCCTTGGGCTTCAGCGGCTTCAATCGCTTTCGACAGGGTGACTTTGGCTTCGCCCATCGCGTCGGTCATTTTCTTGCAATCCCCCGCGCACTTTCCGCAGTGAGCATAGACCGGCAAAGCAATCAGCCCGAGTGCCGCGACAATAACACTCGCACGAACGTACCACGATACTTTCTTCATTGTATTTATACTCCCAAAGGAACTGAACAAGCGCCGGCTACACACCGATGCTTCATCCACGTTCGGATCGGAGAGCGTATCGTAAAGTTTGTTGGTGGGCTGTCAATAAGGTGGACGCCTAGGGGTCCATTCTCGATCATCATTCTCCGTCGATGGTGAGCGGTCGCCGTTTATGGAATTACGTGGATTGATACTGGAAATGGCGGTTCTAACCCGATAATGGCACCAACGGATTGAGGGATGGGCTTGGGAGGCGACCCAGGAATGCGGATCGGGCTGACGAATTATGGATGGTGGAAGGAGGCCTGCCAAGAAGAGGGCCACGAAACGATTTCTTTGCCTGCGGCTGTCGGCGTCGATGGCAATGCCCACGGAGCGACGTTGGCAAGTCGAACAGCTATGGCGGCAGAGTGGTCTTCCATGCTTTCGGACCAACCGGTTGAAAATCTGCTCGATCACGGGGGAACGGGTTTATCCTTTCTGCCTTCGCAACAGAACGACAGCGTGGACCTTTTTCACGAGCGAATGGGTCTGCCGCTCGTCTCTCAATTTGTCGATCCCGTTACCACGTCGTTCCAGGGTTTGGATTGGCCGGTCGTGTGGCAGTGCTTTCAGAGCAATTCATGGATCAAGGCGATTTGGGACCGGGCTCATGCGAATGAACTTCAGCAGTTCGGCGTTCCCGGCGTCGTGCATGTTCCCATGGCCGCGCCGGTGCGTACGTATGACACGAATCCACTCGATCTGAAACAAAACCGTCCCGTGGTCTCTTTCGTCGGCGGTCAGAACACCAACTTTTTTGCAAACGGTTTGCAGTTTCCGTCGGCTGAACTACTTCCCGGAACGTTGGTTTCCTCGATCCAGGCCGACCTACCGCAAGTAAGCTTTTACGACGCTTATCACGACATCTATCGTTTGGGTGATCCCCCCCAACCGAATGATCCGACTGCAACCAGAATTGCCAAGATCGCTGCCTATTACCAAGCGAAACTATTTTTTCATGCCGCGCTTTGCATCCGCCGCCGCGATCGGTTTGTGATCTTCCTTAAGCGCAAACTTCAAGATCTGTTTCAACTCGTCGGCAGAGGTTGGGACACCGCGTATGGACTGTCAACCCAGCCGCAATTCCCATCCGCCGACGCGTACTTCGATCATTTTCGAAAGACCGCCATCAACTTGAACTTGGTCAACGGCAATGCCGAAACCGGGTTGAACATGCGCCATTTTGAGATCACCGCGGCCGGTGGGTTTATGATGTGTTACGACCAACCTGAATTGGCCGACCAATTTGAAATCGGAAAGGAATGTGCGGTATTTCATTCGGAAAAAGACCTGCTCGACAAGATTCAATACTATCTAAGCCATCCGCAGGAACGTGTCGAAATTGCCCTCGCCGGTCAACGAAGAACATTATCGCAACATCTCTACACTCACCGCCTTAGGCACATTCTCAGCCTGTTTCAGGCAACACCGGCCAATCCAAGTCGCGTGGAATTCTCCAAGACGACCTGGCAGGAAGACTCTCACGCGTTGGTGCCAAGTCCTGACATCATTCTGGATTGTGGCGCCAACAAAGGACAAATGGCCGAAGGGTTTCGACGACTCTATCCCAAGGCCGCCATCTACAGTTTTGAGCCTGTTTCCAGCGTTTTTGAGGAGCTGAAAGTTCGTTGCCTGCCCTTGGGCGCGCACCCGATTCCCTTGGCCGTCGGGGATTTCGATGGTCGGGCCACGATCCACTTGACCGCAAGTCCAGAGGCGAATTCACTCTTGGGCTACCAAGAAGGCAATCCCTGCGCGAAATGGACCCGCGAAGTCGGCGAGGAACAAGTCACGGTCTGCACGTTGGATGGATGGTGTCACAACTTTGGCATCGACCCACGCCGAATCGATATCATCAAACTGGATGTTCAAGGGGCCGAGCTCAAGGCATTGTATGGCGCAAGTGAAGTTCTTCAGTCGGCGAAGCTGATTCTGTTGGAGGTTTCCTTTGTGAAGATTTACAAGGACTGTCCCCTATTCCCGGAAATTGACGCTTTTCTGACGGAATGCGGATTCCGTCGACACGCCCTGTACCCCTCCGACCAACCTCACAACTGGGCCGACGCCCTCTATGCACGAGTCAATAACCCCTAAGGAGAACTCCCTTGCCTCGACGTCTATTACGAATCGCCACCACCCAGCAATGGCAACGCGCCGTGCGCGAAGCCGGTTTTGACGCCTACCTACTCCCCGAACTGGCCAGCCTCGATTTCAACCGCACCCTCGCACAACGTCTAACCGACGGCGCGACCTACCGACCCTACTTGGAAAAGAACGGCATAGACTTGCTCCTTGATTTCAATACGGAAGCGTTGACTTTTGTTTCCTCCGGCGACCAACCGGGCCAAGTCGCTCTGACTACCTCCGCGCTGGGAATTCCCTACGTCGCCTGCTACCTCGATCCCGTAACATCGACCATGGCCCAAGTGAGCTGGGATCATCATTGGCACCTCTTGGAAAGCCAGCAATGGATCAAATGGATTTGGGAAACCGCCCATGCCGAAGAACTCATCGGTCTCGGAATTCCCAATGTCATCACCTTGCCGATGGCCGTAATGAATGATGACTTCGACACATCACCCTTGCCGGAACCGGACCCCGGTCCCGTCGTCGCCTTCATGGGCCACCCGGCTTCGTCATGGTTTCGCTCCGATCAGGGCATTCGGGCGGACCATCTGCTCCCCGGCCTCACCGCCGCCGCCGTCCACGGGGATATGCCCGAACTTCCGTTTCACAAGATTTATTACGATCTGCACCAATTCGGCGTTCGACCGTCCGCCAACGAGGAACCCTCCGTCCGAGCAGCGAAGTCTCGCGAATACTTCGACCGTAAATTCGTCTACAACGCCTTTCTGGCCGTTCGACAAAGAGACCGATTCGCCCGATTTCTCAAAATCAAATTGGGCGACACCTTCGAACTGATCGGGGACCACTGGCAAACCAACTATGGTCTGCCCCACACACCGCGAATCTGGGACATGAAAATCCTACATGACCGCATGCGCCGCGTTCCCATCTGCCTCAACTTGATGAAGGGCTGCCTGGAGAGCGGTCTCAATGTTCGCCACTTCGAAATCACAGCACATGGCGGGTTCATGTTAACCTACGCAACCCCGGAATTGGGTGCCTGCTTTGAAATCGACAAGGAATGCGGCACGTTCCGCGATGAAGGGGAACTCCTTCAGAAAATCGAATACTACCTCGACCACACAAAGGAACGCCTCGAAATCGCAGCCGCCGGTCAACGCAGAACCCACTCCCAACACCTTTACAGCCACCGGATCGAACAACTCGTGGCCATGCTCCGCGGCGCCGGCGTGCTCGCTAACGATCACCCGGCCAGCGCTGCCCGGGCATCCATGGAACCCTCGTCTGTCGTGGTCAATGTCGCATCCGAAACTCATTGGGCACCGTCACAAACGCCCTAAGCCATATTTTTCGTCCGCACGACCCTGTGGGTCTGGCATGATGGGAACGCCGACGGTATCTTCGTTCGCATAGGCCGGGGACGCGAACCGCGTCTTTCGAATTCAAACCGAATGGGATCGGAAGGAAACGGCCAATGCGTTTGTCAGAGACGTGAATCCATCGCGGAGACCCGCCCGTGGCTAAAGGTACTTTTCTTGGTCATCCAACCGGTTTGTTCGTTCTTTTCTTCACCGAAATGTGGGAGCGCTTTAGCTATTACGGGATGAGAGCGCTGCTCCTTCTCTACATGGTGGATTATTTCAAATGGACACAAGCGGAAGCATCTTGGGTGTACAAATGGTATACGAGCCTTGTGTACCTGACGCCGCTGCTTGGTGGCTACCTAGCGGATCGTTACCTGGGTAACAAGCGCGCGATCATCATCGGCGCAACGCTCATGGCCATCGGGCACTTTTGCATGGCCTTCGAACAGGTCGAGATTTTTACCGCGGCACTCATATTGCTCATCTTTGGCAATGGCATGTTTAAGCCAAACATGTCCACTCAGGTGGGTCGGTTGTATCCTCAGAACGATCCGCGTCGGGACGGGGCCTACACGATCTTTTACATGGGGATCAACCTAGGAGCGTTTCTCTCGCCTCTCGTCTGTGGAGCGCTGCGAGACACACCAGGATTGGGCTCACACTGGGGTTTCGGAGCTGCGGGCGTTGGAATGGTCATCGGTCTGTTGACTTATCTCGTGGGTTTGCGATGGATTCGGGAAGTTCCCGAAGGCACTCAATACGAGGGTCCAGTTGCCGCCCAATCAACTCGTGACCACAGTTCGTCGGAGACGCACGCGTTGACGGAAGAAGAGGCGAGCACCGCACCCTCTGTTTTTCCTGGATTTGCCACCGTCTCCCCTGTCCTCATGGTGGTACTGGGCGTTACTTTGTCCATCGGTACCCTTTTGCTCGGCTGGATGAAGATCGTCAACTGGGACAATGTCATTACGACGCAAATCGCCGCTGGATGCGCGATCATCGCGGGTTGGATTCTTTCGCATGTCAACATGGCCGTGCGTGATCGCGTATTGGCTATCTACGGCGTATTCGTGTTTGTTGTTTTCTTTTGGATTGCCTTTGAGCAGGCAGGCAACGTTCTGAACGTTTGGGCCGACCAAACGACCAATCGTTATCTCACGGAGACACCTCCTACCCCCTCCACCTACCCGGCAGCTTACGTCCCTGCGGAAACCTTGACTCTTTGGGGAACATTCAAGGAGGCATTGGCTCGTCTCGTCCGCATCAATCCGGTTTTGACAACGTCGTTTCAAGCTATCAATGCGGCCGCAATCGTGGTATTGGCTCCTCTTTTCGCTTGGTTATGGCTGTCACTCGGGCGCCGCCAGGTTCGCCTATCGATCGCCGGGAAAATGGCCATTGGCGTTTTTGTTCAGGGAATCGCCTTCGCACTGTTGATTTGGTCCGTTTCATACGAGAATCAGCCCAGCCAAACGCGCCTGGCCAATCTTCCTTCGAGTTTGGTGGTGGCAGACCAGGGGCGGGCGTCGTTTTTCGATGCGCCCGACCTCGGAGACGAAGACGCCTACAAACAGTTCATGAACGCCGACCCCAAGCGCAAGACAATGATCGCCCACGGCGGCCGACTCGCTTTTGATGCACCCGGTGGCTCGCTACGATGCACGGGCGTACTCAACAACAGCCACTGTGATCGAATTTTGCGGGGTACCGCGCCGCCCTCCTACGTGACAGCCATCTGGGAACTCGCCAAAAAGACCAAAGATGCGAAGAAATCGGCCGTCCCGAATGAAAAGGGAGATCGAGAATTCACCGTTAACTGGAAATTGGAAGAGCTACCAACTGGGTTTGAGCCGCAATATCTTCAAGGATTCAACCCGAATCAGGTTCGCTTCGATACGCAGACCAATAGTTTGATCGTTTCGAAAGAACTCGCCGACAAAGATTACAAACAGATTCTGGTTGCCGGGGCCGATCCGGTCTTCCGAAAAGCGCTCAATGATCTGTATATTCAGGCGTCCGCGTTCAGGGTGAGCTCATGGTGGCTATTCTGGTTTTATGTGCTCTCTACCATCGGCGAACTTTGTCTCTCGCCTGTGGGTCTTTCGATGGTAAGCAAATTGGCCCCGCGCCGGTTCGCAACCATGCTCATGGGAGTGTGGTTGTTGACGAGTTTCCTCGGGAACAACTACGCGGGGCTGCTGGGCGAGAAATGGGAGCTTTACGATCCGAAAACCTATTTCACGTATATCACGCTCGCCATGCTCGGTGCGTCTCTCGTGTGCTACCTGGTTGCAAAAAAGGTGACGGCCATGATGCACGGAGTAAAA
The DNA here is from genome assembly GCA_038043045.1 of Planctomycetota bacterium. GTDB lineage: Bacteria > Planctomycetota > Phycisphaerae > UBA1845 > UBA1845 > JBBTCX01. Next base: position 384 of record JBBTCX010000128.1, on the reverse strand, counting down.
TGACGACTCACGGATTCGAAATCTGCGAAGAACGGGGCAGTCGGTCGTTGAGCGTTTCGTAGAAAGACTCTATTTCGGCAACCATCTTCGACCCATCGAACGCCGACAAGCAGGCCACGCGCCCGTTTCTTCCCAATCGACCGCGAAGCACGGCGTCCGTTGCCAACTGAACAATTCCTCCTGCCAACCCTTTGACATCCCCATACGGAACCAACACCCCCGTTTCACCATCCACTACTACTTCCGGCGCGCCGTCGTTATCAAAACTCACCACCGGAACTTCGGTCAATAGCGCCTGCACCGCCGCGCGCGGTAATCCCTCCCACCGCGACGCATGAACCAAAAGATCAAAGCCGTTCAAAACATTCGGAATCTCCTCCGGCG
>JBBTCX010000127.1:0-15292 GCA_038043045.1 Planctomycetota bacterium | reverse complement strand
TTCCTCGCAAGTAACCAGATCGGCAACCACCGACTCAAACGCGGCCATTTCCCTTTGCGCCGTCTTCAGTCGTTCAGCGGCCTCTCGTAAGATGTCCCCTGCCTTTGTGGGCTCGGCGTCAAACAACGACTTTCCCCAACACAGCAAAGCCTCCCCTAAGTCTCGATCGGCCCGGACCGCATCCCATCCGCCTCGATCCTGATGGCACCACTCTTCATAAGCCGATCGTGAATCGGCCACCGCCCTTTCAAATTCACCGTTCGCCAATCGACATCGCGCCAAACCGTGCAACGTGATCGCGTGAAGCCTGTCCCGATCCACCGCGCATTGCGCCGCCAATTGGACCGCCTTTTCGTGCCAAGCAATGGCATTCTTATACTCTTGTTCCACCTCGGCATCGAGTGCGAGATTCCGACACGCCGACCACTGATCCTCTAACGATCCGCTTTTTTCGAACAATCGCAATGCCGCCTGATGGGCGCAATCGGCTAGTTTCACGCGCTCCAAACGCCGATACGCCTGCCCCAAACGGATAAGCACTACCCCGCTTAATCGAACTATTTCGGACTCGTCGTCCAAGCGTTCTGTTTTCGTCGCCGCCAAGGCCGAATTCACGTTCAACTTCATTGCGTCAAATGACAACCCGCCCAACGCCTGAAGCGCACAGGCCTCGGCCTCATTCGCCAAACCGCGCTCCAACGCCAAATCGGCGCTCAAGACCAACTTCCAAACGAGATGAACAACCGGCGCATCAGGAATGGCCGAAATGTTCGATTCGACATCATGAAGTCGCCCTTCTCGAAGCGCTTTGAGCCCGCGCAGCGCCCGCTCATGTTCCGGACTGGCCGGACCCACGAACCGCGCCAACGCATCCACCTTCGTTTGTAGGGCCACCTCTTTCACTTCGGCGACAACTCCTTGTTTCCATTTGCTTTCGCCGCAAAGAGCCGATCCAGTTGCGATTCCAATTCAACCCCTGGCAGGTTCGCCGCCGCGAATTTTCCATCCATCCCGATCACGAACAACGCCGGAATAAAGCTCACTCCGAATTTCTCCGCCGCCGCAGTCGCCGTTCCTCCAAAGACATGCTTCCACTTCATCCCGCGACTTGAAATGAACGACTTCAGCGAGTCCTCTTCCGAATCAAGGCTCACGCTGATCATCACAAGGTCCTTGCGACTCCCGTGCTTCTCCAACACCGCCCGCAAATGCGGAATCTCCGCCACGCAAGGTCCACACCACGTCGCCCAAAAATCGAGCACGACGACTTTTCCTTTCAGACTCCCCAGTGCGATCGTCTCGCCCTCTAACGTGGTTAGACTCGCATCAAATACAACATCTCCCACTTTCCATGCGATTTCCTTCTCGCCCGGCTCCAATGACTTCCGCGCCACCTTGATTTCAAGCGGTTCACGGGCGTCTCCTCGAACCGTCATTTTCGTCATCGCCGCCCCGCGCGAGATGACCCCCAGCTCAAACTCGTCCGACGGCACATTGTAGAGCTCAAACGATCCGTCTGCCTTCGTAACTGTTCGTAGCCCCAACGTATGAAATCCTCGCCACGCACCCGCGGCCACCAGCGCACCACCCACCGGCAGACCGTCGTCCCCTTTCACCACGCCCTTCAACACCGCCCCCTCCTGAAGCTGCACGGAAACCTCCGCTCGCGTCCCCGCCTCCACGGAAACGCGCACCAATTCAGGCCCATAATCCGCATGATGAACCGTAACGATCGCCTCTCCTGCTTTCACCCCCGTCACCACAAACGCCCCGACATCATCGGTCCACGCATGAGGCATGGACTCGTCATAATCCTCCCCGATACTCACCCGGGCGCCATCAACCGGTTTACCTCCCTTGCGTTCCGTGACAAGCCCTGTCACTCTTCCCGCTCGATCCATCTTCAGCGTGTGGCTCGATTCGACCCCATCCTGCGGCAACATCACGTTCGGCTGAAATTCTCCACCCGCCGTGTGATCCGAATGCGTCAGTCGAACCCGCAACTCCTTCGCGTCAAAATGTACACCTTTGAGAAAGATCTCCCCTTCCGCGTTGGTGACCACCGTGCGAAAATCCTGACGCCGCTCATCCAGACACTCCGCCGTCGCCCCAACCACAGCTTGCCCAAGTTCATTCTCCACTCGAAGCTTCACAGTCCGTTCCGATTTCATGTCGACAACGATTTGAACGCCGTCATCAACCCTCACCGAAGTTGGATTCTCCGTGGCCCCTTCACCCTCCACTTTGCTCCGGCCAACCGGACGACCTTGATGGATTTCAACCACCCGACCAGGGCCAATGTCCACCCTTCGCAATTCTCGCCCGAACCCCTCCGCTTCAATCGTGATGGTGCCTTGTCCAACCGACAATCCGCTGAAACGAAAAATCCCTTCGCCATCCGAGTTCTCATTCCAATCACGAAACCCCGCTTGAAGCCGCACGGACGCATTCACAATCGGCCTCTTTGAAACTGCATCCGCCACCTTCCCCACCAACTTCAAATTCCCGATCAGTTCCTCCCCCAAAAACACCGGCAACTCTTGATCGGTCATCTCCACAATCCGACTCAGCAGGGCATACGACTCTTTCTCAAACTCGACGACGAGCGTCCCCTTAGTCACGCCCGACGAACGGACTTTAAAATCGCCTTTCGAATCCGTCGCCGCCGTCCCAATCATCTCACCCTTCGAGCCATCTTCGCTTTGCCGCCATACTGTCACCTTGACTTGATTCCCACCCGCCCCCAACGAATCCGTGACCTGACCCTCGATGATCACAACCGGAGGAGTCTCATCCGACTTGGGCGTCTCCTCCTCTGCAAACGCAAGAAACCCGTTAAATACCAGCAATACAAGCAGCCCCCACGCCCATCCACAACCCGCCTTGCTCAATAGTCGATGGTACATGTCGAGGTCCCTTACACGCGAAACTTCTGGCCGTGGCAAATCCCGTTTGTTTTCAAAGGCGACTTGGCCAGCCGGCTAAACGGGACTATCATAATGGGGCTGCGATATTCTACCATAGACGCCCAACATCGGGAGAAGACGATGAGTCATACCGAACGACAAATCCAAGTAACTCGCCACCGCCTCTGGATCAACCGCTGGTTGCGATTCGCCGCATGGGCCTTAACGATTGCAACCGTAGCATTTGCGGTCTTCATTTTGATTCAACGCCTTTACGACTTCCATCTGTCCGTCGGTTGGATTGCGCTCAGCGTCACCACCGCATCCTTCCTCTCCGCCTTCGTTTTCGTTTTCGTCACCCGCGAATCCGTGATGAAAGCTGCCACGGCTCTCGATGACGCCGCCGGACTCCGCGAACGACTCAGCAGCAGCCTGTATTGCGCCCAAAACTCCGATCCCTACGCACAAGCCGTCGTTCAAGATGCCGAGCGAGTCTCCTCTTCCGTTTCCGCTCGACAGCACATTCCCATTGTCGTCCCAACGACCTTCGCATGGACCGGCGGATCACTGTTGCTCGCGGCGGCCATGTTTCTGATCACCCCCGGACTGCTGAAGAAAATTGATGCCGACACGATCGTCGCCGGGACCAACATCGAGCAAACCAGAACCGCCGTCAAACGCGAAATCGAAGAAGTCCGCCGCATCACCGAAAACAACCCAGCCTTGGAAGGCATTACCAAAGACCTCGCCTCTGTAACGCGAGAGCTAGGCGGAAAATATCAAAAACCCCAAGACCTCCGCTTGGACGCGGTCAAGAAAATCGAATCCCTCACCGAAGCCATCAAGAAAAAACAAGCTGAAACAGGGCAAGACGCCCTCCCCGCTCTCGAGCACAAACTCCGCAGCCTGCAATCTCCCAACAGCCAAGACACCCCCACGGAAAAACTGACCAAAGCTCTTCGCGACGGCGATTTCAAATCCGCCAAGGAAGAAGTCGAAACCATCAAGGAAAAACTCGCCACGCTCAAATCCGAAGAAGACAAAGAGATGGCGGAAAACCTCAGCAAGCAACTTGAGAACCTATCCCAACAACTCGAGCAAGCCGCTCAAAATCAAAAACTGGCCGAGAAACTCGAACAAGCCGGCATCAAGAAAGAAGACGTCCAACGCGCCATGGAGAGCTTAAAGAAGGAAGACCTCGATCAACTTCAAAAACAGCTCGAACAAAAAGGCATGAGCCAACAACAAGCCCAAAAAATGGCTGAGGAATTGCGAAAACAGCAACAGGCCGGGAGCGTCGCCCAGAAACTCGCTCAGTCGATGAAGCAAGGCGCTCAATGCAAAAACCAAGGCCAAATGGGCGACGCAATGGCCGGTCTCTCCGACGCCGCACAGCAACTCGGCGATCTCGAAAAACTCGACCAGGAACTTTCCGAAATGCAATCCACCATGCAGGCCCTCAACAATGCCAAGCAAAACATGGACAAACCCTGCCCCGGTCCGGGAAACTGCTCCGGTTGCTCCCAGTGCAAAGGTTCCGGCGGCGATAAGCCTGGTCAAGGCGGCATGGGCGAAAAAATGGGGCAAGGCCGCGGCGGTCTCGCCGAGGAAGAAGAAGTCGCCACCGGTTTCAAAATCGAACGCGGCAAAGTCCACACCAGCAAGGGCGCCGTCATCGGCTCCTTCAAAGTCGACGGCGAACAAATCAAAGGCGACGCCAAGTCTCAGCCCGTCGACGTCGTCGCCTCTGCCGAGCGCGACGCCAGCGACCGCATCCAACGCGACCGCATCCCCCGCCAATACCACAAAGCCATCAAGAAATTCTTCTCCAACGCAAAACTCCCCCCGGCCAAGGTCGAGGGAGTGCCAAAGTCTGACACTCCAGCCGAAGCGCCCAACCCCGCGCCGGAAAAGGAACCAACGAAAACGCCGTCAGAAGAAAAGTGACATGGCCGGGTGGCCCATCCCCTCTGGAGATGGGGGAAATTCAACGCCAAAGGCGTTGCGTCGCGTACGATGTCCGAATCCAGGCGGACATGCCGACAAAAGTGCCACGATGTGACACTCAACCCTCTCCCTAGGCACTTCCCGCTGCCCACCCATTTCGCAATCCTCATACCTCAAGACTCAAACCCCAGGCCTCGGACAAAGTCCCACTGTGAGTATGCAATTGTACCGCGAACTATCCACAACTCCTTTAATGACAACGCTTTACGCCAATAAGCGAGAAAACTGTTACAATTTATTCGGACCAACGGTACGTCCGCTAACATCCACGTTTTCACGCAATTCCCGCTCCAGGGTGTCACGACCTGACACCTCCGGAAAACTACCCCGCCGAATCTGGCACGCCAATTGCTAGTAATCTCGAAAACTCGCGCTGGTGAGAGGTCTGTCCAGCCTGTCCATCGGGCAACGCAATTCGAGACGGATCGGAGCCGGCAGCGCGAGTGAGCGGCAGAGTGATCACCGGCGTACGAGGACAAGTGTTGGCAACTCTATAGAGGAGGCAGGAAGTGAACCACAAATTCGTGTTGGTGGGGAGTGTGTGCGTGGCTTTTGTTTTGGCGCAACCGGCGGCGCTTCGCGCCGCGCCGGACGGCGACTTTGATCGGAACGGGTTCGTTAATCCGGCGGACTTTTTCTTTTTTGAAATCTGTTTCACCCTTTCAGGTCCCGATGGCAGCCCCGGGTTTGAGGAGTGCCGGACCGTTTTCGATATCGACGCGGACGACGACGTGGACCTCGCCGATTTCGCGGCCTTCCAGCGGGCGCGCGGCCACCTGCCGATTCCCTTGCGCGACGTGTCGGGCAACGTGCTCAGCGTAAATTCCACACTCCCCTACAATGGCCGGCAGACCTGTGGAGGATGCCACGATGTGGCACATATTAGCAATGGGTTCATTCATCAGCAGGGTCGAACGGACGCCGAGGGCAACCTGGTCATGAAAGATGACTTTTATGACGACGGACGCTGGTGGATTCGCAGCGCGGGGATGTACGGGCGATCTTCTCCGGGAGGAGGAGGCTTAAATCGACAAACGGCCGGAAAGGAAAACGCCTCGGAGTCGGAGATGGACATGACGGCTTTCTATTGGGCGGCCAACTGTGGCGGCTGTCATGTCGGTGGGGGTGTGGCGGAATTCGACCGTGACGGCGTGCGTTACTGGGACCAGGCCACAGAGCGCTTTGGCTACGAGTGGCTTGGCAAAACGCCCGACGAGGTTCGTCTTGACGGTGACTACGCCCTCCTGGACGACAACGATGGTTCCCTTCGACCCGCCCCTTGGGACGTGTCCGGCGTGGCGGCACCGGAGTGCCTCCATTGCCACCGCGCGAATCGAATGTGGGTGGACGGACAAGATATGCACCGCGAGTGGCGAGCGGCGGTTCTTGGAACAACGGACCGCCTGGTCGATAGCCATGGCACACCGATTCCCGCATTTGCTTCCGCCGGGACAGCAGGACAAGGATGGTTTTCAGAGCTGAATGTCGCTTCCGACCCTCCCGTCCTTCAACTCGACTATTCCGTGGGAGTGACTAACGGAAGTTTATTACGAAACCCGGACGGTTCGCTTTGCATTCCTCAAACCACGTTGGCAAGACCGCCGACAGATCAGTCCTGCTGGGGTTGCCATTTGCCGGGAGGATTCCAAAACAAGCGCGGCACGGTTTGGTTCGACGAGCGCGACATTCACTTCAAGAAACTGACCAACCGCAGCGACGACAATCCCCTCAATGACATCTCCGACAGCGGAGCCGCTGCCTGCAATTATTGCCATCGCGGTGACATCAACCACAACTTTGCCAAAGGCGACTCGCCTTACGCTCAATTTCGCAACGAACTCGATTGGGTCAATTTCCGATCCTGCCGCGATTGTCACTTGTATGGTAGCCCCGTTCGCCACCCGGACGCGCCCGAAGTGCTCGGACCCCTTGATCTGGCCACGGTCCATCTCGTGGGAGACGCAGAACGAGGGCCCATGGCCAAGCTCGCGTGCCAAGCATGTCACGTGCCTTACCCCCTCGCACGCGCCATCATTGTCACCGACCGCTCTCTAACCGGTTCCGATGCGTACTATTACACGGATGAATATCTCTCCGCCAACCCACTCGACCCCACCGACCCAGACAAATCCAGGTGGTATCCGACGTTGCGCCCCAAGTTGGATAGTGATGGAGTGGTTCGGTATTTTCCGCAAAAAATGGAAGTCGCTATTTTCTGGGCCGATTGGGACCAAAACGGAACTACAAAGGACCTTTCGGACGACGCCCTACACCCCGTGATTCTATGGCGCGTTCGGGAAATCACTGGCAACCAACCGCTTCCGGGCGTGACGGACGACAACGGCGACGGCAAATTGGAAGTCAACCGACCTGCCGAAATCCTGGCCTATATGCAAGCGCTAAAGGGCAACGACCACTACGGGCGGCAGGTGGCCAGCAACCCTGTGCTCGTCAAGGGTCCCAAAATTTGGTATGAAGATCCCCAAGCTCCGGATGGCGTGTCGTGGTTCAATTCCGACGACACCGGAGCCTATGTCCAACCCTACGAGGTTTTTGGTCTGGACCACAACGTATTGGCTCGCACCAACGCCTGGGGCTACTTCACTGAAGACCCGGCCCTCGGATGCGGACAATGCCATTTTGCCGATTCGCCCGTGTTCGATCGCAAGATTCTTGTGGATCCGTTTGATGTTGACGGACGACCGGTTTACAAAACGGTCTCCGACCTGACGGGATTGAGACCGCCGACTTGAAAGAGAGCATTGGACAGCAAAAGTGTTTGAGTGAATGAACCGCGGGCCAAGTGAGCCCTTGCGTCTTGAGCAGGGGCCGTTTTAGCCTTGAACCTGCGGTATTGGCGGATCGTCGAGGTCGGTCCAGAATGTTGGTTCCGCAATCCGCTAACTCATTACAAGGAGAATGCGGTTTGGCGTGATATGGGATTCATCGCAACCGTCGAGCCATTGGGAGAAAACCCGTGAACGACAAATTCCGAAACAAGGCGTTTTGCGCCGCCTTTTTGGTGGTACCCTTTATTTGCGTCAGGGCTCAAGGGGTCATCACGATCACGATCGCCCCGGCCCCACCCGCTGACACCGTAGTCACTCCCGGGGAAACCATCGCGATGGAGTTCTTCTACACCAGCGATGTAGACTTTCTTATCAAAGGCGCTCAAGCCGGAATGGCTTGTTCTTATTCCAATGGAACGACGACCCTGACCATAGTTCCTAACGGAATATCGCCCCTCGCCACAAGTGCGGGCGGGATAGCCGCGCTCTGCCCCGGAGGGTTGGCACCCTACAACCCTTTCGATTGTTATGTGGCACGTGCTCCACAACCACTCGCACCGCCGTGCTCGATGGTAGCGGGGCAGATGTACTATATGGCCACGTTTACGTATCGGGCGTCGGATTGTTCGACTGATCCGATTGTCATTCGGGCAGAGCCCTTTGGTGTGGCAGATGGAGCTCCCGAGGTTACCGACGAATCGCGCGTTCGCGACAATAGCATCGGTAACGGAAACCTCGTTCCGATTGTCGCCGAAAACTTCTCGACCCTGATCATGGATGCGGCTGGAGTTTGTTGTCGCGGTTTCCATTGCGAGGGTGAGGCAATCAACCAAACCTGTTGCGCTGCGGGCGCGATCTTTCGACCTGCTGTTTCATGCGCCGAGCCGCTTCCCTGCCCTTTCGCATGCACGACGGATGCGGTTTGCACGGACAACGACCCCTGTAACGGATTAGAAGCCTGCAATCTTCAAACAGGCCAATGCTACTACGCCGGGGCTCTCAGCCAGTGTAGGGATTCAGACCCCTGTACGAACAACTTTTGCGATGTCGATCACCCCAATTCGGATCCGGAAACGGGCTGCGCAGCCGTTGCGGCCGGTGTGATGTACACGCGTGGCGCGGACATCCTTTTGCGAAGCAGGCTTGACGGCAGTGGTTCATCAACCGTCACACCAACCGAACCTGTAGCAACAACCGAAGCCGTGCGAACGCTGGCGGTTGACATCGTTCGGCAGCAAATCTATTGGACGGATCCTAAAGTGGGAGTCATCAAGCGTGCCGGGGCAGCCGACGGTTCCGGCCTTCAAGGAGTCGTCTATCGCTGGCAGCGTATGATTCCCGGTGGAATTCGAATCAACCCTTTGGACCACAAAATGTATTGGTTCAATCAAGCAGCCAAATCCTACCACCGAGCGAATACGGACGGGTCATCCAGGGAGACTCTGTTCACCCTTCCCTCGACTGAACCTATTCCTTACTCGTCGGCAATTGACCCATGGAATGGCGTGGTCTATTGGGAGACGGGGAGCTCGCACAGACGCGCGTCTTTCGACGGCAGTGATCTCCAGATTCTCAACCCAACGGTTACTCACACCGTTAATATCGCCGTGGACGTTTCTGGTGGGAAAATTTACTGGACCGGTTCGAATTCGGTTTGGCGGTCCAATCTACCCAATGGTTCCGATCCTGAACGCATCGTGGAGTCGTCGAATCTTTATCCCACGGGACTCGACTTGGATCTTAATTCCGGAAAACTGTACGTCATGGTCCGCAGTGGAAACACAACAGGAATTCGTCGCGCCAATCTCGACGGGACGGACCTGCAGGACGTGATCAATTTGCCGTTTACTTCGAGTAGTTGGGATCTCGCCCTAGACGCCCATAGCCAGAAGCTCTATTGGTCGGAACCCTCTCGCAAGTTGATCTACCAATTGAATACCGATGGCACTGGCCTTTCGGTGATCGCAACATCCTTGGTCGGCCCATATGCCTTAGCCGTTGATAGCGAATCCGGCGATCTGGTCTGGGATGAACGCGATTGGAGTATCATCCGGCGGGCCAATCTAGATGGCTCGAATTCCCGCGTCGTGGTGACGCAACCCTTGTCTCCGGCCGGGCTCGCATTGAATTCGAGTGCGGGGAACTTGTTTTACACGGACCGAAGCATGGTTTTTCGAGCGGATTTGGATGGCACAAACTCCGAACTTCTGTTCGAACCTCCTTCGCTCACGCTCAACAGCGGGGGAATTGCTCTGGATCAGGCCGGCGCAAGAATGTTCTGGTTCAGTTCGCCCTATATCTACAGCGGAAATTTGGATGGCGGCGAGGCTCAGATCGTCATAGAAGTCGGTTCGGCCACAGACCTTAAGGTAAGTATTCTTCTCGACACCACGGAGAACAAGCTCTACTGGACTACTCCGCAGAGAATTCATCGGGCGAATTTGGACGGCTCAGCCATCGAATTGGTCCTCTATCACCCACCTGGAATTCGCGGATTCAGCATCGATCCTCGCTTCGGGAAACTCTATTGGACCGACGGCAGCAGAACGCTTCGTCGCTGCGACCTCGACGGCTCCGAAACCGAAATTATCAACGAAGAGCTTCCGATGGACACTTACGAAATCGTAATCGACCCATCTTGCAGTTTTCAGACGCTTTTCGGGGACATTGCACCACCGGAAGGGGATGGCATTGTGGATCTCGACGACCTCCTCTGTGTTCTGGTGGAGTTTTCCGATACGGGCAAGTGTCCAACGGGTGACATTTATCCTTGCGAGGGGAATGGCTTTGTCGATCTCGAAGACCTCTTGACCTTGCTCGATGCGATGAATGGCATATATGCCTGCCCTCCGACGATTCCCTAGATCAGGCCACCGCTTGTCAGTCACCAATATTTCCCGAACCGGCAAGCTCTGACCAGCAGAAAGAAATGCCGATCGGTTTGCCGACGAGGCGCTTCCCGCCGGTCAATCCATCACCTGCCTTGATCCGGTTTCTTCATGGGCAAGGTCGGTTGGTCACGGAGGCGTTCCTTGGTCAACTCGACTTCCGCGGCGATGTGGCCGAACGCGGGCCAGTGGGGACCGTTCACGACTTGTTCGAGAATTCTTCGACCGGTGACCGGTTGTCCGTGGTGTAGACACCAAAATCCAACGCCGAAACCGAGAGTCGCGAAATCCAACGTTTCCTCTTTCTCTCCACGGAGCAAATCATCGGGCTGAATCAGACCTTTGTACATGAGCAATCGCTTGTGGTAACTCATGTTTTCGATGATTCGCATTTTGGGATGGATGGGTTGGAGCAGTGCATTCGCTTCCTCGTGACGGCCCATTCGTTGGAGCACGAGAACCATCCAGTCGGTGACCGCCACGACGTTGTCGTCGTAACCACGGGTGAACTTCATCGTTTCCTGAAAAGTCTGGAGTGCTTTGGGGTCGTGGCCCAGCAGGAATTGGGCGACGCCGAGATGATACCACACGTTGAAACCGAGCGTGGTTAGCGGGAGGTTCTCGGCGTTGGGCTGCCCGTCTTGTTCAACGTCGTCGGGTTTTCCTTGAGTGAGTTTCACAGCTTTTTCAAGGTCGACGACGGCTTTTTCGAACTGACGAATGCTGATGTAGCGATGACCACGGTGACGATAGAGTGGAGCGTAGTTCGGAAATTTGGCAATCCCATCGGAATACACCTCGATGGCCTCCTGCATTCGCCATAGGTATCCCAAACGTCGTCCGACCCAGACGATCTTTTCCGGGTTTGTGGGATCGGCGGAAAGAGCGGCTTGGGCGTTCATGAGGTCTTGCCGCAACTTGGGAAACTCCTGATCTTCGACTCGAACTCGAAGAGGTTTGCCGAGGAGTGAGATGGCCTCGGGTGGATCGAGCGTGAGCTCTCGAACCTTGGTTTGGTGCGCAGCGGTTTTGTGCGGCGGATTGATGGAGGCTGAAAGTTCCCGGCGAGCGGTGCAAGCGAGAGATAGACTCAACGCCAAGGGCACAAGGTTCATGAAAGTGCGGAAACTCTTGAATATCGCCCATGGGAATGAAGACCCCATCGAACAAAGCATGAGCAATCGCCGGTTTTTCTCTATTTGATTCATGCCCGCCATGCTACATCCGGCGGGCATTTGTGAAAATCCCCGGGGAATATCGGAACTTTGGAACGTTGCGAAAAACAAACTCTCCGGCCTTTTTCCAGATTGGGCAACGACCGATATATTCGAGGTTCTTGGTAGGAGGCTGATTCATTCATGTCGAAATCTTTTTCAAGGGTAATCACTCATTCGGCGACTTTTCTGAAGGGGCATTGGGGCGGCGTTTTCAGTACTGAAAATCCGCGAGCACTCGGAAACGGGATTTGCATGGCCATGATGAGCCTGATAGTCGCCAGCGGATGCGGACCTATTCCCGACGTGACGACTCAGCCCGACGACGGCTCGAATTCTACGGGTGGGTCCGACAACACCGCGGGCGGTCAGAGTCAAGTGGGATTTCGGTTTGAGGAAGATTCCGATCCGGTTTTGGCGAATCAAGCATTCAACGAAACGGAATTGCTGGTGCAGGCTTATCCCGGAGCGGATCCAACCGAGCTTGCGGCGGCGTATTCCGATGCCGGCGCCACGGTGGTTGAAGCGCTGAGTGAGATTCAACTTGATGTGTTGCGTGTGCCGGAAGGACATCTGTATGAAGCGGCCGGTCGACTTCAACAAAGCGGGATGATCGAAACTCTTGCCAAGAGCTACGTGTATGAACCCGGCAAGACGGCGAACGACGCCAGTTTCGCAAGTCAGGATCACATCTCGTCGGTGAATCTGCCGTCGGCTTGGGATCGAACGACGGGCTCGGTAGATGTCATGATTGGAGTCGTGGACACGGGCGTGGATGGTCAACACGTCGACTTGGTTGATCGTCTCGTAGCTGGTTGGAATGTATACGACGGCAACAGTGAATTCACGGATGTGCTAGGGCATGGCACTGCGGTGGCGGGAGTTCTCGGAGCGATGTCCGACAACGGAATCGGCGTGGCAGGGGTTACGTGGAGTTGTCCGATTATTCCCGTGCGGGCGGCGGATAGCGCCGGCAAGTCGTCTTCGCGGTATGTCGCTTCTGGAATTTTGTGGGCGCTGGGTCATGGTGCGAAGGCGATCAACGTAAGTTTTGCTCCGTTGTGGTCGGATCGCGTGATTCGATCCGCCGCGGAGCAGGCGTTTCATCGGGGATCGCTGGTGGTGATGAGCGCGGGGAACAGCAGTTCCGTTGCGACCGCAGGCGGATATGTCGAAGGCGTTTTCGTTGGGGCGCTCAATGATCAATCCGGGATCGCTTCGTTTTCGGATCGCGGTCCGTTTGTTGATCTCGTTGCGCCGGGAACGACTGTGCTTTCGACTTCGCGCGGCGGAGGATATTCGGCCGTGGATGGAACGTCGTTCGCCGCGCCGATTGTGACCGGGGTCGCCGCGTTGGTGTGGTCGGTGAATCCAAATCTGAGGCCTAGCACGGTGGTTGATATTCTGACACGAACTTCTCGTGACCTCGGTGATTCCGGTTTGGATTCAACGTTTGGGAATGGCTTGGTTGATGCATCCCGGGCGGTGGAGGAAGCCGCACGGGTCAACGAACCACCGGACACGACGCCTCCCACATTGCAGGTCTCATCGCCGATGAACAACGCCACGTTGTCGGGTTCAACGGTCAGTTCAGTGACATCGACTGACACCGGCGGAGTGGCCGACGTCGTGCTTTCCATCGATGGCGTACCCTATGCCACGGATCCGCGATCACCCTATCAGTTTCTCATTGATCCGAAACGGTACTCGTCGACTGCTCATCAACTCTCCTACGTAGCCACGGACTTTTCCGGAAATCGATCGATCGAGCGTCAAATCACCGTGACATTCGGTTCGAATCTCGGCGTGGCATCTTCGACGGCCTCTCAGATCGTTTTTTCATCGCCCGCAAACGGCAGCCAAGTGACGATCGATGTCACCATTCGGGCGACGGTGTTGGATTCAGACGGGCTATCGGTTGTGGAGTGGTTTGTAGACGGAGTTTCCGCGTTTGCGGCTCCAATTTCCGGAACATCCTCCGGCGTCAGCTTCACCTGGCGAATCCAGGGCGTCAGTCGCGGCGCACACACGATTGCGCTGGCCGTGACGGACTCCCTTGGCAATCGCACAACGGGGCAACTATCCTTGCGACGATAGCATAAAGACCGTAACCTCAAACCTCGGCATTCGGTATCGCGCGAGCTTCGGATACATCGGGACAAGTTCCGCCTGCGGCTCGCTCTTAGATTTCTCCTTAGGCAAGGATGTAGAATGGTATTGATCACGGGTGGCGCGGGGTTCTTAGGTTATCATGTGGCCAGGGGATTTTCGGAGCGAGGATTACAGCTCGTTCTGTTGGACGTCGCACGTTTTCACGAGGCCGAGTATCCAAAGGGAACCATTTTTCATCAGGCGGATGTCCGAGATCGTGACGCGTTACGACGTGTTTTTTCGAATCAACCTGTCGATGTCGTGATCCACACTGCGGCGGCCTTGCCGTTGGAGAAGAAGCGCACGATCTACGAAGTCAACGTCGAAGGGGTGCGAAATGTGTTTCAGGCGGCGAAAGATGCCGGCGTTCCGCGAGTTGTTTTCATCGGTTCGACGGCGGTCTATGGCGTGCCGGATAAACATCCGCTCTTTGAAGATGACCCGTTGGTCGGGGTCGGTCCCTATGGTCATACAAAAATTGAAGGGGAGAGAATTTGCCAGGAATTTCGTGAATGCGGAATGACCGTCGCCATCCTTCGCCCCAAGACGTTTGTGGGAACAGGGCGTCTGGGCGTCTTTCAAATTCTTTATGATTGGGTGGAAAGCGGTTGTCGTATTCCGATGATCGGGTGGGGAAAAAACCGCTATCAGTTGCTGGAAGTCGAGGACTTGGTGGACGCGATTCACCGATGCGCAACCGGAGATTCGAGTCTCGTCAGTGACACCTTCAACGTTGGAGCAAAAGAGTTCAAGACCGTGCGCGAGGACATGCAAGCCTTGTGTGACTATGCGAAAAGCGGGGCGAGACCGATGGGAACCCCGGCGAAGTTGATCAAGCCCATGCTCATGGTGTTGGAGACGTTGCACTTATCGCCGCTGTACAAATGGGTCTATGGCACGGCGGATAAGGATAGTTTTGTCAGCACGGAGAAAATCGAGACGAAGCTGGGATGGTCGCCGAAGTACAGCAATGCGGCGGCGATGATCCGCTCGTATCAGTGGTACCTCGAACACAAAACAGAGTCGGACAGTGCCACCGGGTTGACACATCGAGTCGCCTGGAAGCAGGGAGCGTTGCGGTGTGCGAAGTGGGTCCTTCGGTAAACAAACGGGCAATCAGGAATAGTAAACAAGCCTGAGATTGAGCAAGGCGGTTTGGGAGGCAGCTTACGTCGCCCCAAGACCCCTCACGCTGTTTTCGCTACCTTGGATTTGGGAAGACCGAACCCCGGCGATTGTCAAGGAAATCGAACGAAATATCGCGCTAAAACTAAAAAAACGTACTAGGAGCCCGTGGTGAAAGTCTCTTGACAGCCGTGGTATAGTCATCGTGGGTC
>JBBTCX010000126.1:0-1659 GCA_038043045.1 Planctomycetota bacterium | reverse complement strand
CCGAGGGCCGACAGTCCAAAGTCAAGGATCCCAAGGCCATCGAAACGCTGACGGTGTACGACAAACTTGGCCGAGTCTCGCAAAAAGAGGAAAACGACGGCGGCGGCGTCTTGGAACGGATCACGACCTATCAGTACAACGCCGAAGGGTCTCTGACCAAAATCACCGCCGATCTTTCTACCGATCAGGTGACCGAATATGCCTATGCCGACGCTCAAAACGCGCGCCGGGTGACCAAGATCAAATACCCGGCCACGGACACCGACAACGGCAAGACCCTCGGCCAGCCCAGCGACGAGACCTATGATCGCATCACCTTCACCTACAACGTCGACGGCACATTGGCCACGCGCACCGATCAAAACGCCACGGTATTGAACTGGTCCTACGACAATCTGCGCCGCAAGACCGAAGAGGAAGTGACTACGCTTGGCACTTACACCGGCGGCGCGGGGAGCGTGGACAGCGCCATTCGGGCCGTGACCTGGACCTACGACTCCGAAGGCCGAGTTCAATATCTCACCACCCACACCGACACCACGCCGGATACCTCCACCTGGACCGACGCCGAAAACCAGATCAAATACACCTTCGACGCCGCCGGAAAACTCAGCAAGGAAGAACAAGAAGAGGACGGCGCCGTCGACGGCAGCACCAAGTCCGTCGAATACGGCTACGGCACCGACTACTCCACCGGCAACTACAATCGCCTCAACTGGATCAAGTACCCCGACACCCGTAAAATCTGGAACGGCTACACCCACTCCGGCGGTGGGAGCACCTTCCAGGATACCATCAACGACTCTTTCAATCGCGTGGGCCAAATCTGCAAGGACAACTCCGGCTCCAAGGGCGACATCCTGGCCGAGTACGACATGGTGGGCATGGGCCGTTTCGTTCGCCGCGTGCACGATGAAGATTCCGGCAAGTATGGCAACGACACCAAGCTCGATCTCTGGCAGGACACCAGCGGAGACTACAAGGGGTTGGATCGTTTCGGGCGGATCATCGATATGAAGTACATTGATTTTTCGGGCAGCGCGGTGGATTATGCGCGCCTGAAATACGGTCATGACCGCAACGGCAATCGCACCCACATTGAAGATTCACTTTATAAGGCCAACAGCCAGTCCTTTACCTACGACAACCTAAATCGCCTCTTCGACGCGAAACGGGGTATCCTGAATACGTCGAATGTGGTACAATTAAGCGACACGATAGAGGCCTACGGCATGGACCTATTGGGCAACTTCACTTCCGCCGATGGCGGAGTCAAAGTCAACGCTGCAACCAGCAGCCTGACCCAGGCCGTTAATGCCACGAATGAGATCACCACGGCGGGCAATCCCAATCCGGCGGGTGCGACGCGGATCATCAACGAGCCGTTCACCACGAGCCTCAGCAACTTCTGGACCGCGGACAAGGGGACCTGGAGCATTTCGTCCAATCAGGTGAACGTCGATACGCTGACATCCGGCGACGCGGTGCTTCTGGCCGATGCCAAGCTCGATGTCGTCAACTACGAACTCCAGATCACATTCCCGACGAGTTCCTCCTCCAACAAAGCCGGACTGGTCTTCGCACACGACGGAAGTAACAGTTATTACAGTGTTGTACTCAATCGCAGCACGGGCAAGCTCGCTCTCTACAAAGTGACCA
>JBBTCX010000125.1:0-7081 GCA_038043045.1 Planctomycetota bacterium | reverse complement strand
CACCCGCGATGAAGTTCGGGATCCTCCTCACCTCCGGCGTCGAGCGCCGGGACCGATTGCGACGATGCGAATTCGTGTACCACGGATGCGTGCGTCGGCAATGACTGTTCCCACGTGTCGTTGCCTGACGGCACACTGTGCGACGACGGTTTGTTCTGCACGGGCGCGGATTCGTGCACGAGCGGCGTTTGTTCGCCTGGAGAATTCCCTTGCACCAACGGCCAAGGCTGCGAGGAAGACTCGGACGCCTGCGTGCTATGCGGCGACGACGGGCAATGCAACGACGGCAACTTCTGCAATGGGTTGGAATTCTGCCAGGACCTGACCTGCTTGTCGGGTCCCTTACCATGCTCTTTCGAGCAAGTTTGCGACGAGTCACTCACGGTTTGTAGACCTTGTCAAACGAATCTGGAATGCTCGGATGGATTGTTTTGCAACGGGGATGAAGTTTGCGACGGCGGCGCCTGTGCTCGCGGGCTCTCAACCTGTGACCCGTTGTCCTGCGATGAATCCGCCGATCGATGCGACGCATGCCTGGAAGACGTTGACTGCGATGACGGTCTTTATTGCAACGGGGCGGAACACTGTACAAATGGAGCCTGTGCGTCCGGCGAACGGCCGTGCGCTGCAAACATCGGCTGCGATGAGCTGCAAGATTCTTGCACGCCCTGCACAACAGACGCCCAGTGTGACGACGGAGTTTTCTGCAACGGGCTCGAACATTGCGATGCGGAAAGCGGATCATGTCTTGCGGCGGGAAGTCCGTGCACCGCCGGCCAAGTTTGCACGGAAACCGTTGGCTGCATGACGCCGCCGCCTCCACCTTCGCCTCCACCCTCCGGCGGAGCCGCGGTGATCACCGATGCCGATCATGACGGTTTCCAAGATGGCACGGACAATTGTCCGCGCGTAAGCAACCCCGATCAAGCGGACGCCGACGGCGATCGCGTCGGGGATGCCTGCGACAATTGCAGAACCGTTGCGAATCTCGACCAGGCTGATTCGGACCAGGACGGTATTGGCGACGCTTGTGACAACTGCTCGTCACAAGTGAATCCCATGCAAGACGACATCGACAGCGACGGCCAAGGCAATGGGTGCGATACCGACGATGACGGCGACGGCGTTCCCGACGGCGAAGACAATTGTCCGTTGATCGCAAACCCGGATCAACTTGACACCGACGGCGATGGTATGGGCGACGCCTGTAGTCCCGACAACGATGGCGACGGCGTGGCCGACGATGGCGATGGAAGCGGTGCGGCCGGTGACAACCGTTGTCGCGGAGGCAATCGGGTGCGATGCGATGACAATTGCCCGCTTGTTCCGAATCGAGACCAGGCGGACCAAGATGAGGACGCTGTAGGCGATGCGTGCGACAACTGTCCCAACGTCGCCAACGAGAATCAGTCCGACCGCGACATGGATGGAATCGGCGATCGGTGCGACAACTGCTCGGGCGTCGCCAATCCCGGACAGGAAGACCCGGATAGTGATGGCATTGGCGATCCGTGCGATAATTGCCCAGACAACCTTAACGCGGATCAGACCGATTCGGATGGCAACGGTTTGGGCGACGCGTGCGACCTTCAAGACGTGCCTGTGGAGGACCCGCTCGATCGTGATGAAGACGGCGTGCCCGGTGATATGGATAACTGTCCGGAACTTTCTAATCCGGACCAAACTGACTTTGACAACGACGGAATCGGCGACGCGTGCGACAACTGCCCGACCATTGCTAACCTCGACCAGATGGATAACAACGGAGACGGTCTGGGCAATGCGTGCGACGAGTCCTTCGGGGTCTTCAGACCCGCGCCTCGAATGTGCGGAGCATGCGGTTTGGGGTTGCATACAGGCTTGTTCCTATGCGGACTAGGGTTTGTTGCTCTGAAATTCGCGGGTGGAAGACGTTCGATAGTTAACAAACGCACGGACGGAACACAATCAACCTAAATTCCTGGGACAAAACGCGACCCTTCTGAATCGGAGCGGTCCATCAAGCAAGACCGATCAGGGGGGTGTAATTCTAATTGGAAAGGAGAAGAGGAAAGATGGTCAATCCGATGTGTAGATATCGTTATTTGCAATCGTACCTGTTTGCAGGTTGTATCGTGCTTACGGTTCTTTCGAACACCGGTTCAGTCGGAAAGGTCCATGCCCAAGACGGATCGACCACCGGTGCCGCGCCCGTAAGGTACTTGCTGGTCAGCAGTTTCACTTGCGCCGTTCCCAACTGTTTGTTCGAGGATTCCGTCCTTCGCTATGACGCAGCCACAGGCGCATTTCTCGGTGTACATGTTGCCAACGTTCCCGGAGCTTACGGCCTGGCGGTTCATCCGACGCGGCGTACATTGCTTGTGGTCAGCAGGGAATCCGATACCGTCAAGGAGTACAACCTCAACACCGGCGCCTTTCTGCGCAATTTCATCGTTTCAGGAGCAGAGGGTCTCCATGCTCCTCAGAACATTCTCTTTAAGCCCGACGGTAATATTCTCCTCACCAGTACGCAAACCGACGGGTTTCTCGATAGCTTCAATGGAATCCTCGAGTTCGACGGCGACGACGGCAGCTTCGTCGACTATTTCGTCGATGGCGGATACCAAGGAGTTGGCTGTTCAGATCCGAAGTGCCTCTTTGGTCCCAACGGAATGGCTTATGGACCCAATGGGAATTTGTATGTGGCCAGCGGAGCAAATCACCTCGTGCTTGAGTACAACGGCATGACCGGTGCGTATATCAACTATTTTGATTCGAGCCAACTTGACTCCCCTAGTGGTTTGACCATTCGGCGCACGGGTTCGTTGCGAGCCGGAAACATCTTGGTCACCTCACGCTATCGCAGTCCGTCTGTTCCCAACGACACGGATAAGGTTCTGGAGTTTGACAAGACAACTCACGAGTTGATTACCACCAAAGGCGGCGTCCTGGCCAGAGGGTTCGAGCAACCCGGACCGCTTTACTGGCACGATGACGGAAACCTACTCGTCGGCGACCGAACCCTGTGGAATGCCCCACCCAACAACAGCGACCGCGTCGTGAAGCTTAATCCCTCCACCGGCGCATTCATGGCTTCGTTCACGCCTATCGGCGGAACCCAGCTTCATTGGTCAACGGCCATGCTCGCGGTCAACGTCGTTCCGTCCAACGTCACGGACGATTACGACGCCGATGGGGACGTGGATCTACGGGATATGGCCGCATTCCAAAACTGCTTCGGATCGGGTGTGGCGGGTGCATGTGCGGCCGCCTTCGACGAAGACGAGGACGGCGCATTGGGTGGGGCGGACATGGCGGGATTCACCACGAACTTCTCCGGGCCACAATTCTAGGGAACTGAACCGCCTGCAACTGGTTCTTTTCAGAGAGACCTGACACCGAGTGCTAGCCGAACCGGCGGCAAAGCGGTACAATCCCAAGCTTGGGTTTGTAGGCTTTGTTCGGGAGGTTCGCGCAATGCGTTTTGCCAATGGGGGAAGTCGGGCGTTTACGATTGTGGTCGTCTGCGCTGGGTGCCTGTTCTTCGGATCGACGATTCAGGGAAAACAATACGATGGATACAAGATTGTTCAGGTGACCGTGAACAATCAAGACGAGCTTTCGCGGCTGGAATCTATCGTCGAGACCATCATGAACTGCCACATCGGCGTCGGAACGCTTGAAGTGGTGGTTTCGCCCGAACAACTCGACGCCCTGCAAAATGCCGGATTCGCAACGGTCGCCTGTGTGGATGATGTCGCTCCGCTGATGGCCAAGCAAATGGTTGTACAACGGGGGGCGAGTTTCCACGACGCCTATCATACCCTGGCGGAGATTCACACCCAGATTCAACAATTTGCGATCGATTATCCCGCGATCGCTCAGCTTCAATCCTTCGGAACGTCTCTTGATGACAGGGACCTTTTAGGCTTGCGAATCACCGGCCCGGGCGACGGCTCTCAAAAACCGGGTGTGTTTTTCCACGGGGGTCAGCACGCGCGGGAATGGATCGGACCGGCGTCGGTCCTGTACATGATGGATCAGTTGCTGACCAACTATGGCACCGACCCGCTGATTACCCGGCTGGTCGACGAACGCGAGTGGTTTATTCTACCGGTCATGAATCCGGACGGTTATGAATTCACTTGGGTCGATACACGCCTTTGGCGAAAGAACCGTCGAAACAACGGCGACGGAACCTTTGGCGTCGACCTCAATCGCAATTGGGCCCAGGGGTGGGGCGGAGAGGGTAGCGATTCGGCCACCAACAGCGAAATCTACCGCGGACCTAGCCCGTTCTCTGAACCGGAATCCGCCGCTATGCGAGATTTCGTTTGGGCCCATGACAACATCGCCGCCTACATCGACTTTCACAATTACTCAGAGCTTCTCCTTTGGCCTTGGGGAAATACAAACGCACTAAACCCCGACAATCCCGAGTTTCAATTCATTGGTTCTCGGATGGCCGAACGAATTGCCGACGAGCACGGGCACCAATATGTCTATGGTCCGATCTACTCCACCATTTATCCGGCTTCGGGCGGAAGTTGCGATTGGGTCTACGGCGCAAATATCAACGACCGTTTCATCTTCGCCATTGCGATCGAGTTACGTGACGAAGGACAAGCCGGTTTTCTCCTCCCGCCCGAGCAGATCGTTCCGACGGGAGAAGAGAATCTGGCGGCCGTCTTGTACATGGCCCATGCCGTGAGCGAACCCTTGCGCATCGAATTGGTATCCTCGATCCCACCAAGTCTAGCTTCTGGAGAGACATTGACCGTCACCGCTCAGGTTATACCTCATCTCGAGCAAGTGGTGACGAACGACGTGTCCTTTTATTACCGCGATGACGGTGGATCATTCACCGAGTTGGCCATGAGTTCACTTGGCGCCAATCTCTTTTCGGTCAATGTGCCCGTTCAGGATTGTTCTGGAACCGGCAAACTTGAATTCTATGTAGAAGCCACCGGCAATCTCGGGGGAACCGCCGGATATCCAACTTACGCCCCGCTGGAGTTCGTCGCGGTTCCGATTGGTCGAGCGCAATCGCTCTTGAAGTACGACATGGAAACGACCGCCGGTTGGACCGTCGGCGATGTCGGCGACACCGCCTCTGCGGTCGGGGTGTGGGTTCGCGTGGATCCGGTGGGCACACTCGCTCAACCGGAAAACGATTACAGCCCGCCACCGGGGATTCGTTGCTGGGTGACAGGTCAAGGCACCGTCGGCGGCGCGATCGGCGCCTCGGACGTGGACAACGGAAAGACCACGCTCTTCTCGCCCGTTTTTTCCCTTCCAGATGACACCTGGGATATTTCTTATGCCCGATGGTATTCCAACGACCAAGGGTCCGCCCCCAACGCCGACCAGATGGATATTTCCATTTCTAATGACGGGGGCGCTGTTTGGGAAGTCGTGGAGTTCGTTGCCGAAAACGCCAACGCTTGGGTCGTGCACCAGTTCAAACCCATTGACGTCGGGGTCCCAGCCTCGGCACAAATGAAGTTGCGCTTCGTCGCCTCCGACCTCGCTTCCGGCTCCATTGTCGAAGCCGGGATCGATGAATTCGTCGTCTCCAAAACCGAATGCAATCTTCCCGATGGCGATGCCAACGAAGATGACCTGGTCAATCTCTCTGACGTCACCACCATCGCCGCTTGCATGAACGGCCCGGCCGGCACCTCGGTGTCATCTCAATGTGCTTACTTCAACTTCGACCTCGACCGCGACGTCGACATGGACGACTACCTCGAATTCATGACCCGTTTCGGTTCATGAGCGTGACACTCTCGACGTTTGTCTGGCTCGCAGCGCCAACACAGACCCCACCGACGCGAACAGAAAGAACGCGACCGCCCATCCCGTTTCGCCTAACGTCGGTACTTGAGTTCGAACCGGCAGCGCACCGGTGTTGCCCGGATTCTGACGAAACTGGGGCCACGGCTGTTGGATCGGCGAAGGCGTTGACAACTGCCACGCAAACACACCATCCACCAGCGACGCCTCGACGATTTCTAGTTTCCCGTCCCCATCGATATCCGCGATCATCGGTTGACCAAAATTGTCCGTGGACATCCTCGGAAACCCGTCAAACATCTCCCCATTGGCCCGAAATACATATACCCCCTTAAACGATGCCGTAACAATCTCTAGAAGCCCATCACCATCCAAGTCGCCAAGCGCCGTTCCGCCGAATACCGACGGCGTCTGAGCAATCCCAGCCCAGCGCGGCCAATTGGCATCCAACGTCCCATCGTGATGAAAAACGAACAGATTCCCATTGGCCGGGTCGCCCTGCCCATACGTTCCCACAACGATTTCGATGTCCCCGTCACCGTTGATATCGCCCGCCGTGGCCCCACTGATGATGCGATCATCCACAAGGCCAAGATTCGGCTCACGCAAAAAATGATGCGGCCAACCCTTCACATCACTTCCATCCGCATGCCATGCAAAAACGTCAAACGTATTGAAAAACCCCGTACCTGGATCCACCGGTAGATCCTTGGAATAATCAACCCCCAGAATGATCTCGAGCCCGTTGCTCGGATCGGAATCCAGATCGACTACCGTAAGTGCGTTACAAAAGGTACCAACGATTTCCTTCGGCCACATCGCACTGTGCAGCGAACCGTCCTGATTCCATACGTACACTTGCTCAGGGACTTGCGGTCCAAATACATAGGCGCAGGCCGCGATTTCCAGTCCATTGCTGGGATTGCCGTCTATGTCGGCGATTACCGGAGAATAAACAATGATATCATTCAACGTCTCCACCTGCCACCCCGGAAAAGGCGTGCCGTCGGCTTCGTATCTCTTGAGGTTGTTGCTCCCGATGGCAACGATATCCAAATCTCCATCTCCATCAAGATCACCAACCGCCGGTATGGAAAAACCCACGAAGTCGTCTTCAACTTGCCAACGGAATGCGCCGGACCCTTCCGCGACCGACAGCATTTCGACAAAAACAGAACCCCTCGCCCCATCTCGACCCTGCACGTTTCGAGTAAATCCTCCCATGACCACAACCTCCTCATGGCCGTCATGATCCAAATCGACAAGATTCGGGGGTCCATACGCCTCATTGGTGATATTGGGATCA
>JBBTCX010000124.1:0-27674 GCA_038043045.1 Planctomycetota bacterium | reverse complement strand
GAGGACTTGCTGACCAACTGGACCCGCGAATTGGAACGGGCACGCACGGAACTCGACGGACTCTTACTCAAGGACAACCCGCAAGAAGCGGCGGCGGTTCGAGAGTTGAAAACACTGTATCGGGATTTCAGCAAGTCCCTCAATGACATCACCGCCCACGGCCGAAATGTACAGAAAAGTGTGCCCAATATGCCCGAACCGCAGGCCGCGTTTTTGCGAGATGCGGGCGCTCGCTACGCCCCGCTCATCGCCTCGGTCGAGGAAGAAAAGACCAAACTCGACGAACTCAAACCCCTGAAGGTGGAGGATGTGCTACGCGAGCTGACCCCGAATGGAAATCCGATTCTGGTTCAGACCGCCACCGATGCCAAGATCGTGGATTTCTCTTCCGTTTGGCCGCCGATGGATCAAAGCGGCGGAGCGAGACGGGCGGCTTTCAAAGACCGAGGATTCAAAGGCGAAGAAAAACTCACGTCGGCGATTCTACGGGCGACGCACAAGGAACAAACGGCCATTCTCTTCGTGCGATACGGCGGACCACCTTTGTTTTTCGGCGGGTTCATGCCAGGTCAGCCGCAAGCGCCGTTTGCCGCGATGAAGCAACAGTTGGAAGACGCCAACTTTGTGGTGGAGGAATGGGACCTCAAGAGCAAGGATACTCCGCCGGACATCGATCCCAAACCCACGAAGACGATCTTCGTCGTGCTCAAGCCCACGGCGCCGGAACAAAAAATGCCCGGGCAACCAAGCCAAGACCCGCCGTTCGGCGAGAATCATCGAAAATCACTTATGGCGGCACTGGGTGACAACCCCAAGGCACTTTTCATCGCGGGCTGGGCGCCAGGGCCCTTTGGACCGGTTCCGTCCACCTATGAGTTCGGCGAGTACCTCAAGACCACGTGGGGAATCACCGTGGATACTTCCGCTTTGTTGATTGAAACGGTCAGCACCTCTCCCGGAAAATACGGCGTCAACCGGCGAGATTGGATGAGTATGCGCGATATCCAAATGTCGGGTCATGACATCAGTCGCGGCGCACAGGGACAACGCGTGGCATTTCCGTGGTCCGCGCCGTTGAACTTGGCCTCTCCGCCGCCGGCGGGTGTAGAACTGGTCGCGCTGGCGACCCATCCGAAAAAAGACGGCGTGTGGGGCGTGAAAAACTTGCAAGCCTACGAGGATCAGCAATCCTCGCAAGGCTATTTCAGCCGTGTTGAAACTGATCTGGAGGGCCCGTTCGATTTGGCGGCTGCCGCGAAAAAAGGTGACGGAAAAGTCGTCGTGGTCAGTTCCCGCCAATTCGCCGACGACACGGTGGCGTTTTCTTCGGAAGTGACCATGACCTCGCAAGGCATCGCCCTTCGTTCGCGGAATCCGGGCAACGTAACTCTGTTAATCAACGCTCTGCACTGGTTGAACGACAACATGCAGTTTATGAACATCGGTCGACCGATCGACGCGGCAATTCTGACCATCCCGGAGCCTTCAACGGCACGAGCCGTTCAATCGTTGACGATCTTCGTTTGGCCGATGCTTGCTTTGGCGAGCGGCGGCATCGCGTATTGGATGCGCCGGAGGTAGAAACATCATGAACTTCAAGACCACGTTCTTGCTATTGATCGTTCTGGTTGGATTGTTGGCCCTGACTTTGGTGCGGGAGGTAGCTCCCAAGTCGGCTGCCCCAACTCCTTTGAATCCGCAGAATCCGGAAGCGAGCACAACCTCCCGAGACATCTTCGATCCCAAACCTGGCGATGCCACAAAGCTCGTGATTCAACGCAAGGATCAACCGGCGTGGATTTTCGAAAAGGATGAAAAACCCGATGCAAGCGGTAGACCCGCGTGGCGAATGGTCGCACCGCTTCAAACATCGGTCGCCGGTTTTGAAATCGATCGTGTCACCCGACAAATCAGCGGACTGCAGTATGACGTGAGTCACAAACCCGGTCAGCCGGGCAGCGCCACCCCACAAGAATCCGGGGTGGAAAAACCGGAGACGGTTGTAACCATGACCGACGCGAGCGGCGCAAGCCATAGCGTCGAAATCGGTCGACCCGCATCGGAAAGTGAAACCTATGTTCGAGTGGCTGGTAAAGAGCCGATCTTCGTTGCCAAAGCGAGCCTGAAAACACTCGTCAAAGCCAAGGCGATGGAATATCGCGATTTGCAATTTTGGAATTTCCCCGCCGAAAAGGTGGCCCGGGTCGAAATCTTGGATCAGACCAAACTCAATACGCCGGTTCAGTATGCGTTCGTCCGTGACGGTACAAAGTGGAACATGGTGGCCCCAGTGGCGGCGAAGGCCACCTCAAAAGTGGATGACGTGCTTCGATCGATCAACCGACTTCGCGGAAACAAATGGGAAGATGATCGCAAGGAAAAATGGCCGGTGTATGGTTTGGAACCGGCGGCGTGGATCATTCGAACGACGGTAGAGGAAGAAGTCCCAATCGAAAAGGCAACGGCTAAAGTAACCCAGGAAGGTGAAACTCCCCAAGGCGAGGAAGAGACGCCCAAGACGGAAAAGAAAGTGACAACCTATGTCCTTCACGTGTCCGATCAATCACCCGTAGGGGATGAAACCAAGGTCTACGTTCGCGCCGGGGATGAACCGCTTTCCGCCACGATCGCCAAAACGATGGCCGACAAGTTCAAGGTCGTGCCCAATGAATGGCGCGACATGCACGTGACCTCGGCCAATATTTCAGAGGCCACCCGGATCGAAATCTCCGTTCCCGACGGCAAGACCGCGCTGGTCAAGAACCTGGGACGCTGGGCCTTGGAGGGTGGAGGTCCGGCGGAAGATGCATCGGTCAAGGCGCTGTTGAAAGGAATCACCGACCTCACGGCGGTCAGCTTCACGGACGTGGAACCAATCGATCCGGCGGTCGCGGGCTTCAACCAACCACAAGCAGAAATTCGATTGACCGTACCCGGCGCGGAAGCGGGGGAGCGAATTGCGGTCGGCGGTTACACAGACTCGAATTCAAAGCGGTTGGCCTACGTTCGACGCAACGAATTAACTTCTTTCGCGAAAGTCCGAGCGGCGGACCTTACGCCTTTGACGCAACATCCACGATCGTACCGAGATCGCACCATCGTCGACACGCCGACGGACCGATTCGAAAAGATCACGGTGACGGCGACCAGCCCTTACACCAATGAAAAACAGGGGACCACGTTGGAGCGCATGGACGGGCAATGGAGCATGACCCAACCGAAAGCTGCGGCTGTTCGCGTCGACCGCGTCGATCCGTTTGTCACTGGATTGGGATCGCTTCGCGCGGAATCCATCGTTGCGGAAGATAGTTCCGTAACCGCGTTTGGTTTGGATTCGCCCAATGTTGTTTTGACGTGGACTTTTAAACCGCCGATCGAATATCGCATTGATCCCAAATCAGGCGAAGGCAGCCAAGGTCAAGACGGCGGCGCGGAGAAAGTTTCGCCCGTCGAGGTACAACCCCCCTCTCAAACAGCCGAGCTTCGGGTGACGGAGCACGATGGGAAATTTTATGCGAAACGCGCCGACCGGCCGGCCATCTTCCAAATTTCGGCAGAGTTCTACAAACAACTTTTTTCCGAGTGGCGTACTCCGGGAATTCTGTCCTTTGACGACACCCAGGTGACCCGCTTTTCAATCCATCACGGCGACCAAAAGCACGCATTCGAAAAACGCGCGGAGAAGTGGATTTATGGT
The DNA here is from genome assembly GCA_038043045.1 of Planctomycetota bacterium. GTDB lineage: Bacteria > Planctomycetota > Phycisphaerae > UBA1845 > UBA1845 > JBBTCX01. The sequence goes on along the minus strand of JBBTCX010000124.1, from coordinate 23,977 downwards.
CCGGAACCAGACCTTCCGTTAGACCAAGCCAAGATCAAAAACCTTCTGTTGCAACTGAAGGACTTGAAAACGGAACGCTACATTCGATACGGGAGCGCTGAATTTAGTTCTTATGGGCTATCTAATCCGATTCAACAGGTCACTGTTGAGTTGACCGAAGGAACATCTCTTGTGCTCGTCGTTTCTCCGAATCAAACCGAAAAAGGCCCGGACAAAGGCCATTACGCTCAGGTTAAGGGCCGGGATGAAGTATTCCTTTTGCCGATGGAATCCCTGTCGCGTTTCCAGGTCTCGCTCGCAGACTTAGAGGCGAAAAAATAGACGATTCTCGGTTACTATCCAGAAACTATTATCGGACTCAACATGACCCCCTTGCCATTAAAGTATCGCTGCTTATTCGGCGTGGCTGATTTTCCCGCTCCAGGGATGTAATTCTGGGATTTTTTGTCGAGTATTGCTGGAATTTCATTCTCGGATGTTCTACAATTACTGGAAACGGCCCGCGCAATTTTTAGTGTGGCAGGATTTTTTTGTTTTTCGCCGACCCGTTAAAGTGGCGGCGTACAAAAACGAGGTAGGAGCATTGTAAACATGGCTGTACGGCATCACATTCGTGTTTTGGTTGTGGATGATGATCCCTCAATCTGCAAGACCGTTGGGCTTTTGCTGGAGGACCATGGTTACAGCCCGCAGACCTTCACCAATCCGGAAGAAGCGATAACCGCCGCGGATAATGAATCGTTTCAGATCGCGCTGGTCGATCTTCGCATGCCCGCGATGGACGGGGTCCATGTCGTGGAAAAACTGAAGAGTCTCGATGACCGGATGAGCGTGATCGTGATGACGGCCTTTCCCGATTTGGACAGTGCCACCGAAACGATGCGAAAGGGCAGCTGCGACTACATTCCAAAACCGTTCAAGCAGGAAGAATTGATTTCGGCGGTGGATCGGGCCTGCTTGAGAATGGGCATCATCTATCGCGATGAAGGCGAATTGAACCGGTTGATCGGGCAGCGCATTCGCGCCCAGCGATTGGGTCAGAACCTGACTTTGAGGCAGCTTTCGGATCGGACGGACTTAACCACCTCACAACTTTCGCAGGTTGAACTGGGTAAAAACGCCGCGTCGCTATGGGCGCTGGCGAGAATCAGCAATTCCTTGGGTTTGCAGGTGTCGGAGTTGCTGGCGGGGTTGTAATTCCCATCCCGATGGCCGCTTTGCAATTCCTCACGCTTGGTGCGGGCACACATCTGTTTTCGCGAGCCTATTTCCATCTGTAGAGCAACTGCCAAGAGCAGTTGTGCACGACAGATTCCCAAATTCATATGAATCGAAACACTAGTTTTGCCTTGCCGAACGGGCTTATAAACGCAACAATATAGGGTTATACGAATCGGTCGACCTACAAAGGAGTGGGAAATCCATCCCACGGCGATCGAGTAGGTAACTGGAGCCTGTTTCATGATCTGGATGACTCGAAATCGAAGTGGACTGTTATGCGTGCTGACTGCTATGGCTCTACTACAGGCGGGTTGCCCCCCGGTGACCATGCCTGTTGCGAATGAGAACGCGTCCGACGTAGATTCCGGTTCGCCAGTTCCTAGCGACGTGGTTCCGATTGAAGTGGCCAGAGAAGGCAGCGGCAGCGTGGACCAGGAGGTCGTGGGGTCTTTTTTGCAACTGACTGCCACCCCCGAGGAGGGATGGTTTTTTGACCGATGGACGGGATCGGTGGATTCCAGAGCCAACCCGCTCGTCGTAAGTCCGAATGCGTCCACCTCGTTGACGGCCGTGTTCGTGGAGCTTGATTCAGCTCCCCCCACTTCGGATTCCGCGCCGAGCGATGTGGATGGAGACGGCATCGCGGATGAAAACGATCTCTGTGCAAGCACCCCCAGTGGAGCCGAGATTGACGAGTCCGGCTGCTCCGCGCCTCAACGGGATGTCGACGGCGATGGGGTGGATAATTCGGTGGATCGCTGTCCGAATTCGTTGCCCAATACGGTCGTCGATGTAAGCGGATGCTCCGAGGCACAACGAGATTCGGATTCGGATGGGGTCACCGACAACGAGGACGAATGTCCGGAGACGATGGCGGGAGACATCGTTCTGGCGAACGGTTGTTCGGCTGCGGACGCGGATACGGATGGGGACGGTGTGCCGAACACCTTGGATCGATGCCCGGAATCAAGACCGGGATCGACGGTGGATTCGACGACGGGTTGTGAGCCGGGGCAACTGCCACGCTGCGGCAACAATGTGATTGAAGCCGGCGAACAGTGTGACCCGCCCAATGCGGCCACGTGCGATTCCTTGTGCCAGATTCTTGGACCGCCGCCGCAAAACGATCTCTGTGCCACCCCTTTGACACTGAACGTCGGAACCACGTCGTTTACCAACATCAACGCCGTCACTGACGGTGCGGCTGCCACCGGGGGAGATTGTCTGCCGGGTGCGCTCGCCAAAGACGTTTGGTATTGCCATACTGCCAGTTGCACGGGCACGATCACGGTGTCAACCTGTGGCACTACAGCAGATACGTTGCTGGCTGTGTACAACGGGTGTGCCTGTCCGAGCGCGGCCCCAATCACCTGTAGCGATGACGGTTGCGGAACTCCCGGAAGAGGGTCTCGCATCACGTTTAATGCCGTGTCGGGACAGGCGTACCTCTTGAGATTGGGCGGGTTTCAAGGCGCCGAAGGCACTGGAAATATCACGATAAGCTGTTCGATTCCTGTCTGCGGGAACAGCCTGGTCGAGGGAGCGGAGCAGTGCGACCCGCCGAACGCATCGACCTGTGACACGACGTGCCGGCTGATCGGCGGTCCAAGCGGAAATGTCTGCGGCAACGGCAGAATCGACACGGGTGAACAGTGTGAACCGCCGAGTCGTCCGACGTGCACGGCCGCTTGCCAGTTGGTCCAAGGCGCGGTTACGGCATGCAACAACGGCACGATTGAACCGGGAGAGGAATGCGATCCTCCCAACGGCACGACCTGTGGGTGCACCTGCAGACTGATTACAGTTGGAACCACGTTGTGCGGGAATTGCATCCGCGAGGGCGATGAGGAATGCGACCCGCCGAATGGAACGAGCTGCGGCACCAATTGCCGCCGCTTCACGAGTGGGGTCCCCGTCTGCGGGAACACAATTCTGGAAACCGGCGAACAGTGTGATCCACCGGATCGAGCGGATTGCGACCCCAATTGCCGGATAATTCCACGCCCTTCCAACAACCGTTGCAATCAACCGATCGTTTTGTCCAACGGATTTACCCCGTTTAGCAATACCTTTGCGACCACGGACGGGTTTGTGGTGGAACCGGCGGGCGGGTGCGCGGCTGGTCGGTTCGAATCGGACATCTGGTATTGCCATACGGCGTCATGCAGCGGGTCGGTGACCATCGAACTTTGCGGTACACCCTTTGATACACTGCTCGCCGTTTACCCCAATTGCGGGTGTCCCGGCGGCGCGGCCGATTTTTGCAATGACGACGGCTGTGTGGGTTCGGTCGCGTCCCTGGTTTCATTCCCCACGGTCATTGGTCAGTCGTTCCTAGTGCGAATCGGTGGATTCAATGGTGAACAGGGAGGGGGACAGATTCGGGTGAGCTGCGCGCTCGGCGATGTGTGCGGGCCGGGAAACGGGTCGTGCAACACAACCCACCCCAACCCGGGATGTGACAACGAGGATTGCTGCACGAGTGTATGCCGCGTCGATCCGTTCTGTTGTCAGACGGCTTGGGATTCAGACTGCACTTTTTTGGTCAGTCAGCGATTGCCGGGTTGCACACCTTAGTTGATGATCGCACGGTGTCATGTCGACCAAACGGCGCATCCTTTTTCTTTGCACGGGCAACGCGTGTCGATCGCAAATGGCCGAAGCCATGTTGCGACACTTTGGCGACGAATCCTTTGAAGCAATGAGCGCGGGGACGCACCCAGCGGGATTCGTTCATCCCTTGGCCACCGTGTGTCTCGGTCGAATGGGGATCGATTTGGCCGACCAAACTTCCAAGAGTTGGGAGGAATACAAGGAAACGCCCATCGACGCCGTGATCACGTTGTGTGACTCCGCGGAGGAGGAATGCCCAACCTGGCCGACGAAAACGATTCGGGCGCATTGGTCGCTGCCGGATCCCGCGTATCACCTCGGAGAGATGGAAGAGCGAATCGAATTCGCCATGCGCGTGGCCACCCGACTTCGGACAAAGATAGAACGGTTGGTGGAGCTCGACTGGTCTGCGTCGCCGGAGGACATCGAACGTCGACTGCGTTTTCTGGGCGAGATTTGACGGAGTCGATTGGGTCCGCGCGAAGCCATGAATCAATCGGATGACGAACGATGGATGATCGCCGCACTTCGGGAAGCTCGCCAAGCCAAGGAAGAAGGCGACGTTCCGGTCGGAGCGGCGGTGGTGAAAGATGGGACCGTCATCGGCCGGGGGCATAATCAGCGGGAGAAACTAGGCGACCCGACTGCCCATGCGGAGATGCTGGCCCTCACCGCGGCATCGGCGGCGGTTGGGTGTTGGCGGCTGGATGGCTGCACTTTATACGTCACACTGGAACCGTGCGTCATGTGCGCCGGTGCCATCGTCTTGGCACGAATCAGTCGTCTCGTCTTCGGCGCCATCGATCCAAAAGCCGGTGCCTGTGTCTCCCTCTATTCGATCGTCACCGATGAACGATTGAATCATCGGGTCCCGGTCACGTCGAGGGTCCTGGAGGGCGACTGCGCCGGACTCCTGCGAGAGTTTTTCGCCGAACAACGCGCCATGGGGAAAAAATAGCCGACCTCACGCAAGCCCCGATCCTGACCCTCTCGCCCGGTCTATCCTCCCAACAAGGTGAGCACGTTCTGCGATTGGGCGTTGGCAATCGCAAGGATGCTGTTACCGGCCTGCACCAGAATTTGAGCACGCGTCAGCTCCGACGTTTCTTCCGCGAAATCCGTATCTCGAATCACGGATTCGGAAGAAAGCAGGTTCTCCGCCGTAATCTGCAGTTGATTCGCGTTGGTTTGAAGCGTGTCCTTTTCAAACGCCCCTAATCGACCGCGAACCACCGCAACCTGGGTAATGGCCGCGCTGACAACTTCGGATGCTTCCTTAAACCGGGCGGAAGCAAGGGATTTCGATTGCCCGCTCTTGAGATCAGCGAGATAACCGACAATCGCGTTGCCGATCTTGTTGGCGTGCAGACTGGGAATACCGATGTTTTCTTGCAGGTTGGTATTGACCTGCGGTCCAATTTGAAACAAGGCTCCGCCGCTGGTAATCGCAAAGGTACTCGATCCGACGCCGAGCGATCCTCCGCCAAAACTGGTGGACAGGGTAACATCCGCGGCAATGGAGTTATTGCTTACGGACAAGGAAAGACCATGGGAAGTCGTTTGCACGCCATTGATCGTGGCGGATGCATCGCGTCCCGTGGTTCGCGGCACCACAACGCCCGAACGGTTTCGCACCGTGAATGCCCCAGTGACGATCGGACGTACGCTGACAAAGGCGTCTGTACCGTAGTCATCGCTGTAGATTCGCATTCCCGAGACCCCGCCCGCGCCGCTGGCGACGGCCCGAACACCCGTCGAATCCACTTGGGCATTGATCGCACTCACCATTTGCACCGTCGTGGCGCTTGCCGGAAACGAAAGCGTCACGATTCCATCCGGACCCGCGATATCCACGGTCACCGGGGTTGCGGTCAATCCGGGCCCCGTGAAGGAAAGCTGGGCTTGTTGCGCCGACGTAAGCACGCGAACGTTGACGCCCAAGAAGGGTTGCGAACCGAATTCCGCGCCAAACAACCGGACATCCGCCAACCGGGTGCTGTCGATACCGCTGGTCACGTAGTCGAGTTCGCCGTTGATCACCTTCCGCCCGGCAAACGACGTCGTGTTGGCAATTCGTGTAATCGAGTCAATCGAAGAATCGATCTGGAGTTGGTTGGCGGCGACTTCCTCATCTGAGAACGCCCCAGAGTTGGCCGCCTCCACCAACAATGCCTGGATATCGGTCAACAGGGCGGCGACCTCATTGAGCGCCCCTTCCGTCGTGGCGATAACGTTGGAAGCCCGTGCGGTGTTGCGAATCGCTTGGTTCACCGCCGCCACCTCAGCGCGCAGTCGCTCTGAGACGATCAAACCGGCGGGATTATCCGCACCGCGGTTGATCTTGAGTCCACTGGCCAAGCGTTCCAATGAACCGGTCAGCGCCCTCTGGGAAACACTAAGATGGCGTTGAGCCACCAGGGATGCCACGTTGTTATTGATCCGCGACATGAGGAATCCTCCTTGATTACTCGCGGTGTACTATATTGACACCAAACAAAGACCCATGGGGTCCGTTCACTCCATTGCGGTTCTGGGCGATCCAAGTCACGAGAAATGGACCCCCGTCATTCACGATTCCAAGAGACGTTCACGTCTCGTCGGAAGGTGGCGGCTGCTTCAACACATCGGCCACGTCGTCGGGCGAAAGCTTCGCCGCTTGTTGATTCTCTCGCTTGATGGCTTCATACACCTCCTTGCGATGAACTTGAATATGACGCGGCGCCGTAATCCCCAGTCGAACCTTATCGCCGCGGATATCCACCACGGTGATCTCGACCTCGTCGCCGATCATAATCGTTTCATCGCGCTGCCTGGATAGCACCAACATCCTCGGCTCCTTCCTTGCCATGCCGATGCCCGAAGCGCTGTCGCCTCCACCCAACCGGCAGACTCCCCTGCCGGTTTCCCTCGACTTCGAACCCGCCGTTTGCGGTGACCGAATCTCTCAAGGGTTGAGGCACGCGGAAAAGCGGACGCTGACGGGCTTGCATCGGTCGGCCCCTGGTATTGTAGCCCCGGTCCGCGGACTTTGACCACACGCCCCTTCATGCGATTTTGCCCACTGCGGCCCTGCGTGTTAGACGAATCAATGGATGGCGCGTGGAATAGCGACGATCGCTCAACACCAACTGTCGAGCTTGGCGATTGATGACGTTGACCACCAACGGCCCTTGAAAGTTACCGGTCAACAACTCGCCCACTTTGTTCACGATAATAAACACTTGAGCGTGCTCCGTTTCATCCAATCCAATGCTCGCCAAATCATCGAGCTTCACCGGCACGTTGTAGTCGGCCACAAAAAGCCGGGGATCACAGATCACAAAAGCAAGATCCGACGTATCCACGGCTTGGAGCCAATAAAATCCGCTCCCCTCCCCCGTCTGGATCAAGGCGTACACCTTTTGTCGGGGGAATCCAAACACGCCCGCTTCGAAGGTAATCAATCGGTCCGGATTCACATCCATTTGTCCGAACCGAGACGTCTGAATCATCATCGCCAGTCTCCTTTGGCCTTTCTCTTTGTTACCACTCTCGAACTTACCTTTGACCGAACTTCAACCTTTTTCAAATTCGGTCGAGGTTTTTTACTCTTTTCCGCTTTGCCTACCCTAGAAAATCCATCAAGGAGAGATTCAGGAGGGTCGAACTGGTTTGAAGATTCGCCTCCAACTGGGTCTGCAAAGACTGCAATCGGGTCACCGTTTGGGGATAATCCAAGTCCCGCGCTTGGGAGAGAAATATCTCCGTGGTTTGGGACGCGTCTTGCATTTGCTGCATCTTCGCTCGCATCCCTTGCGATCTCGCCCCGACGACTCCGTGCACCCGCGTAACTTCGTTTTGATGTCGATTGACGCGCTCGGCGGCTTCTGAGATCGCCCGCGTATCATCGCGACGCAAAGCCGCCTCCAAGTCCGACAACGCACTCAACACGCCCTCGGTTCGAGAACCCGCTGCATTCGCAGAGACCAACTCCGTGACCATACCCGTCGCGGATCCGGTAAATCCCAAATCCGCCGACGCCGTCGATTGGTTCAACGAAATCACCGACAACGCCCCCGTTCCTCCTGTGCTGTCCTCTAATCGAATTCCACTTCCGTCATCCGTCACGGATGCCATTACGTTGACACCCGCCGTCGTGGCCGCGTCGTTGATCGCTTCGATCGCATCTCCCACGGTAACCGCCCCGTCCAGATTGACATCAACGGTTTGACCATCCTTGGCCGAAATCTGCACATCGAAATCCGTTGGATCAAGCGTGATGCCGCGACCGAAATTGAGGCTCGACAGCGGAGTATCCTCGTGCAACGAACGCAACCCCAACGCAAGCGCCGTGGTTCCGGTGTTTTCCGTCACAGAAAGAATCGCACCGGAAGCCTGATTGATAAGGTCCAAACCCGTACCGGCGTCGTTGATTCGTGCGACCACGAAAACATCGCTCGTGTTGATCGCGTTCAACAGGTCCTGAACCGTCTCGGCCTCGCTCAAATCAATCAGCGCGGATTGCGATCCATTCGTGATTCGAATGCCTCCGGAAAGGTCAATTCCATTGCCTCCATCTAGGTCCAATAACGGTGTCAAAGTGGTGATTCTCGGACCAAGACTTAGTCCAGTAATAACCCCATTTACGGGTGAATTCGTTCTAACCCCCAAATCGCCGGCCACCGTTCCCGTTCCAACATCCGTGACCGTAACCGACGACGATCCGCCGTTGATGTCAATGCCTTGGTCTGTCACTGCTGCCGTCACAGCTGAACCAGCCGCCGTGGCCGCCTGATTGAAAAGTTCGACGATATCTCCAATGGTGTCTGCGGTGTTGATGTCCACCGTAAACGATCGCTGTCCGGCGTTTTCCGAAATTACGAGAACGCCTCGGCGAACACCACGACCGGCTGCGCCGGCGAGGTCTTCCAAGCGTGTTTCCGCGGTTAACGCGGGCGACAGATTGGCAACGCCTTGCACGCGACTGGTCAGTGCGCCGAACAACAAGTTGCCGGGAATGTTGAACGGTTCAATCGGGTCGTCACCCGCGCGTGTGGTTAGTTCGCCCGTATCCCCGACATAAGCAATACCATCGCGGGTATCCACAAAGGGCAGACTCGTTGTTTCACGACCCGCAAAAAGATACCGACCGCCGAATTGTCGATTGCCGACGTTTTGTAATTGGCGCCGGATCGATGCAATTATCTCGGCGTCCGCCGCTCGCTCGTCCGCGCTGATTAAGCTTCCGACGTCCTGACTTGCGATGGTATGAGCCTGGATGATCAAGTCGCTGGTATCCGTGATGGAGACATCCGTGGCCGAGAGAAAATTGTCCGCATATTGCAGATTCAACGCGAATCGCGCCTGCCTCGCCCCGGAATCGGTGAGATCCAACACTCTCGCGGCGGCCACGGGGTTTTCACTCGCGGCCACAAACGCCTGTCCGGTGGCCAATCGAGATTGCTCCAAGAAAAGGTCGCGTTGGGTGCGCTGAATGGTTCGCAAAACCAGATCGCTCCTCAGGTTCTGCGTCACTCTTGTAAATCGGATCGGACTAATCGCCATGACAAACTTCCAACGCTTCCTAAACCTTACCGAACGAGTGCCACCAACTCACCCAACAAGTCGTCTACTACGGACACAAACCGCGCTGCACCCTGAAAGGCCCGTTCAAATTTCAAGAGCGAAATGGCTTCTTCGTCGAGATTGACGCCGCTGACGGCTTCACGCTGCGCCGACAAAGATGCGACAATCGAGTCCGTCGTGTCGACCTCTTCATTGGCATGTGACGCGTCCAAGGCAACACCCGCCGCCATGTTTTTCTGAAAACCCAAGAGAGAAATTCCATCCAGAAATTCGCTGGATGTCGTATCCAGCGCGGCGATTCTGCCGGCATTGCCGCCATCGCCCGGAAGAAACGCACCGGCCGCCGCCAACAATCGAGGTTCACTTTCCATGACCGGATTGACGGCGATATCTCGTGCACTTCCACCGGTGAAAAAAGTATTGATCCCCAAAGCGGCCAACACTCCGGACGTATCCGTCCGCGGCTGATTTCCATCAAACCCGAAGGTGAAGAATGACCCGTCGGCCGAAGTGAGTCTCAATCTCTGATCCGCGGTAATGTCCGCCGTCACACCCGTGACTTGGGCATTGATATCCGCCACCAACGAATCCAACGTAGTGCCGCTTGCACCCACGCCGAGCGTCACGTCAATTCGTTGCGTTCGTGGAGTTCGAGTGGCTTCGTCGTACACGGTGATGTAGAAGCCTCCGCGTTGCGGGGGAAACTCCAACCCGGCCTCCACCGAGTCCAGCGGCGCGCCCGTCGACAGAACGTCATTGCTTGACACCACGGATTGAAAACCGATCGCACCTTGGCCGTCCGCGTGAAGGCCATTGACTTCGGCGATCAAGGCGTTGCCCAATCGATCCACATCGCTCAATCGAGCGTAGGCCAAGTCATCACGACTCGTCATCAATCCACCCAGTCGCCCGCCGGGCTGCGAAATTTCGGCACCGTTATCCACAAAACGCACGGCCGTTCGAGCGAGCTCGTCTGAAATCTGCTCCACGGCAACCAGGGTTCGAATGGCGCTGCCTTGCACGAGGGCTTCACTTCCGATGTAAATGTTCAGCGCCCCATTCGGTTGTTCATGCGTGGTGACGTCGAAGAGCTGACCAAGATCGCGCAACAGAGCGTCGCGTTGATCTCGAAGACCCGTGGCCAATCCGGCCCCTCCCGCCTCCGAACGCGTAATCTGTTGGTTCAACCCGCCCAATTCACCGACCAGTTCATTGGCCGCTGCCACCACGTCGGCGATCTGCGAATCCGCGGCTTCACCGGCGTTGGCCAAGTTGTCTCGCAAGGCCCGAAACGACTGAGCCGTGGTCGCGCCCCGAGCCACCACCAAATCACGAATCGCCGGATCCTCTGGCGAGTTTTGCAGTTCATCGAAGGCATGAAGGAAATCACGAATCTGTGACGAAAGGCCCGATCCGGAGGTCTCGTCGAAGAGCACTTCAACCTGCCCTATGGTCGCCTGGCGAGCAAACGCGGCCTCTCGACTACCCACAGCCAAACGAAGTTGCGACTCCAGCGCCTCATCGATATTCCGCTGAATATCCGTCAACGCGACGCCGGCGCCGGGTTGCAATCCTCGGGTCAGCGACAATCCTTGCTGCGGATCCAATTGCGGCGTGAGGCGCGTGTAGTCCGGACTTGCCGAACTGCTGACGTTATTGCCGATGACCTCCATCGCGGCTTGATAGCCGAGTATGGCGTTTCGGCCAATATGAAGTGCGGAATTCAGAAGTCCCATGACCTAGTTACCCTAACGTATCCACAATTCGTGAATCCGACGCGCCCACGGCAACGCCACCGACGGAATAGGAACCAAACTCCGGCTGCAACCGTACCGCCGAAAATACCCAGGTTAAGTGACGAACGATGGCATCAGAAATCGAACCCACTTGCCTGGAAAGCTTTACCACGCGATCCATGACGCCGCGCAAGATGGCCGCAGATGCGGAAAGTTTGGCCGCATCTTTGGGCGATAATCTCGAGACCAACTCGGTAAGAGACCACATGCGACCCGGCCTGCCTGACGCGCCAAGTTCCGCGACCATGCGATCCATGATTTGTCGCCGCAGACCGTCTCGCTCTCGTAGCCGTTTGACCAGACCGGTGCTTTCGTCGTGAAGCGATTGCATTTGTTCCATGTCAACCGCACGAGCCGCATCGATTCGTCGTTGCAGGTTTTCCGCCAAGGGTTCCAACGCTCGCGACAAATCCACAAGCAACGTGGCGAGCTCCGCCGCACCCAAGGATCGCTGATTCTTTTGTGGATTCATGCCAGAGTCTCCGAGGATAACGCCTTGCTGATCAAACGCTGTTGGTGTTCCAGATGGCGGAAGAGCTCGTCACCCAGACCGCTCGGCGCCGAGCCCATGCGTTCCGCCAACGTGCCATGCAGTTGCCCCGCGAAGATTTTCTCCCCACGTCCGCCGTGACCGACGGTTCCTTGAATCTTGCTGTTTCTCATCGTTTTTAGCATCGTCTCGAAGAACGCACTGCCGATAACTTTGCCGGAGACTTCTTTGAGCCGTCGCACGTCTCGCTCCACTCCTTGCATCACGGCTGATGGATTTGCGATGGTGGTCGATGTCATCTCTAGCCCTCGTACATCAATTTGGCGTGCAGTTTCCCAGCCCTATGAATCTGTTCGAGAATGGAAACACGATCCTTGAAGGGCACTTTTAAACGGTTGAGCGACTCCAACAAATCGCGAACGCTGGGCAATCGATCCGCCTCCGTGTCCACGGCCACGAAATCCTGTTGCTCGGCGGATGGTCGACGACCCGAGGCCGAAGGATCGGCGATGGTCACGGTCATTCCCATCTGCGATACGACAATGGGTGACAATCTTGTGTCACCTGTAACCACGATCGTTCCGCTCTGCCGATTGATCGTCACGCGAGCCTCGTCCGCCTCCATCAGCAACGGGGTCTGCTCCACATCCCGAATCCAGGAAGCCGGATCACTTCGTTGATGCTCCGGCAGTAGGACCACGACGTTTCGCTGATCCATGGCCAGGGCTACGCGATCCACGCCGGCGGAGACGCTCAGCTCCTTGTCCAACGCCTGCGCGATCGCGGCGGCCATGGACCATCCGGCGTGCGCATCGTCCAACACCAACGTCAAATAGGTCTGGTCCGCCTTGACCCAACCCGGATCAAAACCGGTCGTTTGCAAATCGGCCCCGGTCGCAACCACATGAACCAAAACATCTCGCTCGATTCTTGCTCCGCGCTTGACCATACCGGCCGTCTTGCTCAGGGTGTCCAAAACCACTCGCCCCTGTGCAAATCCAAACAACCCCTCGACCGACCGATCATGGTAAATCAACGGGGTGGACATCAGCCGCCCACCTTCGAGACTCTTCGCCGCCAAGGCCGTAATGTGGATATCCAACTGGTCGCCCTCGCGCGCGCCATGCGGAGGGATCACGGCTTCGATCATCACGATGGCGGAATTCTTTCCCGCATCGATGTCCTCCGGGCTCTCTAGATTGGCTCCAAACCGCCGCAATGTCGCCCCCAAGGCTCGGAGAGTCGGTACGAATTTTGAACCATCACCCGTCCCCGACAATCCGGTCACGAGGCCATAACCGACCAATACGTTGGTTCCTTCGCCTTGCAGGCGGGTGATATCTCCCACGCGCGAAGTGGCCAGTTGTCCAAAGGCGTTCGAGAAGAACATGCCCGCGAAGACCAACGCCTGGAAAAAATGTCGGCTTGTTGTTTCCATGTTAAATCGGCTTGATCCAATCAATCAGCTTCGGAATCCAACCGCGACTCGAATTCGCTCGAACCGCGCCTTCGTTGGAAATCGCGATATCCAAGTCCGCCACTTGGGTGCTCAACACGGTGTTATCGGGAGTGATGTCATCCTTGCGGCAGGTTCCCGTCAGGGTGATCGTGCTGACCTCATCGTCGTGTTGAATCCGTCCGCGACCTTCCAACACCAACAACCCATTCGGCTTGACATCGATGATCTTCACCGAAATGCGTGTGGTCAGCTTGTCCTCGCGCGAGGTATCGGCTTTGGTGTCCAGCTTGTTGTTGAAGGAATAATCGATGTTGGGTTTTCCACGCCGAAAACCCGCCGACCCTAGCCCCCCGGCCGCCGGTTTGAAAAACGCTTCCAACTGGCTGCGAATGTCCCATTTTTTCTGCGTCTTCAAATCCGCTTCGACCTCAAATTGTCGTTGCTGCCGAACGATGACCGTAAGGAGATCGTGAATTCGATAAGCCCTCAGCGGAGGTTTTCCAAAGGCAATCCAGGAATGAGTTTCGTACGTGGGGTTGGTCTGCGGCAACGGGGCTTCGCGCGACGTCGGCGGCGGGTTCTGACCCTGCGAACGTTCACGCGCGCCCAGGGACGAGATTTGCGCACTCGCTCCTCGATCCATAACCATCGTCAAAAGCACCAAAACCATCAAGTAAGATTTCATGGTCTGCGCTCCCTCGCGGAGGTCAATGTCGTTTCCGTCACGATTCGTCCTCCAACTTCCACTTGACCCGGACCGCTGATAACCGCGTCGAATTCATTTTCCTTTTGATCGCCGGGCCTCACCCGAACTGTCTCGCCGCGAAGTCCGCCTTGCATCGCCTTCGCCGTCGTCACCACCCGGACACCACCGATCGTGGACGACACCGTCACCAACTGTCCGCGAACAACCAGCGGCGCCGACTCGACCATTTCCAATTGAACGGTTTCCTGGGTTCGAATCAGGCGCTTGGCTCGTTGCCCGATGATTTCCGCCGGATCGCTAAACCCAAGCTGATCGGTTCGAAGATAAGACAACGAGACCACCTCCACGTCCGAGGCGAGGATCGTGGCCCCTTGGTTGATCGCCCGTCGGGCAACGACCGTCGGTCGCAAGAGCGTCACGCGGGCCACAACCGCCGCAGTTTGAACGACTTTGTCCTTGGAAAGAATCTCAACCTCGACCGACGTCAGACCAAGAAGAGGACCGCTGGAGCGATGCACCCGAAAAGAATATTCCGGTCCGGTCAACTCAAGATGCGGTTCGGAATTCGCTTCAAACTGAATCTCCGGTTTCCCTCCCAGGCGCAACAGCTCTGCCCGGAAGAAGGCCAAGACCGCTTCACGAAGGGTTTGAGGAGACCGAGTGCCTAGTTGTGGCACTGAATCTCTCGTGATGGGTTTCGCCGACTCCGGCATGGCGTCTCCCGCCGGATCGCCGGTCACCCAATCCTTCTCTGATCCAACCAGCGCAGGCCGATGGACGGCGCACTGCACCGCACCGCTCAATTGAATGGACGCCAAATTAATCCGTTGCGAGACCAACGACCCACGGATCATATTCAAATGGATGACGCGGGATCCTCCCGGAGGAGGCGCGTCACCGACAACCAACGAAGATAGGGATTGCTCACTTGGCCCGTCAAAACCTTCGAGCACGGCAAGATCGGAAAGGCGAATGTCCTTTTGTGTAACCACGGCCGATGGCCAGATGCGAATTGTACCCGCCTCCAAGACCTCGGCCCCGATCATGACTGCCAACGCAGCCAGCGCGCAATGACACGCAACCGGAAAAGGCCCTGCTCTTCCATGCCGCTCCGTCGCCCACCGCCTTGTCTTGTCGCAATCCTTGCGTCGCATGGTCACATCCTTGACTCTTGACTCGAGCGCGACTCTATTCGCCGTCGCCTTTCATCGCCTTACTTTATGTCACTCCGCTTATTAGAACCTTCTCAAGCTCGAAACGATTCGCAACGACTCATCCGCACTTTGAATCGATTGACTGTTTAATTCAAACGCCCTTTGCGTCGTGATCAAGTCGATGAGCTCGCGCACCGGATCCACATTGCTCATCTCCAACGAATTCGGATTGATCGAACCCAGACCGTCCGTCTGCGGCGGACCCGAGACCGCCGCGCCGGAGGCATCCGTCTCGATATACAGATTCCGCCCGATTTGCTTCAACCCTTCAGGATTGACGAATCGAGCCAACTCCACCTGACCCACGGTGTTGAGCGTATTCGCGCCCTGCTGTCGAACCCGCACTTCACCATTTCGTCCCACCGAAATCTCGATCGTGTCATCCGGAAGCGTCACCGGCGGGTCAAGCACCGGTCCATCGCTGCTTCCCAAAACCAGATTCCCCGTTGCATTTCTCGCAAAATTCCCCCCCCGCGTGTAAGCCGTGATCGGCGATCCATCCTGCACCGTCGTGACTTGGAAAAAACCCTCTCCGTCAATTTGAAAATCGAGGGCATTATTCGTCGTGTCCACCGCACCCGGTGTAAATTCCAACTGCGTCCCCGAGACCTTGACCCCCGTGCCTACCATGATCCCGTGCGGAATCGGCTCATTGGCTGCGTTCGGAATCCCCGGTTCGCGCTTCGTCTGATAGATCAAGTCCTCGAAGTTCACCCGCGATCGCTTAAAACCGTGCGTGTTGATGTTCGCAAGATTGTTCGCGACGACGTTGAGCTTCACGTCGAGCGCCCTCATCCCCGAAGCGGCAGCCTGTAATGCGGTGATGGCCATCTTATTTTACCTGCTACGCAACCCTGGCAATTCGCGAAACCGCCTGCCCCACCGCGTCATCTTGCAATTTCAACATCGTGGCATTGAGCTCATACGCCCGACTGGCTTCGATCATCGCCACCAAACCGTTCATCGTGTCAAAGTTTGACCGCTCCACCATCCCACTCGAAACCACCGTTTCGCTTGGCACCATCTGACCGGTCGTCGCTTCAAAAAGATTCGCTCCGACCTTTCGGAGCTTTTGCTCGTCATTCGTCTTCCGAACCGCCAACTTTCCCACCTCTTGACCGTCTTGCTTCACGCTTCCGTTCGCCAAAAACTCCGCCGCGCCTCCCGCCACATTCAATACAATCGGCGCATCACTTTCGTCCAAAACTTTCCATTCCCCATTCCCCGCCGACAGAACCAGTTCGCCCGACCGATTCATGGTAAACCGCCCATCGCGCGTGTATCGCGTGTTGCTTCCGTCACGAACCGCGAAAAAGCCCTTTCCATGGATCGCCACGTCGAGCGGATTCCCCGTCGCCTCGGTTGTTCCGGGCGAATGATTCACGTGTGGCGGATTCACATTCATCCCTCCGGGCAGGCCGTCCCAAACGGGATGCTCCAACCCAAGGCCTCCTTGCGGAGTTCGGCTTTCCAACTGCCTTCGCGTTACCACCGCCAGATCCTCCTTGAACCCGGTGGTCTCCATGTTGGCCATGTTGTTGGCAAGAAGCGTCTGGCGATGCTCGCTCACCTTCATTCCCGCCGCCGACAACCAAAGTCCGTAACTACTCATGGCAACAAAACCTCAAGCCAAGCCTATCCGGCCTCGCACTTTCCTAGTCACCACACGTGCCAAAGGTCTCAAGCAAAGGAAAAATGAAGGCAAGGACGCATTGCCAAGAAAGCCATAAGTGATTGATAAAAAAGGAGTTACGCAATTATCGGAGACGTGTGATTTCTACGGGGGTTTCGTCCCGGGGTGTCCGGCAACTTGCGCAGAACCTGCCGCCAATCGGCAAACCTTACAGGCCAAGAGCACTTGGTTAAGGAAGACCGTGAATGGAAACGAAGAAAGAAATGGCACTGAGTGGATGTCTGTCGATTCGCGATTACGACGTTTGCGTTTGAGTCCCTTCGAATTCAAGAACGCGATGAACCAATCGTTTGTGCGCCCCCACCAAGTCTCGACAGACGAGTTCCGTCCGTCGGTGTACATCGCGCCGTTCGCGGATCACCCGACGCACCAGCTCTCGCATCCCGTGATACTTGGAAACATGCCGACGTCGCAACGAGAACTCGCGCAGAAGCACTTCGATGCGATCCAAGAGTTTCTCCATCGCAAAGGGTTTGATGAATACGTCGCGAAGGCCCAATCGCATCGCCCGAATCACCCTTCGCGCGGGAATCTTGTCACTCAACAAAACGACCGGACGCTCCGGGGAAGTCATCTTCACCAACTCACCGGCCAACCTTAAACCGTTGCCCCGAGGCAGCTCGAGCTCCGTCAACACCAAGTCGTGCGGGTCGCCCATGTCGACTTCCCAGCACGCCTCTGGACAATCCACGCAGGTAATGTGCGCGTCAAACCGCCCGGTCAATGCCTCCAGCAACATTTCCAAAAGATCAGGATTCGGCTCGACCAGCAAAATTTTATCTTTGCGCTCCATCACCACCTCATCGGCTTGAACCGCGCGCACCCTTCGCTCATCGCGCAGAGTGACACCCTCTTGCACTCATCAAGAACCAGATTACCGAATGACCGTATCACCAGATCGAGAAACCGGTTCGTCTCGCCATCTTGGCAACTCGAGGGTCACCTTCGTTCCGACATCCGGCGTCGAGTCGATCCACAGCGACCCGCCGTTGACCCCGATCAGCCGAACCGCACGAGACAATCCAAGCCCTCGACCTCGACCCGCCGAACGATGAGAGAAAAACGGATCCACGGCATGTTCCAGCACCTCCGGCGTCATGCCCGCTCCGCGATCCTCGATCACGATCCGAACCGTTTCATCGGATGCGCCTGGAGAAGAGTTGATTTCGATGTGCGCTTCCCGCCCCTCACAAGCTTTCACCGCGTTGGCCATCACCGCGTCGATCGCCCCTCGAACCTGTTTGGCGTCGGCCACCACACGTGCGGCCCGATCCACCTCATCCACTTGCAATTGACTCGCCGACAGGTTGGCCACCTGACGCCAATGCTGCGAAACCGATTCCAGCAGTTCATGCACCCCAATAGGCGTAGGTTGCGGCGCTTCGGGCTTGGCAAAACTCATTAAGTCGGAAACCGTCCCAGAGGCTCGATTCACGTGCTCGACAATGATGTCCATGGCCCGGATGATCCCCGCGTCTTGGGATTGGGCCCGCACCATTTGCGCTCGGCCAGAAACCACCGCAAGAGGATTTCCCAATTCGTGCGCCGCTCCGGCGGCCATCTCCGCCACCATGGAAATCGATCGTTCACGGGCCAACTTGCTCTTCATGGCCGAAAGTTGTCGGTGAAGATGCAGTAGCTCTTCGTTGGTTTGCTCGCTCGCGGACAGCTGCTCCGCATGGACGAGTGCGAGACCCAGGGACGACACCAGGGCTCGGTACCCGTTAGAGTCCTTGGTCAAGTCCCGGATGTGCTCGGCGGGTGCTGGAAAAATCACACCGCCAATGGTTCGATCACCGTGCCGCAAAGGGATTCGCCACAAAGGATCGGCAATCACCATCCCAACGGCCTGCTGCCAAACGGAAGACTCCCAAGGTTCCGCTTTCGCAATCGCCGTGGGGGCCCACCCAGAGTCAAAATTCATAAGCGATTCACTCAGGCGGTTAGGAACAACAACGTCCGCTCCATCACCACCTTCCGCGTTGGCCCATCCCACCACCACCCACTCCGCGTTGGGCTTCAGTCCATAAACCATGACCCCGTCACTCGAAAGCAACGGGCGAACCGCCTTGGCCGACGCTCGACAAACCCCCGACACCGGCTCGTCTGGGGTCAACAATTCGTTGAATCGTAAAATGGCTTCCAAATAAGTTGAGCGAGACTCCAGCAACCGCTGTGAATCCATGAGCTCCAGATGAAGTTGGCCAAGCTCCCGATTCGCCCGCCCCATGGACTCGACGAACAATGTCGCCGTGTCGACCGCGTCCAAGCTCAGCAATTCCGCAAATGGAGCAAGACGTTCAGGTAGTTTTCGGGCTATTCGGGCAAAGTCCTCCTCGCTGATTCCCGAGGATTCTGCGACTTGATGACCATGGACCACGGTCCGTCCGACTGAAGGGCCGATGCGAAGCCGATTCACCATCCCATCCGCCACACGAATGAGCCTGACCATGTCCGCATGTTGCACGGTCGAAGGCAAGGTGTCCGGGTCTTGATGATGCCAACCTACTGAATCGATGACAGCCTGTGGCAGTTGCCACCGCGATGCCAATCGCTTCCCCGCCGACACATGGTCCACGTGCAGAATCGACCGCTCCGCATCGCACGAATCCACACGCTCCGATTGCATCTTCTCGATGACCCGGGCGTACGCCTTGGGGAAACACGCCTCCAGCGCGATCTTCCCAAGATCGTGCAACAACCCACAGACAAACGCTTCCGCCGATTCTAATCCGCGATCATCTAACTCCGCCAACATCTCCGCCGCGCACCCAACCGCCAGACTATGTTTCCAAAGCTCCCTGCGAATCGCGCCGCGACGGTCGGCGGCATCCATGGAATCGAACAGCCCTTGAACATGAACCGCCAAAACCATGTGCCTGACGCGGGTGAATCCCAGAAGCGAAACAATACGTGAAAGGTCCGTACAATCCGGGGGAATCCCTACGTTCGCGCGCCGGGCATATCGCAACAACCCCGCCGTCATCGAAGCGTCGTGACGAATCAATTCCAGAACGTCGCGCGACGACGATCGCTCCGATGCCAAGATCGTCAGAAGTCGGACCGCTACCGCCGGTAATGTGGGTAAACCATCGATTTGACTGAGGACAACTTCGACCCCCGCCACCGAAGCTGTCGAATTCTCCCCTCTCACGCCACCCATTCTATTTTCTCGACTCACGGAGTTGTCCCGGGAGAGATGAACGGCTCCTCTTTCGAGGGGCAGGTTCGCCCACAGGCGATCTTTTTTAAATGGCGCCGCACTCGGCGAGCCGCTGCTCTTAGACCGTGACTCTTCATGACCCTGCGCGGACGGATCACCCATTATAGGAAGCGTTTCACTCCTTACCCGACGTGCACCATCTCGGCCACCCGTGCGATCACCCCATTGATGTCGAAGGGCTTCCGAATGAATTCATCCGCACCGGACCCTCGAAGTTCAGCAATCTCATCGGGGTCGGCCACGCCGCTGATGACGATGATTTTCATATGCTCGTAATTCGGGTCATTGCGAATCCGACGACAGACCGCCGTTCCATTGATATCCGGTAACTTGAAATCGAGAAGAATGACATCGGGACGAAATTGTTCGGTCACGATCCCGGCGTCATATCCAGTTGACGCGGTTCGAACTTCAAACCGACCATCGCGCTCCAGCAACTCCATGAACATTTCCACGATGGCCTCATCGTCATCCACCACCAGAATCCGCTTTTTCCCAGTTTCCAATAATTCCAGCGGAATCGCGTTCGCCTTCATGAAAGAAACCAGGGATTCTCGCGGTATACGTCTAAACCGTGATCCAGGTACGCGAAAACCCTTAAGTCTTCCACTATCAAAACAGCGAATCACCGTTTGCTGGCTTACCTTGCAGATTTGAGCCACTTCGCCAGTAGTAAACACGGTCTTGGTCCTTTGGTCCGAAGAATCTACCGCCCGAGGGCGCCCGTCCTTGTTCACAGCTATCTCGCTCATATTGACTATATTCTCCATATCCCCCATACCTTACATTCCGCAAAGTTAACGGTCAATACCAAATCCGCGATAAAGCCCATAACTTAACAAATAAACCGATCCCATTCGTCCAAGGTTTTGAAAAACCCGGTAGCTCCCGTGATTTGTTGCCGCAGCTAAGTCGGCTGATTCTTGCTTTTCGCAATGCGGACCAGCAAGCAAATCGATCCTCATCCCCAAAAGGACTTCACCGAATCTCGATTCGAATTACTTGTATTCCTTCTGTCCGCCGAACGGAATGAACTTAAAGCAAAGTTTTAACGGATGAAAAGATGCGTCGGGTTTGAATTGACCCACGAAGTCGTGCTCCAAGGACGTCGGCCAAAGGCGGACAACATCCGAAAAAAGTCATTTCGCGGGTTACGTCTTGGAATCTCATGGACCCGTCGCTTCTTTGGTGGTTTGCAGGGTAACCCTAGGTCCGCAAAATCAAGACTAACGGTATCTGCTTTACTTTGCCAAGGGACGCTTCCTAACATGTCTCACATCCCCTAGGCATGAGTCGCCTCTGGGAGCATTCGGGATCTAAGGAGTTTCAACTCGGCAGGCAACTACCGTTTCTTCAACAAGTTGCCAGTCGCCGTAACGATTTTCCGCACCCGTTGAGCAAGCTTTTCAAACGCGCTGATCGCTCGGCGTACCGCGCATCAGCGTTGAACCTTTGGAGTTCAATAATAGGAGGGGCTTTTTCCATGAGGAATTCTGGACTGATCATTTTCACCATGCGATTCCTTAAGCGAATTGGGAATCAGAGAATTAAAAAGCAACCTGGGGTTGCTTTGCGATGGGGAACACTTGCCGTCGCTCTTGCTTGCCTAGGAATTGCATCCGTGGCATCCGCCAATCCATTCTGCGGCAATGGGATCATCGACGCAGGCGAAGGTTGTGAGGATGGCAACATCATCGACGGCGATGGTTGCGAGCACAACTGTTTGCTGACCAACTGCGGAGACGGCGTGCTCGATCAAGGCGAGCAATGCGACGACGGCAACCCAATCAATGGTGACGGCTGCCAGAATACGTGTCGCTTTCCGTACTGCGGCGACAACATCAAAGACCCAGGCGAAGGCTGTGACCACGGCAACAGCAACTCTGATACGACACCGAACGAGTGTCGAGTGAACTGCATCAAACCGCGCTGCGGCGACGGGGTCGTCGATACCAAGGACTTCTGCGATGACGGGAACACCGTCAACGGTGACGGATGTTCGTCGACTTGCACGATTGAACCGCCACGCTGCGGCAACGGCCTGGTCGAAAGCGGCGAGGCTTGTGACGATGGGAACATCGCCGGCGGCGATGGCTGTTCTCCGAATTGCACGGTCGAAACTCCCGTTTGCGGTAACGGCTTGCTCGAAAGCGGCGAACAATGCGACGACGGCAATTTAGTGAATGGTGACGGTTGTCGCCTGGATTGCACGTTCGAACGATGTGGCGACGAAATCCTGGATGGTCAGGAACAGTGCGACGACGGGAACGCAGTCATCGGCGACGGTTGCCGACCCGATTGCACCCGCGAAGTCTGCGGCGACGGCATCGTTGACGAAGGCGAAACCTGCGACGACGGCAACGCGACGATCGGCGACGGTTGTCGCGCCGACTGCACGGTCGAACGCTGCGGCGATGGAATTCTGGACGGGAACGAAACCTGCGACGACGGCAACACGATGAACGGCGATGGGTGCCGCCACAACTGCACGCGCGAAGTCTGCGGAGACGGGATCAAGGATGACGCCGAGGAATGTGATAACGGCGCCGCCAACTCCAACACAATTCCCGATGCATGTCGCAGCGATTGCACGTTTTCGACTTGCGGCGATGGAATCCTCGATACGAATGAGGAGTGTGACGACGGGAACGCGATGAACGGTGACGGCTGCACCGCGGATTGCACCACCGAGAACGGCGGCGAAGGATGCACGCCTGGATATTGGAAGCAATCCCAGCATTCAGGGAACTGGGTCGGCTACACGCCCACCCAAAAGTTTGATCTGGTCTTTGGCGTCACTGCCTTTGGAAACAAAACCCTCCTCTACGTTTTAGGACAAGGCGGCGGCGGAAAGAAAGCGTTGGGTCGACACGCAGTGGCGGCGTTGTTGAACGCGGCCAACCCCAACGTCGACTATGAGTTCACCGTGGCCGAAGTGATCGCCATCGTCAAGCAGGCGTTTCTAAGCGGCGATTACGAAACCGCAAAGAACAAGCTTGCGGGCGAAAATGAGACCACGTGCCCGCTGGATCGTCCTTGTCGGCGGCATCACCAACGCGGTCGCCATTGCGGAAATCGCGACCATGATAATAATCACAATGGGCAATGCGATTTTGAGGACCGAGAAGAGGACGACGATGACAATCATCACGGCCAACATGGTGGCCAACACGGAGGTGGAAACGGGAACTGGGGTTGGGGAGGCGGGAACTAACCCCGACTCCGAATTCGTGCCCCAATAGCACGAATCCAAAACCTGATTTCTTGGAATATTCCACGCTCGTCCTCCTTGGCTCATTGGGTCAACGGAGGACGAGCCGTTTTATGTCCCGCTGGCAATTCGCTTTTCGGCGTATGACGAGTCCAGGGGGCTTGGACTGGTTGATTCGCTCCGAAAGGCCATTCTCGCGTGCAAGGAGTTCGTCCTTCCCGTAGGATACGATCGCGGTTAGATTCGAGACGCGTTGCAGTCGGTCAGGATGGAAACGGCGGGCTGCGTGGTTTTGAATTCGAAAACAGGGTGCGACCGGGAAATAACTGGTGCGAATATTATCGATTGTAAAACAGGTGCCGGACTCCAATGCCACGATCAAAGGCTTGGGGGACGGAAGCGGAATTGATCAGACGGGTCTCAAACTTGTTCCTGATCCGTTCGACGAGTTCGGGATCGAACTTGCGGTGCAGCTTCGTGAAAAACGGAGCGATGTAACCGAGATCGTAGTGATGACCGTCGGGCCTGATAAGGCGGCGGAGGCGTTGCGAGTGGCGCTGGCCATGGGCGCTGATTCGGCGGTACACCTTTGTGATGCGGCGTTTCAGACAACGGATGAACTCTATCTGGCCTATCTGCTTTCGGCGGCGATTCGAAAAGATTCCGCCGGGTTTGATTTTGTCGTTTGCGGTAAGCACAACATTGATTTGGATGCCGGGGCTGTTGGACCGGCGTTGGCGGAGTTTTTGGATTGGCCGCACGTGGGAGCGGTGACGGGGCTGGATG
>JBBTCX010000123.1:0-1186 GCA_038043045.1 Planctomycetota bacterium | reverse complement strand
TCCGCCATGTAACCAGACCGGTTATCGATCTGAAGAATTAGATGCGATTGCCCTGACTGCTTCCTTCCCTGTCCAAACAGGCGTTGTGGCCAAGGCGGAGGTGTAATACGATCGCTTCCGGCGTCCACTTTGGGAGTGCTGTCGGGATAAACGAGTCGACATCCTCATGGACCATCGAAGCAAGAGTCAGACGGCCGACGATCTACGCGACGCTTTCCGCCGATTTCTCCGCGAAAACGCAATCAAAATGACCACGGCCCGAAAGCAAATCCTCGACGTGGTTCTCGATCTCCCCGAACACTTCGAAGCCGATCAAGTCTTGTACATGGTGACGGAACGGGGTTTCCGAATTGCCAAAGCCACCGTCTACCGCACGCTCCCGCTGCTGGTGACCGCCGGAATCCTGAAACAAGTTCGCTTCGACGTAAAACATGTTCACTATGAGCTCGCCTTCGGCGACCGCCCGCACGATCACATGGTCTGTCGCCAGTGCGGCCGCATTTTTGAATTCGCCGCCGATGAGGTGATCGACCTCCGACAACGAATCGCCGATCGATTCAACTTTCGCGCCGCAAACCATCGGTTCCAAATCACCGGCCTCTGCCACGACTGTTCCAGAACCTCAATCCCCGAATAGCCAGCCCCGGACAAAGGCACTCCCCCGCACCAAAAAGTGCCACCGACTTGTCACTGCGCCCGGCGGGATTCGAACCTGCGACCCCAGGTTTAGGAAACCGGTGCTCAGTTCCGTAAGTAGTGAATCAGCAAGCACTTATGGCAGTTCGCTTCGGACACCCAGCAATTTCCCCAGCAGTCAGACTTTGGACCCTGTCATTGATGACCCAAATCTCGCCGTCATCGTAGGGGCATGGAGTCGATTGCCTGAAGTCATCAGGGCACGAATCATTGGCATCGTGGAAGGTGCATCGGCGTGATCTGCGACGAAACGAGAATGGATTCCGTAAAGTCCGGCGCGACTGTCCAACGATGCACGAATCCAAACTCCTTACGAATTAAACGAAAAGAACGAAATAAGCCTCCGCGTCGAAGGGAGGTTGAACGCGCCCGATGGTGCGCGCAAGTTCAAATGTGCCTTGGTGACAGTGGCGACAGGGCGACACGGCGACAAAACCCCTAACAGTCCGTTGCAAAAGTCTCTTGACACGCAGGTTATAATGACCGCGTT
>JBBTCX010000122.1:0-16235 GCA_038043045.1 Planctomycetota bacterium | reverse complement strand
GTATCCGAGCAATTCGGCATGGCCCAGACCCAGATCGTTCCTTTTCCCAAAGGCGCGATGATGACTTGGGGCGCCTTTCGAGAAAGCGTCAAACGCGGATTTAAACCGGGCACGGTTTACACGTCCGACATGTACCCTCCGGAACTTCGACTCGATGCGGCATTGCCGGCGAAAACGGTGGTCGGCGACTGGGAAGAGTTTCAACACGTCGATAAAAAACTTCGCGGACAAAAGGTCACCGTCACGATGGAAACACCCGGCGGGCCAATGTCACTGGTTTCTTGGGTTGATGCTGATGGCAAACCCTTAAAAGCAAAAATGCCCATGGCTACGTTTGAAATTGAACTGTTGACCACGGACCAAAAAACCGCGCTGGCCGACTTCGTGGCCCCGGAAGTTTTCATGACCACCGTGCTGAAAGTACCCCCCATTGAAAATCGAGATATGGTGCACTCCATCCGTTATCGCCTCACGAGCAAAACGGATGCCTCGGCAGTCTCTGGAATTCCCACTACGGGTATGCAAAGCGTGACGAAACAAAACGATCGTTCCGTGGAGTTGGAGGTCTCACGCCTTAACCACTCGCCAAAATCGAACTATGCCAAGCCCGCTTCCGACCTTGACGACTACTTGGCCGCCAACGCTGTACTCAATATCAACGACCCCATTTTGATCGACCTCGCCAAGCGCGCCGCCGGCGATGAAAAGGACCTGTTTAAATTGGCCGATCGATTGCGACGTTTTGTCACCGACTATGTCGCGGACAAAAGCATGGATGTCGGCTTCGCCACCGCCAGCGAAGTCGCCCGCAACAAATCCGGCGATTGCAGCGAACACGGCGTGTTTCTGGCCGCGCTGGGTCGGATCGCTGGAATCCCCTCGCGCGTCGTGGTGGGTTTGGCCTATGCCCCGGTGTTCGGCGGGCAGAGTGACATTTTCGGCTACCACATGTGGACCCAATTCTGGATCGACGGCCAATGGGTCGACGTCGACGCCGCCCTTCGAGAAACCGAATGTAGTCCCGCCCGAATCGCCTTGGCCACTTCTTCCTTGAAAGACTGCGCTCTGGCCGATCTCAACTTCGCCATCCTCTCCAAAATCGGCACACTCGACCTCGAAATCATCGAAGTCAAACGCAATCCCTAAGTTAAGTCGCGTTCTTGTACCCAAAGCGGCAGTCAAATTTGGGGTGCGTGACTATTACGGCGGTCCCAAAGTAGGGTACGCGGTTCTTCCGCCATGCCGGGAAGATCACCTGCCCTGCATGGCAAAGGTCGATTCTCCACAGGTCAGAGTCATAACTCGGATTCCGGGCGGCCTTGGGGGCGGGTGGGGCCGAAGAGTTCGGCGGCGTTGGGTTGTTCAAGCATGAAGGATGCGTTGATAGATCGGTCTTCGCAGAGGTGTTGCAGAGCGCGGATGATGGAGCCGTAGTCGAGTCCCAGCCCGGTGACCTGACCGTCGGCGTCGATGTCCGCGTCGTTGCCCAGCAGTTCGATGAGACGGGAGAGGTTCAGCGGCGCCGGGATCGGTGGAGATCGGGTGTCGTCGGCAAGGGCCACGCGAATGAGTGTCAACTGCTTGTCCTCCGGAAGGGCATTGACCGTAAAGCTGCCATCCGGTGACACATAGTGCACGGGAGGATCACAGAGGTGATCCTCGCCGAACAGGGCGATGCGGCGAGATTGGGATCGTTTGGCGTACACGCGGTTGGCGTTATGAGTCGGGATCAGGTCCAGGGTAAAATTGTCGCCGCCGAGGGACTTGGAACGGACGACGGCGTCCCGCCGTTCGACGAGTGCTTCGTAGGCTGCGGCCTGGATGCGAGGATCGTCGTCTTCCAGGAGTTCGCGGAGGGCGATCGAAGCGTTGGCCATTCCTTTTGCCTGGGCCATAGCGCGGATGGCTTTGAAACGAAATTCGCCCTGTATTTTGCGGGCCTGCAAAGCCAGAGCATCGACAGCCAGATGATCTCCAAGTCGCGAACCGGCCACGGCTGCATGAAAAGAAACGTGGTCCGATTGATGCGAGTACAGGTTGCTGATTAGGGGAATAACGGCCTGGCCAAGTCCTTCCAAAGCAAGAGCGATAAGGTCATGTGGGGCGTTTGGAATAACGAGTTCCTCGGCCAGCGCTTTGGCGCGCATGCCTTCGAAGTTGGGCTCGGAGGTTAGAAACAGGCTTCGAAGCAAGGCCAGGAAGTGGCCGGTGTCGTCGTGAAACTCCTTGGGGATGTGAATGTCGATGTACGACGGCGAAATGGCATCGGCGACTTTTCGTTCTTTGGGGAATCGGTTGTTGATTCGGTCTTGGATTTTCTGGGCGAGTCCATAGGAGGCGGAGCCGAGAACAAGTCGAAGATCGCGGGCTTTGGTGCAACGTCCGCCGCCGACGATGGTGGCTTCCAGGGGCGCGGATTGCGTCGCGGCATCACCTTCGGCGAAGGGGTTGAGCAAAAGCGGACCGGATGCTTTGGCGACGACGGTTCCCGAAGGAAGAATACCGGAGGGTGTTTCGCGGTAGGATTCCAATTCAGTCGTGAAAAGTCGACCGCCCCGTAAAGATTTTGCTTTCGTGCCGGGCAGAGCGGTGACGTAGACGTCGACCCGGGTTCCTTCCACCACGGCGCCGGGAATATCGGCGCGGACGACAACAACGGCTGTATCCGGGTCGTCGATCAACTGTTCCGGTTTGATTTGCCATTCGCCAACGGGTCCGCCGGAGAATTTGTGTTGTTTGTAAAGGGATTGGATCAATTGGTCGCGGATCGCCCGAGGGCATTCACCCGATCCGTTTTTTCCCAGGCCGACGACGAGGCCATACCCTCGGGCACGTTGCGGTGCGAGACCTTCGTAATAGGCGCAGGACCCGATCGTGTCACGAAAGGCGGCTGACTTTGCGAGTGCAGGAGAAATGGGGGAGACGCCGAGATCCATTTTCTTTTTTGCGTCGTCGACGGTGCAGCCGGGAATGATGCAGAGTGTACTGAGACAGGCGATGGATAGGAGGGTTCTTGTGTGTAGTTTCATAGAGCAGACACGGTATCAAAAGCGGGGTCGATTGAGAATGGGGAGAGTAACAGAGGCGGGCCGAGAAGTTATCGGACGAAACATGTTGTTGAGTGGATTAGGGTCTAGCCGATGCCATTATGTGGCACTTTAGACGAGTAGATGCGAGGTGGCGGGCAATTTTTTCATTGGGCGAGATCTTTGCGCCGCGCTTGGGAAAAACGATCTGGCGACCCCGTAAGGGATTGAAGATAATTCGCGGATGAACGAAGCAAGCATACTTGGCACCACACATGGGGCGACGCCGGGGATGGTGGCCATTCTGCCCTTTGTGGGACTACTCCTTGCGATCGCGGTCTTACCGCTCATTCCGCGGACGGCACGTTGGTGGGAGCACAATCGCAACCGGTTGATAGTGTCCTTGTCGTTTGCGGCGATGACGATCGGGTATTACGTCATTGCGCATGGAGGATCGAAAGCGTTACAGGTCGGCGAGCATGCTATTCTTGGAGAATACATTCCGTTTATCGTGGTGCTTTTTGCCTTGTATGTGATTAGCGGGGGCATTTCGTTGGGAGGCGATCGGCCCGCTCATCCGCTGACAAATACGGGTTTGTTGGCGTTGGGAACGGTTCTGGCGAGTTTGATAGGAACAACGGGCGCCAGCATGCTGCTGATTCGAGAAGTGTTGCAGACCAACCGTGAACGAAAGCATGTGACACACACCGTCATTTTCTTCATTTTCCTAGTGAGCAACGTGGGTGGATCGCTGCTGCCGATTGGCGATCCGCCTCTTTTTCTAGGGTATTTGCAAGGGGTGCCGTTCTTCTGGACGCTTTCGCTTTGGAAGGAATGGCTGATTCTATCGACCGTGCTCCTCAGTGTGTATTACGTTTGGGATACGTTGATGTATCGACGGGAGGAGTTGCGCGATCTCGTGCGCGATGAGGCGGAGGTCACGAGGCTTCGTTTGCGCGGCGGGTTGAATCTGGTTTGGCTAGCGGCGGTGGTGCTCACCGTGGCGGTCATCAAGCCGGGAGAGGTCTTGCCCATGGTCGGGATCAAGACGTTTCCGTTTCTTCGAGAGTTGATCTTGTTGGGGTTAGTGGGCGTATCGCTTGGATGGACGAACCCGAAGATCAGAATCGAAAATGGATTCAAGTATCATGCGATTCTGGAAGTGGCGGCGTTGTTTATCGGGATATTTCTCTGTATGCAACCGGCTTTGGAGATTTTGGATCATCGCCGATTGGAGCTTCAACAGATCGTGGGAACGCCGGCCCGGTTGTTTTGGGCGACCGGTGGTTTGTCGGGCTTTCTGGATAACGCGCCGACCTATTTGGTTTTCTTGAGACTGGCTTGCACGGATGGGTTGACGAATGTGACCGACATTTCCTTGCGGGATGGGCTGTTCGTCGACCAGGGGAAATTGACCGCGTTATCGTTGGGGGCGGTTTTTTTTGGAGCGATGACGTACATCGGCAATGGGCCTAATTTCATGGTGAATAGCATCGCGGAGCAGCAAGGAGTGCGGATGCCGAGCTTCTTTGGTTACTTGCTGTATAGCGTGTGCATCCTTGTGCCGGTGTTTCTCGTGTTGACGGCCTTCTTCTTTTGAAGCGTTGTTTTCGCAAGGCATGAAATGAAAGCGCCGCGCGGGAGTTACCCACGCGGCGCTTGGGATGGAACCAATCGGTTTTTCCTACTGGGGTTGAGCGTCAGCGTCAGGAGTCGGCGCATCCGACACCTGAAGGACGCCCTGTAACTCAAAGGGCAACTGCAGCGGCGGCGGTGCGGGAGCGCCTTCCGGAGCCTGGCCGGTGACGTTCTGTTCCAGCAGTTCGATGGAATTGGCCCCGCTGATCTGGAATTCGTCGGCAAGACCATCGCCGTCGATATCCACTTCCTTGGTCAGCAGAGTCCAGGTCATTTGACTCAGAATCTCCGTGGTCATGTCGAATTCAGCGTCGGGGTTTTCCGGATCGCCGACGAAGAAGTGACTGTTGGTGAGCTGACGGATATTGATGACCCACTGGGTCTGGTATACACCGTCGCCCATCAGGACCATGGGCAGCGCCGGATTCAGCACGGTCTCCAAGACCGTGGTGTCGCTGCACGTAAACGAACTTCCATCCGGAAGTGTACCCTCGGCGGTCGTGTTGACCTGGCCTTGCATGGTTTCGCCGACCATGTTCTCGTCGTACTTAGTGAACAGGTCGTCGAATTGAGGCACATCCCCGCTGAAGTCAAAGGCCTGGAAACCCGAGGGAATCGGCGGATGGTCAAACAAGGCCTCTTCCAATTCCGCGTTCACTGTGCCTTCATCGCTTATCAGGGGATGGTTTTCGCCGAATCCCTCGAACACGGCGTTAACCGTTTCCGGCGGTAGGAAATCCGCGGGGAGCAACTCTTGCAAATCGGCAAAATTCACAAACGCCAAACCCGGAAATGGGCCCGGGAAAGGACCGCCGGGCGGAAATGGACCGCCTGGTTGGATCGGACCTCCCGGCGGGAACGGTCCACCTGGAGGTGGTGGAAGCGGGAAGTTCTGGAGGAAGCCGTTGATGGCTTGCACCTGGTCATTGAATACAAAGAACTGCGGAGGCAATCCCGGCGGTGGGGGTGGAGGCGTTCCTCCTGGGCCGGCAGTTGGATTCGGCGGACCGAAGTTGAATTGGAACTGAGGGAACTGATTCTGGAAGTCCGGCGGCAGCGGAAACGGCGGAAAACCAGGCGGCGGTGGCGGAATAGCACCAAACGCCAACGGCTGGCCAAAGGCGCCATGCTGGAACATCGGCGGAGCACCTGGAATCAGGGTTTGGAGAGGAACTTGAGTCAACAAAGTTCCAAACGGGAATTGTGCGAATGGCACGATTTGTCCGTCGGAGCCTGCAAAACCGTTCTTGATCAGATCAATCGGCGGTGGTCCTGGAGGGAACGGCTGTCCGGGTCCGGGTGTTCCCGGCGGGAATGGGCCGCCCGGAGGAGGTGGAAATCCCGGCGTTCCGAACAATCCGCCGAAGGCGGCTTCAAAACCGGGTGGAAGCGGAGGGAGTTGAGTGCCAGGCGGTGGCGGTGGAAGAGGAACTGGCGGACCACCGGGGAATGTTGGGAACGCGGCGCCTGGTGGAGGAGCGAAGAACCCGCCGGCAGGAGGAGGTGGAAATCCCTCGCCCGGAGGCGGTGGTGGGAAAAATCCGCCCGGAGGCGGCGGCGGTGGAGCAGTGCCACCCGGTGGCGGTGGCGGAAAACCGCCGGGAGGCGGTGGTGGTTGGCTTCCGCCTGGAGGCGGCGGGAATCCGCCTGGGGGTGGCGGTGGGAAAGCGCCAGGCGGCGGTGGTGGTTGACTTCCGTCTTGAGGCGGGGGCGGTGGAACAGTTCCGCCCGGCGGAGGTGGCGTTGAAGCGGTACCGCCCGGCGGGGGCGGTGGCGGAGTTCCACCCGGAGGTGGAGGGGGCGGTGCAGTGCCACCTGGTGGCGGTGGAGTTCCGCCCGGAGGGGGTGGCGGAGGTGGAGGTGGAGGTGGAGGTGGCGCTCCACCATCCGGCGGAGGAGGCGGGGGAGGCGGGGGAGGCGGAGGAGGCGGAGGAGGTGCTCCACCATCCGGCGGTGGAGCCTGGGCTACATCGAGCCCCTGCATGTTGTCTTCGCCGGTCGAAGTTTCCGTTGCAACGTTGAGTTGAACAAAAGCACCAGGATCGAAGGATTGCAGAACCGCGGCGCCACTATCGGACGAACCGAGGCCCATTCCAGAGGTTCCACCGGGGCTTACAAAGGACTTGGAGCCGGTGGCGTTGGAGGGACCGGGGTCATCCTGAATGGTCCCATCATCCAAGATTGTACGTGTTCCTGCGGTTGGATTGCACCCGGTGAGGAACACTCCCAGGCCCAGAAGGGCTAGACCCCCTCCCAACCTAAACCAATAAGGAAGCTTTACCATGATTGTTTTCTCCTGCATGACATTCCAAGATTTCGTGGACCATCACTTATTGGTCCATGGGGTCCCATAGAGCCCAAAGAAATGCCAACGACTGGCACGACCACTCTATCGGCAACCTCACCTGTGTGAATTCACGTACCAAGTGAAGTAGATTGGCTACGTCCTAGAAGATCGGGCCTCTGCTATCCGACGTATGTCGGCCAATCGGGCCAATCGATCCATCGTAGTGGCGCGCGTTCGTTTCTGTGGACCAAGGTCCGCGTTTTGCGTTGGTGATTGGCTCACACTTTTCGAGGAATCCATCGGCAGGGACAAAGAAGGCGGAGTGCCCAGTTTTTTCTGGGAAAGAGACGCTGTATAAGTAGTTATGGGCTGTTCGATATTTGGAGCGTTCTTGTAGTGATCGAACTCCACCGAACCATGTCGCCAAGCAGAACCCTCCACACGAGTGACCAGTCGGCCTAATTCACCGAGAACCACCTCGAGTCTTTGTCGCAAGGCTCCCAGGGGTCCGGCGTCACATGAGTTTGCTATTGCTACTACTGTCTGCTTCGGAGGCCGGGCCGTTTTCTTTTTTTCCAAACTCCGGTCTGCTTCGGATCCCACGGATTTTCGAAATCGCACACGTCTGTTTTGGGGCGGAGCCTCCCGTTGAACGGGATCATTCTTTTTTCCATTGTTGGTTTGGGGCGCAGGTTGAATGGTTGTTCGTGCAGGCATAGTTCGGCGAACGGTGCCTTCATCACGGGTCGTGCCGGGCTCTGGAACTTCGTTCAATGTCATCATCTGGCTGACGACACTTTCCACGAAGGAACCGTCGATGCTTCGATGGTCGGCGGCATAAGCGCTCAGCATCGCGTTATCGCAAATCGTGTTGACCACGCGCGGTAAACCTCGTGCATGATGATGGATCGCGTTACAGGCCGAGGCGTCGAAGATATCGAGCGAAGTCGCGCCGGCTACTTGAAGTCGATGGCGTAAGTAAGCCACGGTGGTATCAAGGTCCATGCAGCCCAAGTGATAGGCGCGGAAGATGCGTTGTCTGAGTTGACGAAGTTCGTGCGATGCAAATGCGCGGCGAAGTTCGGGTTGGCCCACAATCACCATTTGAAGAAGCTTGGCGTCATCGGCTTCCAGGTTGCCGATCATGCGAAGCTGTTCGAAAGCGTCGACGGGCAAGTTCTGGGCTTCGTCGAGCAACAGGACGGCCGGAATGTTGCTGGAGAATTGACGAAGCAAAAAATCATGGAGTGCACGGACGCGTTGCACGGGAGTGGCGTGATCGGTTCGATCGATTTCAAATTCGGCACACACGGATTCCATCAAGTCCGCGGCGCTTTGGATGGCGTGGTGTACATGGGCGAAGACGATCCGGGAACCGAAGTGTCGCAACATTAGACGGGTGACGAGGGTTTTGCCGGCGCCAACTTCCCCGGTGAGCAAGACGCATCCCTTCCTCTCTTGCACCGCGTAGACCAACGAAGCCAACGCTTCTTCATGGTCGGGCGTAGCGAAAAAGAAGCGTGGATCGGGGGTGTTGTTGAAGGGCAACTCGCGAAGCCCGAAGAAGGTAGCGTACATGAAACCAAACCCCCTCGCGCGGAAATAGCCCGGCCTGGCGAGTCCTTGTTGTCCTGGTGAATGAGAATATCGGTCGCTGAACGAAGAGTCTTAAAGAGGCCTGATAACCACCGGGCGACGCGACAATCAAGCTACGGTCGGTTCGTCCGATAGTGTTTCCCGTTTCACGCAGGTTCAGCCAAGATACGCCCATCCCGATAAATACGCATATCCATCAACGGCGGTTGGTGTTTTTTCGGCCTGGAACCGAGGGCTAAAGAGTAGCCTGGAGAGTTGGATTTTCGCCCCTTCGTTTCGAAGCGGCAGAGTCCATAAATGTTTCGGCGACGAACAAAGTTCGGTGGAGAATCGGCGTGCCCGATGTGATCAAGCTGCTCGGTGTCCTGGCGGCGTTGCCGTTTCTTTGCGTGGGGTGCGCGCCGAGCAATGCGGACATGCTCCATTTTCTTCGGGAGCATGAACACGAAGTTTCAGCCATCGAATACCGTCTGGGGATTCCGGACGGCGTGGCGATCAGCGCTCCGCGGGTGGCCGAAATCGATAGCGAGGCGCAACAGATTCATCCGGACGGCAAGATCAGTTTTCGGCTTCTCGGTGATGTCAAAATTGTGGGCATGACCGTGAAGGAATTGGCGGCGAAGTTGGAGGTACTGCTCAGCCGTTATTACGTGGATCCTAAGGTGAGCGTTCGGGTGACGGCGTACAATAGCAAAAAATTCTACGTGTATGGGCAAGTCGGAGGGCAGGGTCCGCATGCCTATACGGGACGAGATACTTTGCTGGACGCGGTGCTGAACGCGGGAGTGAATCACACTTCGGCGACAAGGCGGGTGAAGGTGATTCGCCCCAGTCATGGAGAGACCCCTGTTCGAACGATCAGCGTCAACATCGATCAGATGATTAAAAAAGGCGACTGGAGTCGGAATATCCTGTTGGAACCAGATGATATTGTGTATGTTCCGCCGACGCCTTTGGCGTGGTTGGGGCAGAAGATTCAAGAGACATTGTCGCCGGTTGCTCCCGTCGCCCAGGCCTATTTGGCGCCGGCGCAGATTCAAAACCTTGGCGATGCCTACGACGAAAACGATGACGGGACCCGACGCACCAGCAACCCGCCGAGATTTTGAGAGGTTTGCATCGATACAAGCACTGACGGGACGAGTTGGGATCGACCTCGTTGACCTTCGGCAAGCACACGGTGGAAGAACAACATGGGCAGAATTGCCGAAGCGTTGAAACGAGCGGAGCAGGAACGGAAGCGAGTTCTTGACGTCCCAGGTAGCGCATTCGCCACGGCGACGTTGGAAATTCCAACCGCCGCTGATGCAAATCCATTTCTCGACGGCAAAATCCTTCCACCGGATACGCCCGAGGAACCTCGGGCGGTGGTGCAAGGTTTGTGCGAATCGCTGGTGCCATTTTTTGAGAGATCCTCGCTGGTGACCGAGCAGTATCGTTCGTTGCGAACGCGCTTGCTGAGCCAGAACCAAAACTATGAACACCGCATTCTGGCCATCACCAGCGCGGTGCCGAAAGAAGGAAAGAGCGTAACCACCTTGAATCTGGGTTGCATACTTGCCGAAATCAATCATCTTCGGGTGCTGGTGGTGGACGGCGACTTTCGGCGAAGTTCCCTGGCGAGAATGCTTTGTCAGTCGGAAGACAACGGACCGGGATTGGCCGACGTGCTTCGTGGAGAAGCGACGTATGAACAAGTCATTCGCAAAACACCGATTCCCAACCTTAGCTTCATTCCGGCGGGGAAGACCAAGAGTCAGTCGGCAGCGCAGCTTCTCACGGCGGCGTGCGCCAAGGACATTTTCAAGCGGATGCAGCATGATTTCCATTACACGATCGTGGACACTCCGCCGGCCACCACGGTGACGGACGTTGGCATTTTGGGTCACTTGTGTTCGGGGGTCATTGTCATTGTCCGCCTGAATCGGACTCATGAACTCGCGGCGAAACGGGCGGTGCGGTTGCTCAAAGTCAACAACATTCCCATCGTCGGTTGTCTATTGGTCGGTCGAGACAGCCCGACGGGCCGATACGGATATGGTTACGGATACGGGTATGCGTACAACTACTACCGGTATTACAACTACTACAACAAGAATGAGACTGAAGAGTAAATCGGCGTTGGGGATTCTTCGGAAACGGAGACGGGTTCGAGGGTGTTCGGTGGAAGCATGAACTCGTCATCGTCCCCCATTACCGATCGAATCATCGTTTGTATCGGGAGCTCGTGGAATTACGATCCCACCAGCAAACATCACATCATGTCGGAGTTGTCCAAGTACAACGATATCGTCTGGGTGGAGTATCACGGAACCCGTCGCCCGAAAGCGAGTCTTCATGATCTTCGATCGGCGTGGTCGGCCTTGCGGCGAATGATGGGCGGACGAAGCTGGGTGAAGCCGAGAATTCTGCGAGTGACCCCGGTGGTGGTGCCAGGGGCGCGACACCGAATGGTTTCCGCGATTCATCATCGACTTCTGACCAAGCAGATTCGATCGGCCGTGCGCGCGGTACCCGAATGGTCGGCGAAGCCCGTTCAGATTTGGAGCTTCGCGCCGGATGTTCCGTTCCTCATCGGGAGCTGTGACGAAGAGTGTTTTGTTTACTATTGCACGGATGATTACATCCGATTCGAGGGATTTGATTCCGAGCGGATCAGAACCTACGAGGAGGAAATGCTTGAACGTGCCGATTTGGTGGTGACGACTTCCGAGGCGCTGTGGAAGGCCAAGCGGGCGCGGAGGGCTGACGCAGTTCTCATGCGCCATGGCGTCGATTTCGATCATTTCGCCGCAGCATGGCGGAATCCGCCGCCGAGGCCTGACGATTTGGCGAAAATTTCCAATCCCCTTTTTGGTTTTTTTGGTTTGTTGCATCATTGGATTGATGTGGCGCTGCTTGCCGAGTTGGCTCGACAGCGGCCACAATATTCGTTCGTCTTGATCGGCGAAAGCAAAGTGGACGTTAGTGAATTGCGTTGTTTGTCCAATGTTCATTTGCTCGGTCGGAGAGCGTACGCCGACCTACCGGCGTATTGTGCGACTTTTTCGGCGGGTTTATTGCCCTTCACTCGACACGAGATGACACGGAGCATCAACCCGATCAAGATGTATGAATATCTCGCAGCCGGTTTGCCGATCCTCTCAACGCCGCTGCCTGAGGCCGAACGGTTTCGCGGTCCGGTTCGATTTGGGGAAACGGCCCGTGAATTCGCGGAAGCCTGTGACGCGGTTCTGGAAGCTCCCCAAGAAAGCCGTGGGAAGACCATCAGTGACTACGTGGAAATCGAAACTTGGGAATCGAAAGTTGCGGAACTTGGAAAGCTCGTCCACGGAAAAACCCATCTTCGAGGATTTCCGATGGCCGGGACCGCTTGCAAAACGGCTGTCGTTCATTAAAGTGGATATTGCACTTTGCGCGGGAGACTAACTTCCCACAGGTACGTAGTTTTTCGAACATCAAAGGACTGGCTATGAGATTCGTTGCAAAAAGTATGCTTGCGGTCGTTTTTATAGCGGGAGGGTGTGGATCATTGGCGCGGGTGGACTTCCCTAATCGACTCATCGGTTCCGATGGGCAGGAGATTGTATTGGATGATATCGAAGTCATTGTTCGAGATTCCGATCTGGATGACGAAGCCAAACGAGAGCAGCTACGCGAATTGGGGATCGCCGACGAAATCCTTATCGAAGTGCTGTTGCAACTCTAAATCTCGACTTGACACGCATTTCACTTGACTCTTTGTTTTGAATGTCTAGCATGACACTAATGTGAAGGTGCTGGATTTAGAGCACCCCCGGATGCTGAGCCGCCCATTGGTTGCGATCCATTACTCCCCCTCTTCGCAACCTGTGATCTGCTATCCGTCAACCGGAAATCTATGTCGTCGCTTGCGTGGCGAATGGGGTTTCGGTCGTCGATGGATATGGGATACGTAATTCTGGTGTAAGGAAAAGAACCGGACGATCGGATGTTTACAGGCATCGTCGAATCGATTGGCACTGTCCTTGCGAGCGCGCCTGCGCCGGGAGGATGTCGTCTTCGCATTCAAGCCGAGACCATCGCTCGGGATGTCACGTTAGGGGCCAGCGTCAGCGTCAGCGGTGTTTGCTTGACCGTCGCGAATCGAGAGCAGAACGTCATCGAATTCGATGTGGTTCACGAGACGCTTCGAAAAACGTCTCTTGGTCAACGAAGGTCTGGCGACCTTGTCAATCTGGAGCGGTCCCTTCGTCTCGGCGATCGATTGGACGGGCATTTGGTTCAAGGCCACGTGGACGGAACGGCGGTCGTCACGAATGTGATTGCGGCGGCGACGGACTATGTGTTGTGGTTTCAACCCCAAGCGCCCTTGCTTCCGCTTATCATTCCTAAGGGTTCCGTAACCGTAGAGGGTGTTTCGCTGACCGTGGCGGATCTTGATTCGGACAGATTTAGCGTGGCCCTCATTCCGACCACGTTGGAACGGACGAATTTGCGAGCATTTCGAATTGGGAGTGTTGTCAATATCGAGACCGACATGATTGTTCGGACCATACACCATCTTTTGAATCGTGGGGGAACGAAGCAAGACATCACCCACGAGCTACTTCGAGAAGCGGGGTTTCTATCATGAGCATTAAAACTGCCTTGTTGCCGCGGGTGTCATCCGCAAGCAAGCCGTTGATTGGGATTACCATGGGTGATCCGCACGGAATCGGCGCGGAAGTCATCGTCAAGGCGTTGCAAGATCCCGCAGTTCGTGATTTGGGACGGTTCGTCGTGTTCGGGCTGGAGTCGGCGATGGAGCGCGCGGCGGATCGTGCGGGAATCAAACCGTTTTGGTTCCACGTCAACCGCGGCGAACCACTCCGTGTGGATTCGGGAACCGTGGTGGTGAACTACCCGGAGTTTTCGTCGTTGGTGGGGGATCATCCTCGTCCGACGCTCGAAGGGGGAAAAGCGTCGTTGCGTTTCTACGACGATGCGATCGACGCGGCTCGTTCCAAGATCACGGACGGCATCGTCACCGGACCGATTCACAAGGTGAGCTGGCGATTGGCCGGCTGTCCGCACCCCGATCATACGGAAAGAATCGCGGCCGCTTTCAACAACAACCGGGTCACGATGATGTTCATCGGGGCCGGTTTGCGCGTGGCGCTGGCGAGCATTCATGTCGGGATATTCGACCTGCGAAATCGTTTCACCATCGGAATGGTCTTTCAACCAATTGACTTGTTGAACGAATGTCTGAAAACATGGTTTGAGATCGAACGTCCACGCATTGCGGTGGCGGGGTTGAATCCCCATGCCGGCGAAGAAGGCCAGTTCGGCGATGAAGAGCGTCGGATTATTGAACCGGCTATTCAATTGGCGAAAAACGTGGGTATAGAGGTGGAGGGACCGTTCCCGGCGGATACGCTGTTCGTGGCGGAGCGTCGCCAGGCGTTTGACGGGATCGTGGCCATGTATCACGACCAGGGACTTATTCCCATCAAGATGCTGGCGTTTGATAGTGCCGTGAACTTGACACTGGGTTTACCGGTTATTCGCACCAGCGTGGACCACGGAACGGGCTTTGATATTGTGGGAACGAATCAGGCCAACCCGGGAAGCATGAAACACGCGATTCGTCTGGCGTGCAAATTCGCGTGCGCCGCCAAAGCGACGGTTTGGCCGCAATCAAAACCCGTTGCGGCTGCATCTCTTTGAATCGGCCTTGGGGCTTTTCTCAGAGTGAATTCCAAACCCTAGAAAACGAGGCTCGGCGCAAGCTTTCGACAGGCCGCGTTTGTATTTCACCCGCAGCCCGCTTATTCCAATTCCAAATCGTGCCGAATCCGGTTCTGTCTACACGGAGAAACTTGAACCGCAGCCGCACGAGCTCGTGGCGTTGGGGTTTGTAAAGACAAATCCGCGACCCATGAGTTCGTCCTTGAAGTCGATCGTGGTGCCTTCAAGATACAAGTAGCTCTTGGGATCGCAAACGACCGAAATGCCGTGTTGATCCCAGGATTCATCCGATTCGCTCACACTTTCAGTGAGATCAAGCGAATAATTGAATCCGCTACAGCCGCCCCCTTTGACACCCACGCGAAGGAAGAACTTCTTCGGCTCTTCCCCGTTGGTCTGAGCAGACTCCTGCTGTTGCTTAATGATCGTATTGACTTCCCGTGCGGCGAGTTCCGTTATGTTCACCATTTTTTCAACTCCTAAACATTATCCTTTGGCCGTAGTCAATTGGATCGGTCGCAACTGGACCGGCAACGGCTTAGAAACAAGGGGTACTCCGCTTTGCGGCGAATGATCCACGATTTCCGCCAGAGTCACTTCCTCCAACAAACGTCTCAGTCGATCACGAATTCGATGGGCCGGCAGGCGAATCGGGCACGAAGTCTCCAATTCGCAGGCTACCCCTGTCGTGGTCGCAGAATCGGTAGCACACCGCACAAATTGAAATGGCCCTTCCACCGCGGCGATCAATTCATGAAGGTTAATCGTCGTCGCGGACCGTGCAAGCCTATATCCACCCAAAACCCCTCGTACGCTGACCACGATTCCGGCTCGAGTCAGATTCTTAAGGATGTTGGTCAATAGCGGTAAGGGCATGCGATGTCGCTCGGAGAGTTCACGAACGCTCAATACCTCGGCCTCACGCCTTGCCAACTCCGACAAAGCGATCAGGGCGTAATCCGTTTTCTTGGTCAGCGCAAGCATTATTAGGCGCCCACCTTTCTGCCTTAAGAGATATAGCACTAAATTCCGTCTAATTCAACGACCTAAAAGAAGGTCACCTGCAGTGGGTCAAATAAAAGCAAGGCATATCGTCGTAAGTGATTATTTTATAATAGTTTAGAATGTAAACGGCTTTTGCGGGCGGGCGACGGAAAGGCCTGCCTGACACAATTTCGCTGAGTAAGTTACGATATTGTCCATGACCACGTTCCGGAATCATCTCCTAAACGAAATCTCCGTACAGAACCAGGGAGACCTCCAACAAGAATACCGTTCCATTCAAGAGGGTTGCGCGTTGGTCAATCGGGCCAACCGCGGATGGATCGAATTGAGCGGAGGAGATCGTGCCACCTGGTTGCACAATCTACTCACGAATCATGTCAAGACGCTTCAATGTGGTGAAGGAACCTATGCCTTCGCGGTAAATATTCAAGGGCGAATTGTTTTTGATGTGCATGTATTCGCGCGGGCATCAACATTGTGGTTGGAGATGGACCGAGTCCTCATCGAGCCGGCCATTCGACATTTGAGCAAGTACGCAATCGTCGAAGACGTAGCGCTTCAAGATCAATCGGAAACGCGAATTCGGTTGGGGTTGTGCGGCAAGAGGGCGGGTGATGTGTTGGGCCATCTAGGGGCGTCGCACGCACACCGGATGCCGCTTTTCAACATGACGGAATTTGTTTGGGAGGAATCGACCGTTGAGATCGGGCGAACGGATTTCTGCGGCCCGTTGGGGTTTGACCTTTGGGTTAAACCCGCGATAGCGGAGCGTTTTGTGGAGCATTTGATTTCGCCGGCGAGCAGTCTTTT
Organism: Planctomycetota bacterium; assembly: GCA_038043045.1. GTDB lineage: Bacteria > Planctomycetota > Phycisphaerae > UBA1845 > UBA1845 > JBBTCX01. The sequence continues at coordinate 161 of JBBTCX010000122.1, read as the reverse complement.
CGTCACACCCGTCAGAGAGGAAGCGGTTCGGGTTCATCAGATAGAGTTTGGGATTCCGGTAGCGGGGAGTGAAATCACGGATGAGGTTTTGCCCGCTGAAACGGGGGAACTTCAATGGGCCGTGAGTTTCAACAAGGGATGCTATTTGGGACAAGAAGTCG
>JBBTCX010000121.1:0-8906 GCA_038043045.1 Planctomycetota bacterium | reverse complement strand
ACGTTAGTAGTACGAAGGGGACGTTGAAGTGTCACGTTTTGGCACTTTTTGAATGGCGAGTGGATCTTGTCATTTCGCAATTTGGTGATTTGGTGATTGAAATGGCGAAGGATGGAGGTTCGGAGGCAAGTCCTTTTCGGCTATTTGATATCATCGCTCCCCCACCTCGAAACGAGGTGGGCCACCCGTCCGCGCGAGCCCCGGCAAGCCCGGCGGTTAAGCCAATGTCAGGTCGATGACCCGACCTATGCGGCTATTCAAGCCACCGAAGATTCCGACCAATTAGTAGTTCGGTCATCTTTGCGTGGTGCGTGTTCTTCATCGCGATCGATTCCGTCTCGAACGAATGCCGCCTCGCCAACTCCCGTACATCCGGCGCGTCGTCATAGGTCAAGAGCACGTCACCCGCGACACGTGCAGCGGTTGCAAAGAGCCGTTCATGGTCAAGCTTATGGTGCGTATACAACCGCATTCCCGCACGCTTCCCATTCGTGCCGCCCGCAGTGTATGGCGGGTCAATGAAGAACACGACACACTTCCGACGCGCATACTCTCGCATCACTGCCAGCCCGTCTCCACAAACAAACGTGAAGCGGTCCCTTATCGCCCCGATGGCCGTGATTCGCGCCGCAAGCGTTTCTGCATACCAACGCGACTTCAACCCCCTTCCGTTCTCGCCGTGCTTAATGAACGCCGCGCCCGGAATCAAGATTATGCAGTAATGCTCATTCGCAAGGCTTCTGCCGCAATCACTGCGGCAGCTTCAGTCGGAAATACACGCTCCTCATGCGTGAAGAAGTCCACAGGATAATGGCCTTCGACGACGCGCAAAGTGGCTCCGCCATAACCATCTGCTTCCACCAGCGCCACTTCATCGTCTCCGTAACTCAAATCGACTCGAAACAAGATGGCACCCCGGTCGTCGATGTTCAGACGGCGACGAAGCTCGTCCAACTGGGTCTGCAACTGGGCAATTGATTGCATGTCCGTTTTTTTCAGGGGCTTTGTGTTCATAGTTCACCTGATGCTGCTCGAATATTCGCGCCGGAATTCATCGTAAACAATCCGCAATACTTTTTGGCGGTCTTCCACGTCCTCAAAGCTTGTTGCCATTTTGAACAAGTCGTCTTTGCTGATGGATTGGACCCTCATGTCTACGAGGTATTTCTTTACTTCTTTGGAAATATCATCTATGACCAAGATTACTTTGCCGTCTTGGAGGCGATCATTATCGAAATTGACTTTGAGTTCGGCGTAGAGCCGATCCGCTTCAGATTCAGTGTGAATCCTCAGTTTTTTGACCTGATAGATGACGCCGAAGTTGGTTGAGAGGTCCACGCCCTTGTCGTGGGCAGCAGTCCGCGTGTCCCGGTAAATCTTGCACGCGAACTTTTCCAAATGAACCTTTATGACCGCAAAACTGAAAATCTCGAAATTCGCCGGGGTCTTATCGATTTGCTCGCGAATGAGGACCAGAAACCCTTCACGATCGTCGGCGTAGGTCATGCGCACCGATGGATTGCTGAGCAGCGGGATCACCCCCAAGCGATCCTCAATGTGTCGCTTGATTCTCTGTGGAATCCAATCGCACAAACCCGCCGCGAAGGTGGTGTACGGTTCTGCGAGTTCGTATTTTAGATGACCGACGGATTTGAGAACGCTGTAGCGCGACATCCGCGTGCCGTAAGCATCGTAGTATTTCGCGCCGATGTGAACGTCGTGTCCAAGAAATTCCGTTAAGCTCTTTACCGCTGCTTCATATACTTTCTTGATTTCTGGATCTGAAAAAACCTTCTGACCGGTTCGCCGAAAGTCACGGAGCAGACCGAGCGTGACGACCGGCATAATTACCTTCGTTTGCGAATTCTTCAACATCCGGTCGATTTCGCCACGACAAAACGACTCGCTTGCGGAAGACGACGTTTTTGTGTTCTTAGCCATTCCTGTCATTCACACGAAATAACGTCGATGTTCCCCGCCGAGCCGCCCTGCTTGTCCTTAAGCCGAACTTCTGTCAGCGTGGTCCACTTTGGACCACTGGGGAAGAAGAACGCCGCCGCGTCTGCCGCAATGATCCAGTGTTCGCGGAAGCGCACGGGGCATGTGATGACCACGTCGGTACCGTCGAGTATGCTGCAAACGCCGAGCGGGTCGTTGGCCTTGTCCTTGGTGCAGTTCGGCACTTTATTGCCGAAGGGGCAGAGCGCGTTGTCCCTACACCGCTTCGCTTCTCGGCTTTGGTTGTCAATGGGAAAGCCGAAAACCTCGGCGAGCGGTTGTTTGGCCATTCGATCTGCCCTCTTGAATTACGCTCTGATCGTCGCGGTGGCCGTCATTTTATATTTAGGCTCAGAGACTTCAAGAGCGTAGCGAACTTACATTAGGAGTGAACAGGGCAATCGCAAACTCGGAATGAATGACAGTACTGACCATTCCACCCCGTGGACCTCCCGCCCCCCACCCGTTAGCATTGCTCTAGCGCGGTATCAGAATCGCCGGTCCAAGTCCGGCGCAAGAGTCGTCACGGTAGAGAGATTCAAACAATGTACCCTCAGCTTGTAAAACTCCCTTTGGGGTTAAACATCACGACCTACGGTTTCTTCCTCATGATCGGGTTTCTTACGGCCGTGTGGTTCGCCATGCGGCGGGCGACGCGCGTCGGGGTTGATCCCGACAAAATCCTGGACGTATCCTTCTTCTCTCTCATCGGCGGAGTCGTCGGCGCACGCATCCAATATGTCATCCACTATTGGGACCCGCAATTTGCCACCGCTCCGAATCGCATCTGGGCCGTTCTCAACATCGCCCAAGGCGGACTCGAATTCCTCGGCGGATTCCTCGGCGCATGCGTGGTCGTGGCCTTTTATCTCATCACGAAAAAACAATCCGCAAGACTCTTCCTCGACATCCTTGCCCCCGGCGCCATGTGGGGTTTGGCCATAGGCCGCATCGGTTGCTACTTCAACGGATGTTGCTTCGGCGGCCTATGCACCACCGATCATCAAATGACAGCGCGATTCCCCTGGGCCGTTCAATTCCCCTACGGTAGCCCGCCTCAAATGCGCCAATGGGAAGATCGCCAAACGACCCTCCCCGCCGAGTTGATCATTTCCGCCCGAGAAAAACTCTATCCGTCCTTCGTACCTGATCAACAAATTCGTATGTCGCCCGAACTCCGCGACGGCCCCAAGCGTGCCTATCAAGACGCACTTAAAGCCGTCGAACTGGCCAAAAAAGAAAACGCCGATGCCAAAAAAATGGAGCAACTCGACGCCGCCTTAAAACAAACCACCCAAGCGTTCGAAAAACACCGTCGCGACAACATCGAGCTTCTGGCCGCCCAACAATATCCCTCGCGCGTGAATCCCTCGCGCCTCTCGCTGGTGTCAGAACTGGAAGACCTCGCCAACGCCTCTCGATCCCTTCCCGTTCACCCGACGCAACTCTACGCCACCATGAACGCGCTCATTCTCTGCGCGTTGCTTGCTGCGGTGTTCAATCGGAGGCGTCGCCACGGTGTGGTCATAGGCCTCGTGTTCGTTCTCTACCCCATCTCGCGCTTCTTCGAGGAAATCATTCGCACCGACAACCCCCATGAGTTCGGCGGACTCACCATTTCCCAAACCATTAGCTTCCTGATGTTCCTCGGCGGGGTCGCCTACATGATCGTGCTTTATAAATGGCTTCCCATCCGTTCCCCCCTGGCCGCCAACGCCGCCCCGGCTCAACAGGGTGAATTGGAACCCAGTATCGCAACATGAAAAACTTGCTTCACCAATGGAAGCGTTTTCATTATTTCTCGAAAGCTCGGGTTTGGTCGGCCACACGATTCGATGCGGCAAGGAATCGCTTCATTGCAACGTGGAAAACGATACAGCAGAGAAGTTTCGTTCTGCCCTCGTTGCCGACCCCTGGAACTTTTCACAGGAACAAGCCGACCACATCGATCACGAGCGCGCAAGCTACCTCACGTTTGGCTTTAGCGATGCTCCACGACTAGGGAAAGAACCATTGCGGGGCGTCGTTTACTTGGATGCGAAAGGAAAACGACCCCTGTTCACGGACGAAATCCTTGCTAGAATCTATGCTGAACAAAGGGAAGTAATCGTGGATTTGATTATCGATCGTTTTGGAAAGTGAGAATCCAATGTCAGAGAAAAAAAGCGGGGTACAGAAGCAAACGCTTTCCAATAATGAGAAGCCGCCAAAAGAGATCATAAGAGGAGATATTCAAGTGACGCGAGAAAAAGTTGGCGGTTCACAGATTACCTACATGACCCGTGTGACTAAACCCGTGAAGAAGTAGCACTTGGGGTTAGAATCTCTCTAGCGTGATCGCTGGAACACTGCGGCAGAGTTCTTATTGCGAGGCGGTTTTTTCACTTTCAGTGGACGGAGTTCGTTGCTAGACTAGCAGTCCGATTTACAAGGAAAGGGATTTTGATGATAAGGAAAAATGGAATCGACTTGGTGGTGTATGCCGGTATCGGCACGCTCCTCTGCGGTGTCGCTTGGGCACAGCCCGCCGCCAAATCAGAAACCACGGCTGCCAACGTGGAAGTCGCAGCCGTAGTCGGTGGAAAACCGATTACGCTTCAGGAATTGGATGCCAAGGTTCTCAAGAAGAACATAAAGCTCGCCCAGTCCTTGTACGACGCCCGACGAGCGGTATTGGATCAGGTCATTATCGAACATGCACTCAGTGCCGACGCCACCGCAAAAGGAATCACCGTCGACCAATTTATCCGTGAAAAGGTGGCCGAGAAAGCCAAACCCATCAACGATGCGGACGTGGAGGCGTTTTTTAAAACCAACGCCGCTCAAATGGCTGGAAAAACCCTCGAGCAAGTTTCCGGTCAAATCCGGGCCCGACTCTCCGCCCAAAATGACAAAGAAGCTCGCGACGCGTTTACCGCTCAAGTTAAGGAAAAAGCCCAAGTCAAAATTACTTTGGAACCCCCACGTGTCGAGATGGTCATCGCCGCCAATGATCCCTTCAAAGGCGGCGCAAACGCCAAAGTGATTATCGCCGAATATTCCGATTTTCAGTGACCGTACTGCGCACGGGTCGGTCCGACCCTTCAAAAAATTCAGGAAACCTACGGCGACAACGTCAAGATTGTTTTCCGAGATTTCGCGCTGGCCATGCACCAGCGAGCCAAACCTGCCGCGGAGGCCGCGCAATGCGCTCATGAACAAGGAAAATTCTGGGAATATCACGACAAACTCTTCCAAAACATGCAGGCCCTTGCCGACGCCGATTTGAAGAAGTATGCTACCGATCTAGGGCTGAATGCTGATACCTTTAACAGTTGTTATGACTCCGGCAAATTCAAAGCTGATGTAGTCAAAGACGGAACTGAAGGCCAAGAAGCCGGCATCAGCGGAACACCGGCCTTCCTCATCAATGGCCGCTTCCTTTCCGGTGCCCAACCGTTCGAAGCGTTCAAAGCGATTATTGATGAGGAATTAGCCAAGAAGTAACCGCGCCCCCTGCGTGTTACTCCGTCAAGGTGTCATCCAACGCGGCACGTGCTCCATGTCGAACGTGAAGCACGTGCACGGCCTGCTCGCGGATGGTAAACGGAATTCGATATTGGCCGTGAAGGAGTTGCCGAACCTCACAACCGAATGATTCCGACTCCGGCGCAATGGAGCATCGTTGCGGAAGTTCAGACAACGACGCAATCGAACTCAGACAGTTGTTGTACCATCGGATTGCATTCAGTGGCGACGACTCGGCTATCCATTGGTAGATCGCTTCGAGCTCAATCTCAACATTCGGTTCAGGGATAATCCTATACGTTTTCACTGCGGGGAATGTTGTACTTTCGGCGCATGTAATCGTCGAATTCCTCTAGCGGTCTCCCCAACCCCGCCTCCATCTGCTCCAGTCCTTTACGTATTCCCTCGATCGCCTCCGCACGATCAATCGCATCCAGCAATTTTTGATACGATTCAGCATTCTGCACTACGATCTCCGCTTTCCCATTCACAGTCAGCACTTCAGGCCTGCCCGTCTGCTTCAACCGCTCAATGTGCTCCCGCGCGTTTCGTTGAAAATCCGTCAGGGAATGAATATCACCCAGCTGAATCATAAACATCTCTCTCGCATGCAATCCACATCTAATTACATGTTACATCAACAACTTCCTCCTGTCAAGTTGATTATCGGTCCAAAACTCATTCTAAGTCATAATTCGGCCACCAACTCCAGCCTATTCCTCAAGCGACTAACCACTGCTACCCTGCAAGGAATCTTTTTTTGGAGTTTCGTATGGCTTCGCATGATCAACAAAACACGAATTGGAAATTCGCCACCCGCGCCATCCACGTCGGCCAAGAACCCGATCCACTGACCGGCGCCACCGTCCCCCCAATTCATGCGACAAGCACCTTCACACAGGAATCACCGGGCAAGCACAAAGGCTACGAATACGCACGATCCGGCAATCCCACACGCGTCGGTCTTGAACGTTGCTTAGCATCCCTCGAAGGCGGGGCAAAAGCCGCATCCTTCGCCTCCGGTTCAGCCGCGACCGCCGCCGTCTTCGCCACGCTATCGCCCGGTGACAAAGTGTTGGCATTCTCCGACGTGTACGGCGGAACGTTTCGCATGCTCAAACGTGTCTTCGAAGGTTTCGGCATCATCCCCGTGTTCACCGACGATCCATCGCCCGCGGCATTCTCCCGCCTCGTCGACTCTGCCACGAAAATCGTCTGGATCGAGTCACCGACCAATCCGCTTCTTCGCTGCCTCGACATCGCCGCCATCGCCAAAATCGCCCACGCCGCCGGCGCAAAACTCGCCGTCGACAACACCTTCGCCACGCCCGTCCTCCAAGTCCCCATCGCTCTCGGCGCCGACTACGTCATCCACAGCACAACGAAATACATCGGCGGCCACTCGGACGTCATCGGCGGCGCGGTGATCACCAAAGACGACGCACTCATGGAGCGCATCGCCTTCCTCCAGAACGCACTCGGTGGCGTTCCCGGTCCCTTCGATTGCTTCCTGCAACAACGAGGCATTAAAACCCTCACGCTTCGAATGGAAAAACATGGTGACAACGCCTTGGCAGTCGCTAAGCATCTCAAAGGCCACCCCAAACTTTCGAGAGTCATCTACCCTTGGCTGGAAGACCACCCGGACTTCGCTCTCGCCAAAAAGCAAATGTGCGGCGGCGGCGGAATCGTCACCATCGTCTTCGCGGGCAAAAAGGGCGAAAAGGATTCAGATCGCGCAGCCGCATTGCGCTTCTGTGAAAGTGTCAAAGTCTTTTCGCTTGCCGAATCCCTCGGTGGCGTCGAATCCCTCGTCAACCACCCCGCCATCATGACCCACGCCTCCATCCCGAAGGAAATCCGCGAAGCCCGCGGCGTCACCGACGGCCTCGTCCGACTCTCCGTCGGCATCGAAGACCTCGACGACCTCCTCGCCGACTTGGAACAAGCCATGAAACAGGTCATCTGACCGGCTCAAACTGCTCGGTGCGACACTTATGGGTAATACTCCTGCCGGGCAATTCAACTCGACTTCCCAATGATCCGTTGATACACTTTTGATAGCGATGAAAACCTTTACGGCCATCATCGAACGGTGTCCTGACACTCAGCTATACGTGGGCCATGTTTCTGGCTTTCCTGGGGCCCATTCACAAGGCGAAACCCTCGACGAACTAAACCGAAACCTTAAAGAAGTGATTGAAATGCTTCTTGAACACGGAGAACCCGAATCGGAGACTCGCTTCGTGGGAATTCAGAACGTCGAAGTGGCCTGACCATGCCTCGTCCACCTGTGTTGAAACCGCGCGAAGTCGTCGCGCTGCTCTTGGCTCTTGGTTTCCGAGGAAGCTCGCCAACGAGGTTCACACAAGCAGTTTAAACATTCCTACGGGCGTCGTACGACGCTGCTGTTTCATTCCGGGCGCGATCTTTCCCCCATCATCCTGTGTCAGGTAGCCAAGGACATCGGAATGTCGGTAGACGCCTTCCTTGCGTCTCAACGTGGACGAAAAGCTCAGGTTCGCTTTTCTCTGTCACGACCCCGTAAACTCTCTCTGCAAAGCGGCCACATCGACGAGATCGACGTCTCCGTCGAGATCGAAATCCAGCGATTCGCAGCCAAGTGACAAGCGCTTGTCACTCCCCCCCACGCAGCCGGAAAGCAATCGATAGTCATTCAAATCCACGTCCCCGTTGCAATCCGCGTCGGCAAAAAAACCCGCCGGCGAAAGTTTCTGAATCGTCGTTTGAACCATCTCCACCGGCGGCGACATATCCGTCAACAACCAATACTCATGCAAATCGTTACCCGCGCTGTTGGTACGATTCTCATCCCGCAAAAACGTGATGTACTCCTTGCTGGCCGTCTGATAGTATAGCGTCACCACCGCCTGGGTGGTCTCTGGTGGCACTCGAAATCGCGTCTCATCCGAGAATTGTCCGTCCTCATACGTCGCCGCGACCGGGGCGGATTGTACGGCCTCGAATGCCGCGTTCGTAAATCCTCTAGGCGGAATCCGATTATCCTTGAATACCTTGTTATTCAACGCAAAGTGAAACGTCGGCCCCTCCGGCAATCCGGTGAGCTTGGCCATCGCCGCGTCGATACCGAATACGGCCTCATATACTTTGGTGTCCGCCGTCACCAAGTCCGCCGTCTTATTGTCATAAAATCCTCGCTCCAAGACGGGGTTCATAGTCTCGCCTTGAAACTCGACGTTGATCCACATTCGCCGACCCTCGGCATAACCCGTCGGCAGCTTGTGTCCGGTTTGGTTCTCGATTTTCACCACGATATCGCAACCGTCTCTGCTAACCACCATCGTCGCCGCTTTACTCAACAAGATCCGGGCCCGTTCCGCGCTCTCCTCCAGATAACGCACTCACACATCGTCGGGATA
>JBBTCX010000120.1:0-24963 GCA_038043045.1 Planctomycetota bacterium | reverse complement strand
ATCCGATCGATGAACTTTGACCCCAAAATGGCCGTGCGCCGCAGCCACATAAACGGAACCATCCCGTCCGTCATGGGTGATAATCGACAGATTGTCGCCCAGAAATCCCGAGTGTACGACCTCCCACTTGGCCGCCATACGACGCTCCAATACAAACGCGCCCTTTCGCGTGGCCACGAACAATCGGTTCTTCATGGAATTCCCTCGATTTGAAAACCCAGCCGCCGCACGACGACTTTTCTATGATTCATCCACCAGACAACGCCTGCATGACGTACACCTCGGCCCCATCCGGCACCGCATCTCCCAAACGCACGCGATCCTTTACCGGCTCGCCATTGATGAACACCACCATGTGCTTTCGAACCGCCCCCTGTTCATCCAACACGTAGAGCCGCGCTTTTTCATTGGGTGCGAAGGCGGCATCCAAAACCTGCCTGGCCGTTCCGCTTGCCACCTCGCACGGCGGGCACGCCACATGACGCTGAATGTTCTTCGTAAAACAAACCCGAACCATCGCTGAATTCATCTCCAAGAGCCCGCTGAAACCGTATTTCGCTAACGAACCCTTAACACAAACCGCGCCTCAAGTCAACCCGTTTAGTGTACGGTTTTGTCAAACAGGGGTCCATGTTGCTGTGCCCAACCACTGGCGATAGACTCCCTGTCTCTGCTCACCGAAAGAGGCTATGAAATAAGGAACCCGGGAATCGCATGATCCGTCGTTTGACCTTCATTTGGCTTTGCATCGGGTTGCTGGCCGCGTTTTTGGTCTGGCCGATCTTGTTGACGGTATCCGGCGGGTTTATTGAAACGAAATCCGACGGCGTCAAAACATGGACTACGAGGTACCTTGCCACCGTTTTTCTCGATCCCGTGTCCCGACAGGCTCTGATCAACAGCGTCCTCGTTGCATCGGCCGTTACCGTTCTTTGTTTCATTCTCGCGCTTCCGCTTGCCTCGCTTGCCCATCGATTCACCTTCACGGGCCGTGGAGCCTTGGAAGCGATGATCTTGGTTCCCTTGATTCTCCCACCGTTTGTCGGCGCCATCGGCCTGCGCCATCTTCTCGGTCGAGCAGGATCCATAAACGCCGCATTGTCCGCGTTGGGATGGATCGACGCTAATGACCCCACGGACTTCCTCGGTGGGGCAAGATTCTTCGGCGTCGTTATCATCGAAGCCTTGCACCTCTACCCGATCATCTACTTGAACGCGACCGCGGCGCTTGCCAACCTCGACCCCGCGCTCGATCAAACCGCGCAAGTGTTGGGGGCGAGTCGCTGGACTCGTTACCGCCGAATCACGCTTCCATTAATCCGACCGGGCCTATTCGCCGGCGGCACCATCGTTTTCATCTGGTCTTTCACCGAACTCGGTACGCCGTTGATGTTTGATTATTACAAAGTCGCGCCGGTCCAAATCTATTGGGGATTGCAAGAGGTCACCGCCAATCCGCAACCCTACGCCTTGGTGGTCGTCTTGTTAGCCATCGCCGTCGGTCTCTACGCACTAGGCAAACTCGTTCTCGGCGTTCAAAGTTATCCTTTGACCACACGCGCCATGACAGCCGCCGAGACGCGCAAGGTCTCCGGATTCTCCGCTCTCCCGGTCATGGCCCCATTCGCCATCGTACTTGGGCTTGCGATCCTTCCGCATCTGGCTGTAGTGGTGGCGAGTTTCACCGCGCCAGGGACTTGGTATCGAAGCGTTCTACCTCAAGACTGGACCGTCGATCATTACGCCAACGCTTTGACACATCCACTGGCGAGCGGCTCCATTCAAAACAGCCTCCTCTATTCGTCGCTCGCACTCATTCTGGATATCCTACTTGGATTTGGGATCGCCTATCTCTTGGCTCGCACGACGTTGCCCGGTCGACGCCTTCTCGATGCTTTGGTCATGCTTCCTTTGGCCGTTCCCGGAATTGTCCTTGCATTCGGCTACGTCGCGTTGACCCTCCGCTGGCCGTTTCCGCAACTCGCCGTTTGGTTTCAGCAAAACGGTTGGACCGGTCTTTCCAAAATGTGCCAAGTCACGGGTCAAAACCCCGACCCAACCGTCTTCTTGGTGATCATGTACGCAGTGAGGAGATTACCTTACATCGTGCGCTCGACGGTGGCCGGTCTGGAACAAACCGCCGGCGATTTGGAAGACGCTGCCGCAAACCTCGGCGCCCAGCCTAGAACCATCATGCACCGCGTCGTAATCCCTTTGATTATGGCCAATTTGATCGCCGGCGGCCTGTTGGCTTTCAGTTTCGCCATGCTGGCCGTGAGTGAATCCCTGGTCCTCGCCCAGAAAGAATCCACTTTTCCGATGACCAAAGCCATCTACGCGCTCTTCACACGACTGGGGGATGGACCCTACATTGCTAGCGCGATGGGCGTTTGGGGCATGGTGCTCATGACCCTGACCCTGGTCAGTGCGGCCATGCTCATGGGTAGGAAGCTGGGCGCGGTCTTTCGTATGTAGGAAAAAACTATGCGTGCAATCGTAATGGGACAAGTTGGAATTGATAAGAAGCGGTACCTTGAATCCGTGGCGAAGTTGGCCGCGAGTCGAGGTGAGGTGCTGCACGTGTATCACGTCGGCGATCGAATGTACGCCGAAGCGCCGGATGTTCACGCCGGGCGAATTTTGGATTTGCCTTTGAGCAGACTTCATAGCCTTCGGCGTTCCGTCTTCAAGGATATCATCAGCGAATCGAGCGATCAGGCGAATGTCATTGTGAACACGCACGCTACGTTTCGTTGGCGTCACGGACTGTTCCGCGCCTTTGACTTTGATCAGATCGAAAAGTTCAACCCGGACATGTTTGTGTGTCTGGTGGACAACGTGGAAGCCATTCACCATCGCCTTCGCTCGGAACACACGCTGGACGCGACGTTGAAGGACCTCATGGTCTGGCGCGAGGAAGAGATTCTTGCGACGGAGCTGCTGGCGCTGGGGATCGGTTCGCGAAAACCATGTTTCGTCCTTCCCCGTGGACGAATCAATTCCACGGCGCAGACGTGTTTCCGGCTGGTTTGTCGCCCGCGCATGCGAAAAGTGTATCTCTCTTTTCCCATGAGCCACGTCGTGGACATGCCCGACGTTCTCGCGGAAATCGATGCGTTTCGAGCGGCCTTGGCCGGGAAATTCGTGGCCTTTGACCCGGGCGATGTTGATGAAAAGATGCTGCTTGAATCGGCGATCAAAGCCGCGAAGTCGGGCCAGGATTTTATCGAGGGTCACGTCGCGGCACTCGACGGCTCGATGGTGACGGTCAAAGTCTCCGTCAAGCAAGTGCTTGAAACCGCCAGCGACATCGACGGGCAAATCTACGCCCGCGATTTTCAGTTGATCGACCAAGCCGACATGATTATCAGCTTGATCCCCGAACTGGCCAACGGCGTGCCCGGTCTTTCCAGCGGCGTGGAACGCGAACTGCATCACGCCTACGAACACAGCAAGGAAGTCTATGTCATCTGGCGACCGCGTCGAAACCCCAGTCCGTTCATTACCGAAACCGCTACGCGCGTGTTTCACTCCACCGAAGAGGCCGTTGCCTACTTCGAATCGGCAGGCATGTTCGTGGAAACGGGATTGTTTGGAAATTAACCTTCTCTCCATACTTATTCGGAAGCGGGTTGCCTGATGCCCAAGACGCGACGGGATCTTGTATTTTTTGTCCTCGGCGGGTTCTTTCTCACCAACGCCATTGTGGCGGAATTGACTGGTGGAAAGCTCTTCACCGTGCCCGGATTTACCTTGGGTACATGGAAGCTGGACCCGATCGTCCTTTCGATCGGTGTCATTCCCTGGCCGGTGGTTTTCATCACCACAGATTTGATCAACGAATACTTCGGCAAACCCGGCGTACGAAAACTGACCTTCCTCGCGGTGGGGATGATTCTGTATACGTTTTTGCTGCTCTTTGCGACGATGTGCGTTCCGGCGTGGGAGAGTTCGCCCGTGTCGGACGTGAACTTCAGCGCCGTCTTCGGACAATCGATGTGGATCATCGTCGGATCGATCACGGCGTTTTTGCTCGCGCAGTTGCTCGATGTCATTATTTTTCAGGCCGTGAAACAGCGAACCGGACATCGACTTCTTTGGCTTCGGGCAACAGGCAGTACACTCATCAGCCAAATCATAGATACGTTTGTGGTGGGGTTCATCGCGTTCGTGGTTCCGCATCTTCTCAATCCCGAGAAGGGCTTGGCATTTGCCAAGTTCGTTCCCCTGGCCTTTGGAAATTACACGTACAAACTCATCATTGCCGTGCTGATTACTCCTATCATTTACCTCGTTCACGGGGTGATTGATCGCTACCTGGCTGGCGAGATCGATGAGGTGGTTCAAACTGCCGCGTCGCATCCCGGCGATTGAAGTGACGATTGAAGGCGGTTTTGGGTGCAGAACGCGCGCATTCTGCACACCGTGCCACAATTTGGCACTTTGAATGATCCAAAAGCGTAAAGGTCAATTTTGGTTTGTAGCATAAACAACCAGTTTTGCGCACGGGGAATTGGACGAGGAATCTCCTTTTGCCGAGTTGGGTTAAGACGGCGGGTTCTTGGCGTGTGTGTAAATTGTTCTCGGTTCGCGCGATGCGTGCCGAGTCAAACGGGTAGGCTATACTTTCGAATCGCCGAAGATCATTAGACGTCTTTCCTCATTTCCGAAGATTCGACCATGGTGTCCAAGAGACGTTGCGCGTCTTCGGGACCCATCGTCCGGTATTGGTAAAGTTTGCCGTTTTTCAAAGCCACGACCGTGAGGGCGCGGGCATTTTTCGGCTTGGAAACGCTTAGTCCGTTTGTTTACGCGCGGCTCGGATCAAACTTTACCTGCACCCGCATTACGAGCCCATTTGACAGGTTTGTGATTTTCGGGTAGACTAGTTTGGAATCCCGTGGAAAACAGCCATTGGGACACCCAGGTACCGATGGCTTTGGCAGACGCGAGGCGCGTCCGACACATCTTCGCTTGGGATTTTAGAGAGTAAAAGAGAATGCGATTTGAAGACTTGCGGCTTACAGAGCCGCTCCAGCGTGCCGTGCGCGAAGCCGGCTACACCCAACCCACACCCATCCAATGCTCGGCGATCCCGCACGTACTTGATGGACGAGACCTGCTTGGTAGCGCACAGACGGGCACCGGTAAGACGGCTGCGTTTGCGTTGCCGATTTTGCAAAGGTTAAGTGCAGCTCCTGCGAACGGGAGGAGACTGCCCGGAATGGTCCGGGCTCTAGTCATTTGTCCAACACGCGAGCTCGCCCAGCAAATTCACGACAGCTTCCGCGTTTACGGTCGCTATTGCCGATTGACGTACAGCGTAGTCTTCGGCGGGGTCAATCAGAATCCGCAAGCCCGATCCTTGCGTGTCGGAATCGACGTATTGGTGGCCACTCCGGGACGATTGCTTGACCTCGTAAATCAAGGATTGGTGACGCTTTCCGCAATCGAGACCTTGGTCATCGACGAAGCTGACCGCATGTTCGACATGGGCTTCCTCCCCGATGTGCGTCGGATTCTCACCAAGTTGCCGCGCGAACGACAAACGCTGCTTTTCTCGGCCACGATGCCGACGTCGATCCGCGATCTCGCCAACAAAATCCTTCGTGATCCGGTGCCGGTGCAGGTATCGCGGGTGTCGTCGCCGACTCCGACCGTCGACCATTGGGTTCACCATGTCGAGAAGCCGGCCAAAGCGGCGCTGCTCGTTTCTATTTTGGCCAAATCGCCGAAGACGCGAACCCTGGTGTTTACCCGAACCAAGCACGGCGCGGACAAGTTGGTCCGTCACCTTCTCGGTGCGGGCGTAGGCGCCGCCGCGATCCACGGAAATAAGAGCCAAGGAGCGCGCACGCGAGCTCTCGCCGAGTTCAAGTCGGCACGAACGGCAGTGCTAGTTGCCACCGACATCGCAGCTCGCGGCCTCGACGTGCAGGACATTTCCCACGTCATCAACTACGACATCACGAACGACCCTGAAACCTATGTTCACCGCATCGGTCGTACAGGCCGGGCGGGTGCTAAGGGCACGGCGGTTTCGTTCTGCAGTGCGGACGAGCGTGGCCACCTCCGATCGATCGAGCGACTGCTTCAGGAACCGTTGCAGCAGGCCGGTCCATCGTTTTCGGAGCGCGGTCCAATGCCAACGTTCGCACCACACGCTTCGAAGCGGCCAGCGTCCGACAAGCCACACGGGCGTGGAACAGTTGCGGGGCGATCGCGACGACACGAAACGCTGCGCAATCGAGCGGCACTCGTTTCCGTGGGTTAATAACACAGTATTTCGCGCAGTTGGCCCTTGGTCGGTGCCACGATTAGCTGATCAATCAAATGGAAAAGGAGATCGCTCGGTACGAGGCCCATCAGCCGGCGCGGCGATGATCCCCATGGCCACGATTTGGGCGTAAGGTTTTGTCCGAATAGCCACGCTGCCAAAGTCTTGCACGAGTGGTTCCCCCGGGCTTGGCAGAACCTGGACCACTCGACCGGACGGTTCGTGTGTCGGGTGTGGAATGGCCGGATTTAATTGAAGACGCAACGAAAGGAGATTGTATATGCCCTATGTCGATGGATTTGTTTTGCCGGTGCCGAAAAAGAACCTGAAAGCCTATGCCAGCATGGCGAAAAAGGCCGGAAAAGTTTGGCGGGAGCACGGGGCCCTCGATTACAAGGAGTGCGCCGGTGACGACCTTGACGTGAAATTTGGGGTGCCGTTTCCGAAGACGCTCAAGGTCAAACCGGACGAGACGGTCGTTTTCTCTTGGATCGTGTACAAGTCGCGGGCGCATCGTGACAGCGTCAACGCCAAGGTCATGAAGGACCCGCGCCTCCTGAAGATGATGGATCCTAAGGCGATGCCCTTCGACTGCAAGCGCATGACCTGCGGCGGGTTCAAGGTCCTGGTCAGTGCTTGATCTTTTCTACTGAGTTCGACTTTTTTCGGCAAGTACGTTTTGCCCACATTCGTGCGCGCCACGGTCCTTTAAGAAGGAACGCGCGCAGGGCCGCTAACGACATACTTGTTGCGTGGAAAAAAAGAATCGGTAACAGAGATTGATCGGTTGTATTCCTACGCCGAAAGGGTCGCTTCGGCTTCGGCGAGCTTGTCCGGCAGGGACGCTCGAATATCGTCAATCTGCGCTTGGGTGATGGATAGGGTGTCGAGCATTTCCTTGGTAATCGTACCGGTCTTTGCGGTAAGATAGAACCCGGTTTTTTCCTGACAGCTCAGGGTATCCGCGATTTGAATGAGCACGGCCATGTTGCGAAGCTCGGGACTGAGTGTATCCGGGTTGTGGTGAAATCCCACGGCCGCTCGGAGGTGACGCGGGAATTTCCACTTGGTGGTAAGTCCCACTCCGAACGCTTGGTGGTCGGCCCCGATGATCTCCCGTTCCACTTGCAGAAAGTCCAGATCCGCCGCACTGCAGCGTCGAATCACTTCGGCAAACTCCTCGGGATAGGTCTGCCGCTCGACCAACGTGCCGATGTCGTGGATCAACCCGGCGACGAATATCTCGTCGGCCATGACCGGATTCGGGCAAATCTTGGCGATGGTGTTCGCCGCAACAGCCACGGACACACTGTGACGCCAAAGATCGGCAGCCGTGAATTCCTCGGAAATCCGTTTGCCTTTGAACAACCGCGCGATGGATGCGGCTATCGCAATGTTCTTCACCGCCGACAGCCCTAAAAGAACAATCGCTCGATCCACGCTGGCAACCTGGCCCGGAAGACCATAAAACGCCGAGTTAACGACCTTTAGGACCTTTACCGAGAGCGCCGGATCGTTCTTGATGACGTCATGCAAATCGCGGGCCGTACTCTGTGCATCCTCGACAATCTGAATGATCTTGATGGTGACCTCGGGCAGGGTGGCGATGTCGCCAATGGCCGCTAGTGCCTTGTCGACGATTGTCTTTACAGGATCGGCGGCTTGTACGGACATGTTCTCCCCTAAAATTCACCCGTGGTTGGTTTACACTCCAGTCAATTGGTTATCGACGCGCGACTCCAACAGGATTAGGTCACACTAAACTTCGATTACCGGACCACGCATTTTCTGCGGAATCGGTCATCTAAAGGCAGTGTTGCCAAGGTTTCAGCAAGCTGAACACCACCCCGACCGTCGCCATAAACAGTCGGCGCACCCCACCTGGGGCGCCGACGAAGTGCCGTTTGAATGGCCCGCGCGATGGACCTTGAGGATTCGCCCGCATCGACGACAGATCGACCGCTACGTTCACGGCCTTGTTGTCGATCCCCGACGTTCACAGCCGGGGTCCGCGCTGAAGCAGCCTCTATAACTCCGCTGGAAGAATTCCCCACAATCACTTCGGCGTCAATGAGCGTGCGAAGATAATCATCGTGATTCATGGACCGAAAGAAGACAGCGCCGTTTTCCGCATGGCGAGTTTGATACTCCTCAATGGCCTTCACAATCCCGGAATGACCTCGATCCGTATTGGGATAAACGATGACCGGTCGCAAGTGCGAAGCATCAACGGCCGCCAGAATGTTGTTCATCACCTCTCGCTCGGTCGCCGCCGCGCGACCACACGGATGCTGCAAGACAAGACACATTCCCGAACGCTTTGGCCGACGCCCTCGCGCCAACGCCGCCAATCGATCCAATCCCGGCGCGCCGACCTCGAAAACACGTTTGGGTTCCTCCCCCATGCGAACGATACGCCGAGCCGCCGATTTCGAAGCCGCAAAATGAACGTGAGCCAATTTCGTAATCGCGTCACGCATTCGACCGTCGGCGTCACCCGGTGCGACATCGCCGCCATGAATGTGCGCCAGAATCTTGGCCACCGAAGTTGCCGCCAAAGCCGCCGCCATGGCTTCGATTCGATCGCCTAGGACGACGACGATGTCCGTTGCCGACTCTTCGAAGAATCGTGCCATACCTGTGACACCGCACGCCAATCCTTCCGCTTGATCCGTCGACGAATCATCCCCACGTTGCATTCGAATTCGGGCGTCAATGCTCCAGCCGTCCCGCTCAATGTCGCGAACGGTAAATCCGGATTTCCGCAGAAGATGCATCCCCGCCGCTACAAGCTGCAATTCCAAACGAGAATGTCGAGCAATGGCCGTCATGCAGGATTTGAGCAGCCCGTATTCCGCACGACTACCGGTCACCACAGCCACTCGGCGACGATTCCGGGAAGTCGCCTTCATCGCACCATGTCCCACGATAAGACCGTATCACTCGGTATAAAAGCAACGGACACCCGCCCGATCAGTTTAGACAAATCGCGGGGCACGATCCCACCCCCGGGTCGCTTGATCGTAAGAAGTTCACGAGTCAGCCGAGTGCCTGATGGAATAAAAGTAGCCGACACCACACTCTTCCCCGCAACGGCACGCACCTCCGCTTCCTCGTCGATCATCCCCAAGCGACCTCCGCCCAACGCCTTCTCAACCGCCCGAACGTTTAACACATACTCGCGCATTTGACTCGGTGACAGCGACATGGCATGATCAGGTCCCTTCGACGTAGGATCCAACGTGAAGTGCTTCTCCAACACGCACGCCCCCAGCGCGACCGCCCACGCCCCGGTCTGAACGGAAACCGTGTGATCGCTCAACCCGCAAGGAACTTGAAACGCTCGATGCAAAGCCGCAATAGCCCGAAGATTCACATTCTCCAACGGCGTCGGATAACAACTCACGCAATGCAACAGGATGAGCCGATTTCCAACACCCATCCCGCGCAGATCGTCCACCGCACGGTGAATTTCCTCCGATGTCGACGCCCCGGTCGAAAGAATCACCGGCCTTCGAGCCGTCGCCAACGCTTCGAGCAGAGGCCGATTGGTCAAGTCAGTGGAAGCAACTTTGAAAGCGATAACGTTTAGATCGACCAGTACGTCGACGTCTCGAATTCCAAACGGCGTCGCCAAGAAAAGAATTCTACGCTGTTCACATCGATCCCGAATTCTCGCGAAATCCACGGGACGAAGCTCCAAACCGGATAACATTTCCCGTTGCGTCAAAGATCGCTCGGTTGCCCCGGAGGATGATGGCCTTTGATATTCCGCCGTCGGCGCGTCATTCGTAACCAAATCTTCCGCGCGAAAAACCTGAAATTTGATGGCATCCGCTCCCGCATCAGCGGCTTCGTCAATCATTTGAAGTGCGGTGGAGACGGAGCCGTTGTGATTCCCCCCCGCCTCTGCCACGATAAAACAAGGCTGCCCACGCCCGACGAAACGCCCGCCGATTCGCACGGCGCATCCGACGGATTCTTCTTCATCCGTCACGTCGTCTTTGAGTTCGGCATCCAGCATCGCCTCCGCCAGACGAAGATCGATCACCTCGTCGATGTCCACGCATTCGTCCGACCGTTGCACTATCGCGCGGCGATCTTGCCCCAAGAAAGCCTGCCCATCTTCACCGACTTCCGAGGCCGAAAAGAGCGCGTCTCGTGTCACCACGACCACGGCGCCGTCGTGATAATACAGCGGCTCCAAGTCCTGCCGACGATAAATCGCATTGACCCGGAACTGCGTCATGCGATCCCCCTCAAGCCGATGCAACCAATCCGGATGTTGCTTGCTCGCCGTCGCTACCGTCCGAACCGAGTCCGCCCCCGATTGAATCAAATGCTCGACCGCCCGATCAATCACTCCCTCCGATCGAATCGGAATATTCCCATAAAGAAGCACGACCGCTTGAACACGCCGTCCGTATCGTTGCTCCCAAACGGTCGCCGCATGTCGGGCCACCGAATCGACCCTCGCTCGGTCCGTCGCCAACTCCTTCGGACGATCGATCACCTCGATCCCGGCTCCCCTCGCCAACTCCTTGGCCGGTTCGGAATCCGTCGACAAAACGACGCCCGACAGCTTTCGACTTTGCTTGGCATGCGCAAACGTATAAGTAATGACCGGTTGACCGTGGAGGTTCCGCACGCATTTGTCCGGCAGACCCTTACTTCCCGCACGCGCTAGAATGACACCCAACACCACCATCAAGACATGTATCGGTCGATGGGTTTTCCCTTCTTGATCGCGGAATTATCGCACACGAGTTTCCTACGTTGCCGACATCGCCCATCGCTCCTGCATCCGCCCCATTCGGCTCCCCAACGATGCATGGCAAGACCAAACAGCCATTCCCGCCAGAATCACCAGGATCAACGTCGAAATCCCCGAATACCACGCCGTTGAGTCCAGCGTCACGGGGAACATTCCCAAGCGGTTTTCCACGAAAACAAACGCCATCAATGACAACATGCCCGGCCGGAAAAAAAGAAACCCACCCACCGCAAACGGAAGAGTCGATTTGACCACCTGCAACACCACCCCCATCCCCGAAAACTCCGTTAGCGTTCGTATCAAGTTCGGAGCGACAGCTCCGAACAACAGCGCAATCACCACCGCCGCCACCCGATTTCGCACCACCATCTTCACAAGCACGCTGATGAACAAAAACATAATGGGCGAAATGAGAAACTCTAAATGCCCAATCAACATTCCCAACGCGTCTCGCGTCTGAGCGATATTGTTAAACGCCGATCGCCCGCCTACCATCGGCGGAGCCATTCCCAGCCAACCATACGCCTTCCAGATCACCACATCGACCAGCGTGAGCAACACCCCCGCCACAAACCCAATCAACACCGACCGTCCCACCAGGGGATCGCGCCACCGCCCGGAAATCAACCGCGACCAAGCGATCAACGTCTCAGGCCAATGTCGACGCGCGTAAGGCTCCAACGCCATGTACATCAACCACATCCATGCACACGTAAACAAACTCCGCCCCACCGCCGATACCCACAGATCAAATTCCTGTTCGCCGGAAGCGTGATGGGCGCGTAGAATCCAAAACGCCATTTGCATCACGAAAACCGCCGCCGCCAATCGAAACGCGCCGCGCCGATCTCCTCGACCCAGCCTCAAATTCCGCCTCGCAATCAGCGCCCCTCCAAAAACCGCCGTCAACAGCGTGAGCAACGATAACCAATCGGCAGCGACTCTCGATGCGCTTCGAGTGTCTCGCTGTGGCATTCTTCCCGGCGTGTCATAAGGCATCAGCACCTGAAACGACACCGGTTTGCCCTGGTAACCCGCCGCCTCCACTCGAACCGTTCGTTCCGGCTGTCCTGGATACCACCCCTTCCAAGCCCGTCGTTCGTCCGCAAACATCAGCGGTGTCCACTCCGGCTCAGCTACCTCAAACGCTGCAATATCCAAACCGGCCTCTCGAAACGCCAAACTCCAGTCAAACGGCTCCGAAGCGCTCCTTTCTTGCCTCACCACTTGCGGCGGAACACAATGAAACGCGACCAACAAACCCCTCGAATCAAGCCATACCCGACTCATTCCCGCAATGTGTAACGGCGGATCGCCGGCCGTCACCCCATCTCCCGGACTCCATCGCCCCAGATACATTGGACTCTGGCGATACCAAAACGCAATTGGCGACGGTTTCACACTGTTCAAATGATTCCACCGTTCCGGTGAGGAATTGTTCTCCGCGATGAAACTAAGCTGGTCATAGTCAACCGAAAACCCAAACGCTTGATCCGCCGGCTTATCCGTGTAACCGAACTTCCCAACAATCGATGCTCCCCGATCCGCCAACACCGCTGGAGCCTTTCCCGATTTCACCAGACCGTACAGCGCAATGTCTTCCGTCACCCACGCAATACACAGCAATCCCGCAAGCACCGTCGCGACCAAAGGGAGAGCCACGCTGGGTCGAAGCACGCCGACTTCACCCGATGCCGCCAACAACTCCGGCGACGGCGTTTCTCCCGCCGCGAGCGCCGCCGCCAGCGGATCACCTCCCGGAAGCGCGCTCGCCACCGCCAACGACGACGGCGGGCGATCTCGCGGATCAATCTCCAAACATTTCAGAATCACCCGTTCAATTGCAGGATCCAATCCGTCGACCACACTCGACGGCGTCGGTGGATGACTTTCCTCACGAATCTCTCGAAGCTCTGCAACCGTGTCGGCCTCGAACGCCCGTTTTCCCGTGAAAAGTTCATACAAAACGAGACCGAGCGAATAGATATCGCTTCGAACCGAAACCCCTCGACCAGTCAGTTGTTCAGGAGCCATGTACGCCGGTGTACCCGAATTCGTGTCGCGTTGATGAATATCCTCGGCCAATCCCGCCAGCCCGAAGTCCGTGATTCTCGCCCGACCTCGACCGTCAATCATCACGTTGGCCGGTTTCAAATCCCGATGCAAAATCCCCGCCTCGTGCGCCGCCGCCAACCCGGCGCAAAGTTGCCGGGCGATCTGCAACGCCTTTTCACTCGATGGCCTCCCCATCCGCCTCAGCACCGACGCGAGGTCCTCTCCGTCGACGTACTCCATGCACAGGAAATACTCCCCCTCGACCTCGCTCAAGTCGTACACGCGACATACGTTCGGATGGGAAACTTGCCGTGCGAATCGCACCTCGTCACGCAAACGGGAAATCATCTCCGCGTCTCGAGCGACACTCTGTGGCACAAATTTGAGCGCCACCGGATGACCCAATTCCAGATCATCCGCCCGGAAGACCTCTCCCATCCCTCCGGCCCCCAGCCGCTCCACGATCCGAAACCGCTTTCCAACCAACGTCCCCGGCAAAAACCGCCCATGATACGACGCCATCGACGAATCCCTTCCCGTAGACGCCACCGAGGCCGTCACCGCCGGATCCACCCCTTGACCTCCCGTTATGTTGTCAGGACACGACATCGCTCACACACCCGTTGCGCTTTTAATTCGAAGTCTACACTACCCCACGTCACAAGTGCACACAACGTGAACTCACAAAGACAACCTCAATCGACTGTGGATTCAAAAGACCACGAAGTGTGGGTCGAGCAACTGTCTAGAATTAAGGAAGAATTATTTTGGCCGTCGGATCATTCCGACAGGGCATCAAGAAGACTGGGTGACAGCAAACCTCGCAAACGCGAGAGCGCTTGCTGCTCAATCTGACGAATGCGTTCCTTGGTAACGCCGAATCGCCGGCCTATTTGCTCCAATGTGGAGCCCGTTCCATGATGCTGTAAATCAAAGTGCTCGGACAAAATATCGCGTTCACGCGGCGTAAGTTCCTTCAGACTCGCGGTAATAAGTTCGCGGACCTTTTGGCGGTCGCTTTCAGCGACGCCTTGAACAGCCGCACGATCCGCCGCGGTTTCGAGAACTTCTTCCTGCCCGGTCACAAACCGCTTGCAGAAATAGTGGTCCTCGGGAATCGATCGAGCGAAATTTTTCACCACCGCCCACGTCGCATACGTGCTGAATTTGAACCCGCGGGCGTAGTCAAACTTCTCCACCGCCCGCATCAGTGACAGGTTCCCGTCACTCACCACCTCGTAAAACCGCGACGACCAGCCCACGTGTTTCTTGGCGATGCTCACCACCAATCGCAAATTGGCTTGGATGATTCGCCGGCGGAATGACTCGATCCCCGACATCAAGCCCTTGAGCGTCGCGTAAAGCTCTTGTCCAAGAACGCCTGATTTGCACGATCGAATCGCCTTGACGGCCTTACTCTTGAGGTAGTTATACCGGCGGAAAAGATCGCACTCCTGTTCAGAAGTGAGCAACGGCGTTCGGTATAGCGTTTGCAAATAAGCCGGAGTTTCCTTAGGCACGCGCGACGAACCACCCGCCTTTCCGATCGGCTCCGGCGTATCCAAGATCAACGCATCGGCATTGGGGGCATCGAATAACTCATTCGCCACATACTCCAGCGGCGTTTCTTGCCATTTTTGAAGCTGAACGGCGCGAACGATCTCGCCGACCTCCTCGGCGGTACAGACAAACGCTTTTGCGATCGTTTCGGCGCTATCGCCGGCTTGGTCGCAGCTCCAGATTGCTTCGGCACGTTCGCAACGAACGACGCCGTTTTTCTTAAACAGCGGGACGTTTTCAGCAACGTCATCATACCGACGCAAGGTGTAACGAACCGTTTCCACCGCACGACCCGTCTTCTCTGCGATGAGCTTGGAGACGGCGTGGAGTTTCATCGGTCGAGTGGCTAAAAATTCCCGAGCGAGCGCAACAATCCGATCGCGCTCTTCGATCGACAACTGCTTGAAGGCCGCGCCGCGGTTGACAATGGCCGCGTTGCGTTCCACGAATCGTTCGACAGACGATTTGAAAAACGCCAGCCGATTCACGCCGTCATCAAAGACCACCCGCAAGCCCATCAACCCGCGACCGCGCCAGCGACGAATGGTCTTGGTGCTGACCTGCAATCGATTCGCCAGATCAACATGGGTTTCGAACGGTTCGCCAAGTTCCGGCGCCGAAAGGTTGGCCTTTCGGCTCAAGACCTCCGCCATCGTCACAAGATCATTCACCAAGGCCTTGCCGGGAACCGACGCACCGGTGTCAGCCGCACGGTTTTGGTACTTGGTGATGTGGTAACGGACAAACTCGAACGGATAAGCACGGGTCGGTTCAACGAGTCCCAAAAGCCGATCAATGCCGCGCAGTTGCTCCACGCGCAATCGTCGCGGAGACAACGAAAGCTGATGGGCCAGGTCACCCATCTCTCTATTGAAGTACTCCGGCATGCCTCGGTCCCTTTTACCAGGTACCCACGATTCGGACGCCAAACCCTTCGCAGGCCAACATTTAATTATCGCCCTGCTGATTTTGAAGGTCAACCTCAAGGTAAAAACACAAGACATCTCAGCTTCGCACCGAGTGAAATTTAATATTTCCCTTTATTTTGTGTACTTTCCCTGTTCTTTTCACTTGTCGAGAATGTCGTTTCTTGTATGCCAATAGACGGGTTCGTTCAACAACATAGGCAACGTTGCAAGTAAACCTGTGCAATTGGCGTGAGGCAATGGTTTCATTGGCGGGCACCTACTCGAAACGATTCAATCACGAAACGGTTATGGCCGACCGCCTTTCCTTGCGGTAATCTCCCGGGATTCGGGACCGGATGAATGAGCATCGAACAGACTATTTCTCGCTGCCACGTCTTAATGTTCGTGGATGATGTGTATGAAGATTTGGAACTATGGTATCCCAAATTGCGTTTGATGGAAGCCGGAGCGAAGGTGACCGTTGCGGGGTTAGAGGCAGGCAAGGTCTACTCCGGCAAGCATGGATACCCGTGCAAGTCCGACGCGACCTTGCCGGAAATTGCCGCGGATCGATTCCACGGCGTGGTCATCCCCGGTGGTTTCATGCCCGACAAATTACGGAGGGAAGAAAAAATTCTCGCTTTGGTGCGGAGCTTTGCCACGTCGAACCGATTGGTGGCGGCCATCTGCCACGGCGGGTGGATTCCCATTTCCGCCGGCGTTTATCGCGGCGTGCGGGTGACCGGTTCTTTGGGCATCAAGGACGATCTGGTCAACGCGGGGGCCTTATGGGAAAATGCTCCGGTGGTGGTCGATCGCCATTTTGTCAGCAGCCGGGGTCCGAATGACCTCCCGGAATTCTGCAAGGGGATTATCGAAGTACTGGGAAATTCGGCTTGTCGCTGATCTACGAAAAGGAGATCTATTTTGCCCCGTGCGGTGAAGCTAACGTCGATCGAAGTTGAACAGGCTTTGCAAACCCTTTCAGGCTGGCTGTTGCGAGAGGGAAAGCTTTTCCGTGAACTGAAATTTAAGGACTTCTCCGATGCCTGGGGGTTCATGTCGCGTGCGGCCTTATTGGCCGAGAAAATGAACCATCATCCCGAATGGTCAAATGTGTGGAACACGGTTCGAATTAACCTCTCAACCCATGATGTCGATGGGCTGAGCAATTTGGATGTAGAATTCGCCCGGCGTGTGAATGGTTTGTTGTAGGGTCCGTGGGACCGGCCGGTGTGGAATTAAAGACGACGTGGAATCAAGGGGGACGCAACCCCGGTTTTGGAGGATTACAATGGCGAGTAAAGCAAAAGCAATTCCGGATGGGCATCACACCGTGACGCCGCACTTGGTGGTCCGTGGGGCGGCTAAGGCGATGGAGTTTTACAAAAATGCGTTTGGAGCGAAGGAACTGTTCCGTGTTCCCGGTCCTGATGGAAAAACAGTAATGCACGCGGAAATGATGATCGGGGATTCACCGTTCTATTTGTGTGACGAGTTTCCCGACATGGGGGCGACCTCCCCAGCCACGCTCAAAGGGTCGCCGGTGACGATCCATCTGTATGTTCAAGATGTCGACAAGACCTATTCCCAAGCCGTCTCTGCCGGAGCGAAGGCCACCATGCCGGTAAGTGACATGTTTTGGGGCGATCGGTATGGCAAGCTGGAGGATCCGTTTGGTCACCATTGGTCCGTCGCGACCCACACGGAAGATGTTGCGCCGGAAGAAATCGCCAAACGTTCCAAAGCCGCTTTCGGCGGCTGCGGTTGACCGGTTTTTATTTGAAAAAGGCGAATCGATCATCAACCGGAGTAGCTCTGACGACCGCGATGCAAAAATTGTCAACTTCGCCAATTGAGGATTAATCAACTTCCGATTGCGTTGAGATCCGTGCGGTGGCGGTCGAGGATGCGGGAAATCAGTTTGGAGGCTGCGGGGGAACCTGAGAGCTTGGTCGAGGCGAATTGATAGAGGCGGATGAGGCGGTTCAGGTCGGCGCGCAATCGCGGGAGGACGCTGTGCAGGTTTTGAAAATGAAGATCGGCGGAAGCGACGTCGTGGTTTCGCGGCCAGGGAGATTCGCCAATTTCAATGATTTGTTCCGTCAAGAGGCGGACGTTTTGTTTTGAGGAGTCCGCGAGTTTTTTCAAAAGGACGAATTCCCCCACGCCGGCGGTGGAGATGAAGACGGCGGATTCAACGATGCGGGGTACCGAGCTTTTCTGCTCTTCCAACAAAAGTTCGTTGAGGATGTCGAAAGAGTCGGGATTGGCCATTTAGCGATTCCCCGCGTCGAAGGAAGCCACGGAACCCGTCACTTGCTGCGCGGACGGCGTGGGTCGGTAGAGGTTTTCCGAGAATCGGTCGGTGGTTTTCTTTAACGGATTCGCCCATACAAATAGGACCAGCAAGGCAATCGCCGAGATGTACACCAAACCAGTGCCAGGAATGGACACAGAAAGAGGTGGGCGAGAAGCGTCGTCCTTAAATGCCATTTGGACGATCAGGCGCATGTAGTAATAGACGCTGATCAGCGTGTTTACCACGGCAACGATGACCAGGATCCAACCCAATGGCGTGCTCAAGTTTCCAAGGGCCACGAGCACCCACCATTTGCCGATGAATCCGGCAAACGGCGGAACGCCAATCAATGACACCAAGCAGAAGACCATGGGAACCGCAAGCCAAGGCGCTCGGCGGAAAAGGCCGGTGAAGGAATCGATCTTGTCGCTGCCGGTCTCCCAAATCACCATGGCCGCAACGCTGAATGCGCCGAGGTTCATGAACAAATAGATTAGCACGTATGCCAATAGAGCGCTGAGGGCGGAGCGGCTATCCGAGGCGGAGGGATGAATAAATACGGCGGCGGCCATCAGCATGTAGCCGGCGTGAGCGATGGATGAATAGGCCAGAAGGCGTTTGACGCTTTGCTGTTTGTAGGCGGAGAAATTTCCGACGGTGCAGGTGATGGCGGCCATGATGCCAATCGTCCAGGCGAGGGGAGACAACAGGGCCATTTCCGCAGGTTGGGAAACGGCGTTGCAGAAGGTGAGGACGAGGCGTGTCAGTAAAAGGAGTCCGGCGGCTTTGCTGGCAACACTGAGCCACATGGTGACTTCAATTTTGGCTCCTTCGAAAGCGTCAGGGCACCAGAAATGAAACGGAACGGCGGAGATTTTGAAAGCAATCCCCGCGAGAAAGCAAAGCATCCCCAGCCCGAGAATGAGTCGGTTCTGAGGATCGGCGATGTGGTCGATGGTGTAACGGGCGATGTCGGCGGCGCCGAGGCTGCCGACCAGGCCGTAGAGGAGGCTGGCGCCATAGAGCATGATGGCCGCGCTGATGGCGCCGAAGATCATGTATTTCAGAGAGGCTTCGGCGGCGAAGCGATCTCGTTTGTCGAAACCAACGATGGCATAGCTGGGCAATGAAGCGGTTTCGATGGCCACGATGATCATAAGCAGATTCGTCGTGGAGGTCATCAAAATCATTCCGACGGCGCTACCCAAAAGGAGAATCAGGAATTCGGGTGCGTTGCGTTCCTCAGAAGCGGATCCGAGCCACCAGAGCAGCATCACCCCGCCGAGAAAAGTCATCAGAAGGATTTGAAACCAAGCCGAAAGATTGTCGGCGATCAGAATGCCGGTGGTGTTGCCCGGAGACAATCCTGAGACGCCACCGGTGGCGACGCGCTGAGCAACTTGCCACGTCAGCAAAAAAGCCGCGAGTACACCGATCGATGCGACCGCCATCGTGACCCGCGTATTTCGTCCGATGAATAACGGGCAAGCCACGATAGCAAGCATGGTGACCACGAGCGCGATCATGGGGGAGAAGAGCCAGAGTTGCTCCCAAATTGGAATCGCGGACCAAAGATTTAACGGAGTTGTTGGGAACACAAAACCTCTCAGTTGTTGAAGCTCAATCCTCTCATCCCAATAACGCGATGGCTTTCACCACGTGTTCGAGAACGAGATCCAACGTTCCGTTCGTGAAGTTGAACACGGTCTGCATGGGGAAGAGACCCATGACGATGCACAAGGTCGCGAAGGGAACGAGGATAAATGTTTCTCTTTTTGATGCGTCTTTGTAGCCTTCATATTCGTGTTTTTCGTGGCCTAGGTAGACGCGGCGAATGAGCCAGAGAATATACCCGGCGGTGAGGATCACGCCGAATGCGGCGAGAATGGCCATGGGGTAGGCCCATGGAAATCGCTTGCCCGCGTCGAACGTCCCAAGCAGAACCCACATTTCGCCAATGAACCCGCAGAGACCTGGCAGGCCTAGCGAGGCAAAGAAGCCGATCGTGGCCATAGTGCCATACTTTGGCATCGTCAACCACAACCCACCGAAGCGATTGATTTCCCGATGGTGGGCGCGATCGTAGATGACGCCAACGAGGAAGAAGCACATAGGCGAGCTGATCCCGTGGGCGATCATCTGGAACATAGCCCCCTGAAAACCGGCGGGCGTCAGGACGGCGATACCGAGAAGGACGTAGCCCATGTGCGAGACGGAGCTATAGGCCACGAGTTTTTTGAAATCGGTTTGGGCCATGGCGCAGAGGGCGCCGTAGAGGATGCTGACCACGCCGATGACTGCGAGTAGGTAGGCCCAATCTTCGGCGGCCGTCGGGAAAATCGGGTAGCACATTCTTAGAAAACCATAGCCACCCATTTTGAGGAGGACGCCGGCGAGGATCATGCTGATCGGTGTTGGGGCTTCGACGTGAGCGTCGGGCAACCAGGTGTGGAATGGTACGCAGGGGAGTTTGATGGCGAAGCCAATGAACAAAAAGATGAACATCAACGGAGCGAACTTCCAGCCTAAAAAGAGCGTGGCGTTTGATGCGAAGTGTTTTTGGATGACTGAGTTGGTGGCGAGTTCGATGAGGTCAAAAGTGCCACCGGTCAATGGCTTTGCGTCGATTCGATAACCCGAGTTCACGCCTTGCGCCGTGACGCCGGTTGTCACCGTAACGCCGCCTTTCTTCGCCGTAGCCATGGCCGATCGGACGGCGTCGCCGCTATAGAAATACATGGCCACTAAGGCAACAAGCATCAGAATGGAGCCCCCGAGCGTGAAGAGGAAGAATTTGATCGCGGCGTATTCCTTCCTCGCACCGCCCCAGACCCCGATGAGGAAATACATGGGGAGGAGCATGACCTCCCAGAAGATGTAGAAAAGGAAGAAATCGAGAGAGACGAAGACGCCCAACATGCCGGCTTCGAGTAGCAAGAACAAAACGAAATAGGCCCGAATACCTTTGTTGATGTGCCAATGTTCAAAGTTCCAGCTGGCCAAACAGGCGAGAAATGAAACGAACGTCGTGAGTATCACCAGCGGGAAACCGAGGCCGTCGATACCGAGGTAATACTCGATGGTGAAGTTTTGGCCGGTGATCCACGGAACGCGCTCCACATGATGCAAAGTGCCGTAGCGGCTGCCGAAGATGGTGTGGGCAGAGGCGTCGTTACCGCCGCCGAGAAACGTCGTAAAAAGCGTCAGCGACAAAAGCAACGTCAGCAAAGTGGCCGCAACGGCGATGAGACGAACGTGTCGCTTGGGAACCAACAGGCACAAGATCGCGCCGATGGCAGGAAGAAACACCAACCAACTCAGAACATGTTGACCCATTGGTTCTTACCGTCTGTCTAATAATCCCTATGGAGCGTTTGAACCGTGGAACGCCACGGCCTCTCCGCTGCCCGTACCAAACACGATCATCAAGACAATCACTACCGCGGTGGTTGCCCCGGCGGCGAATAGAACATAGTTACGAATTCGACCGGTCTGTGGTGTTCGAACGATACCGGCGACGTCCATCGACGTTTTGGCGACGCCGTTGACGATGCCGTCGACGCCTTGGTTATCCAAAATCAAACCGGAAAATGCAGCCAGCCGCTCGGTTGAATAGGCCAGCGTATCGAAGATGCGATCGACCAAGTGCGTATCCACGAAACGTGCGATCTTGCTCACCGCCAAGCAACCTTTGACCCAGAGAAAATCGTAGAGCTCGTCAATGAAATACTTGTGCTCCAGCACGATGTGAACGGCGTTGACGATGGGCACCCGTCGGATGGATTCGGCCGCTTCGAGGCCTTTGCGATACAACACAATCGCAATGGCGAAGCCAACGACAAATGCGCCCCCAACACCCCAAGCGAGCCACTGATGAGCTGCGTGAATCGCGGGAGTGTGGTTTTCACCGTTGATGGCCAAGACTGCAACCGCGTTCGTCGCCACCGGTGCGGCTTGTGCAATCAACGGTCTGAAAAGGAAATAGCTCGAAACAAAGGTGCCGCCCGCAAGCACGATAAGTGGAACGAACATGAGCGGCGATTCGTGGGCATGATGATACACATGTTCATCGCGCGGCTTGCCCATGAAGGTCATCCACCATGCCCGCATCATGTAAAACGGAGTGACATAGGCTGTCGCAAGGGCGAGGTAGAACATCCACTTCGGCAGGGATGGAGTATTACCGAAAATCCGCGTCGCTTTCGGTGGTTCTTTGGAGTCGCGGTCGGCTGCGGAATGTGGCGGAGCGTCTACCTTCGCGGACGCCAGCATGACGTTGGGTTCGGCAGCATCGCTTTCAGAGTGAGCATCATGACCCCCGTGATCGCTTTCATGTCGATGAACATCCGACCAATCAAACGCCCGCGTCCAAGCGACCGCGAGAATCTCATCCTTGCTAAAGAACCCGCCGAGACCAAGTTTAACCGAACCGATCTGAACTCCCGGCAAGCCAAACCCGGCGATCGCTAGAACGCCAATCAAGAAAGTGAATCCCGTCACGGGCATTTTTTTGATCAACCCGCCCATCTTTCGCATGTCTTGTTCGTGATGACAGCCTTCGATCACTTGGCCTGAACCCAGGAACATCATGGCTTTGAAAAACGCGTGGGTAATCAGATGGAACAGCGCGGCGATCCATGCCCCGCACCCTAAACCGAAAATCATGTAACCTAGTTGCGAAAGCGTGGAATAGGCCAAGCATTTCTTAATGTCGGTCTGCACAATGGCTATCAGCGCCATAAGGAACAGCGTCAAACACCCGATTGTCGCAATGAACATCAACGCTTCGGGCGTCATCAATCGATACACTCGTGCAACAAGATACACGCCCGCCGCGACCATCGTGGCCGCATGGATCAAGGCCGATACCGGCGTGGGACCGGCCATGGCATCGGGCAACCATACGTGCAGCGGGAATTGAGCGCTCTTACCCATCGCTCCGCAGAATAGTCCGACGCCCATGATCGTGGCCAACGACCAACCGAAGATGGTGAACGAGCTTTCAAAGATGCCGGTATGGTTGGTGTATTGCTCGGCGAAGCGGAGTGCCGCCTGATCCAAATCGAGCGTACCGAGTTGGAAGAAGACCAACATCAACCCGATGAGAAAACCAAAGTCGCCGACGCGGTTGGTGATGAACGCTTTCATGGCCGCCCGGCTGGCGTATTCCCTGTCGAAGTAGAACCCGATTAACAAATAGCTGCACAACCCGACCAATTCCCAGAAGATAAAAAGGAACAGCAGGCTGCTACTGATCACCAGCCCCAACATGCTGAATCCGAAAAGCGAAAGATAAGCAAAGAAGCGGTGGTATTTGCTCCGGTGCCCGACCTCGTCACTGTGGCCGGACATGTA
This sequence comes from Planctomycetota bacterium, assembly GCA_038043045.1. Classification (GTDB taxonomy): domain Bacteria; phylum Planctomycetota; class Phycisphaerae; order UBA1845; family UBA1845; genus JBBTCX01. The sequence continues at coordinate 1,732 of JBBTCX010000120.1, read as the reverse complement.
ACCGACTGAAAAAACGAAAATCCAAAAGGCAATGAACGTGACCATGAAGTACATGGCCACCGTAAGGGAGTCGAGCTTAACGCCGACGGTAATCGGCACGCTGCCCAGATCGGCCCAGTGATAGCGAAACGCCTCTGCCGTCAGCTTCGCCGCGTTACCGCTTTCCACTTCGCCCAGCCATCCCCACAGGACGATGGAGGCCATGATGAGCGGCACACCCATACCCAACACGACACCGATCCATCCCGCCAACGGCTTACCGAGCCTCGGTCCAAAAAAGACCAACAGCCAGAAGCTGACAAACGGCGAAAGCACGCCGAGTGCGAGAAGGATTTCGTAGGAATGACTCATAATTCAGCTATATGGGCCCGAGTAGATTCTTCTGTTCTCACCCGCGCAATTGTGTCGCCTTATCCACGTCGATCGTCGACAGATTCTTATACACGTTCACACATATACCCACGGCGATGGCCGCTTCTGCCGCGGCCAGCACAACGACGAACAGGGCACCGATCTGGCCATCGATCCGACCCGGACCGAGATACCGATCAAACGCCACGAAGTTCAACGCCGCGCTATTCAACACCAACTCCACACCGATCAAAATCCCGACCGCGTTGCGCTTGGTCGTCATCGTGAACACGCCGCAACAAAACAGCACGGCCGACACGATCAGGTAATGCGTCAATCCAATCGTCAACATCGCTCTATTTATCCTGCCGCGCCAAATGCGCCGCCCCCACCATGACGATCATCAACAACAAACCGGCTACTTCAAACGGTACCACATAGGCGGTCAGCAACTTCACCCCAAGGTCGGCGACCGCAACGCCGGGTACAACCTGCGACGCAGGCTGCCACGTTGTGCCACGAAGCACGATACTCAGCACCACCAACATCGCCACACATACCGCGCCCGCCGCCAAGACCTCGCCCCACTTCGCATCAAATCGTACCCAAGGCGATTTGCTCGTAAGCATGACCCCGAAGATTAGCAGGATCAGGGTACCACCTGCATAGACGATCAACTGAATCGCACCAAGAAAATTCGCCGCGAGCAAAAAATACGCCGTAGCCACGGACCCCAGACAGACAAAAAGCCAGACGGCCATCCGCACGATATTCTTGGTCAAGCAAACTCCGACCGCGGAAACAACGATCGCCGTCGCAACGGAGTAGAACATGAAAGCGTCAAGCAGTCCCCCCGACGGCGCAGCGTTGGTGACTCCGATTCGATCGATGACTGCACTCTCCGAGGACACGTCGCCCGTCGCGGCGCTCACCATCGCACCACAAAGAACCGCAACCAAGAATCTGTCTGTCAACCGCATTCGTCCACACATGTCTTGTCTATGAACCCGGAAGAGCGTCCACCACCAACACGCCCACCAATCGCCGACGATGATAAAACCCGTAGACCGCAATGGCGACAAACCCGATCAAAAAAACCACGCCGACAAGCCCCAACAATATCATCCAGAACTTCGAAAACATCATCCATCCCGCGTGCCCAGAAGTATTCGCCCACGTCCACAACGTGGTCCCAAATACCAGGACCATCGTCATCGGCAGCAACACCTGCACGCAACCGTACAACACTTGGTCCAATCGAATTCGCGGCAATGTCCATCGCAACCAAATCTGCACATAAAGCAAGAACAAGGCCTTGAGGAAAAACCAAATCGGACCGCTAAACGCCACCCCTTGGATTCCTCGCGCCCACCAACTCTCA
>JBBTCX010000119.1:0-18887 GCA_038043045.1 Planctomycetota bacterium | reverse complement strand
TCCTGGCAGAACGATTATCGGCAAACATGCTACAGAAAAAAGAGAAGTGCTCTAGTAGTCTTCTTCCCGCTGCGATACCAACCCGGCAAACACTGTGTGCGCGTGAATCGGTATCGGCAATTTCGACGGATCGGTGCCAGCGATTTCTTCGAACCCTGGCGTACTTCAACGGAAAAGAATCGCCAGTCATGAATTCCGTGAAATGAGGAATGTAGCACGCGCTGCTCGACAGGAACGAGATAACCCAGCGTTGCCAGAGATACAGCTCGAACGTCGGTGTTGAATTGCGATTGTCCTTACGCATCCAAGATGCTCGCTGAAAACATGCACGCATCTGCGCCTGTCATTCCAACGCGCCGGCTGACACAACTCCTCCACAAGCGTTCCCAGCTTGGTGGCCACTTCCTTGGCAGCCAAGCCATTGTACGTGCCCGTCCCATCGGTTTGACGATCGACTTTTTCCGGACGCCGCGCGGCGATCTGTATTGTACCAGAATCGATACCGTCGTGTGCAAGGGGTGTGGCCGGCCCCGGATGCCTTTGCGTGGGGATGGCTGCCGTTGTTATCATGCACACTCATGCCTCAATCATATTTGACTATCAAACCCAATCGGCGCTTTTTTCAATGCGCAAGCATCGATATCGACGATTGCTTGGACGAATATGGCTTCCTGAATTCCAATGGACTGGCGCAATCGATGGGGACGGACGAACTCCTCACCCTTCAGGCCGCTTGGATTGTAGCCCCTCCCTGGTTCGGAAAGACATATGTTGCAGACACCCTTATTCAATACCTCAATAATGATATAGGAGATGATCGCACGGAACTTCCCTTTGGAAAATTTTTGGAGGCCACTTTCCTTAACAGGAGCGGCGTGGGGTATGAGTATCGGCCCAGTTGGTGGGATCAATGGCAAACCAGCACACATCGCGCAAGTTGGATCATTGACGCAATTGACGAAGATTACGTGGGCAGCAAAGCAATATTCCGCGTTTTACAATTGGTGGAAGAGCTCTCGCTTGAATCGCGAATCCGACTCTGTCTTCTCATGTTTTGCCGCACGAATGAACAGCCGGAAGATGTCCTCGAGAAACTCAAAAGGCTTTACTCCCAAGGTTATGGTAGCAATTCGTTGGTTGAGTTGTCACTCGCCCCGCCTGATCAGGGCGAAGCCGAAAGAATTGTCGGGGACAAAGAGAAGTTTCAGCGTGCAAAGAGGGTTTTGGAAAACAACGGGTTGAAGTCCATTGGAGCCTTCCCAGCCGTATTGAAGGCGGCTTCGAGATTCTCGCCGAACGACGGCGTTACTGAAGAAAAGCTTTGGCGCGATGTGCTCGAAAATCTACTTCGGGCCGGCACTCGTGAAAGAGACGCGGCAAAGGGCATGCCCTGTATGGACGATCGATTTCACGCCGCGGCCAGGACTGCCGCAGTGATGGCATTTGGGGGGCTTCGGGAGATCGACTCCGGGTCGGGAGATTCGTTTTCGCCGACAATCGACTTGATATTCTCCAACTTAGTTCCTCGTGCCGACTGTTTGCGAGAGGCAGCACGTATAGTGCAAAAAACGCTTCTCGTAAGGTCGGCTACAGGATACCGATTCGCGGATCAGCATGTCCAGGAGTGGTTTGCAGCATTCGCGCTTGAGGACGTTTCTTTGAATCGGCTCCGCCCCCTAATGTCCAAGAGCGAAAAACCTTGCGCCCGTTTTCGTGGGGTATTGGATATCCTTCGCAGAATTACCCAACACTCGGACGTTCGGGAGTGGATTACAACGATTTCTGGCGGAATTGCTCCCCAAACCGATGCCGTGCCGTGGACTCTGGAAGAAACAAAGGCACAACTGGATCGATTGCAAGAGCTGGCCCACCGTTCACCTTGGGGGTTGAACCTCCGGAATGAACTTGAACTGAAAAACTTGCGAGTCTCCGGTCTTGGTAAGGAATTGGTCAAGCGATTGCAGGGTGCGTCAATTACGCCAAACGAGAAGCTCGCACTGTTCGATGTAGCTCGCGAGAACGACGTGCAAGCCGTGGCACCGCTGCTCGTAAGAATGCTGCAGGAAGAGAAGGAATTACCGGAAGTTCGTAAAAGGGCATCCTATCTACTTCGCGCGTTGGGAAATTCTGATCATTTTAGAAAACTCGAAGATTTCGTGCGGAAGTCAATCCCTGCAACGGATGTGGATCAGGTCGTTTACGCCAACATCATTCTCGGGCTGTTAGAGTGTGATCGATGGGGGTTTCGAGATGTCTACCCTTTCTTATCGGCAGAAGATCCCGGCATTTTCGATGCGCGCGCATCACTAGAATATGCATTGAAACGGCGAATGACGATTGACGATGCGCGCTGGCTTCTTGCCCAGTTCGATTGGGAGCGCCAAATCAATCTTTGTCCACGAATTGGGAGAGAGCGTCGCGGGCCTCTGTCCTTTGCTATCAAGGCGGTTGATTCCGTGCTCGAACAAGAGCATCTGCTCTCAAAAGACTATAAGATTCTCAGGCGGATCGCCCTCGCAAGCGATGTCGACGATGTCATAGTTCGAACGGTTGAAAAAGTCCTTGGCGTCATCGCGAAAAACTGCGAAGAAAGAAGGAAATTGTACGAGATCGGTATGAATTCCGACGCGGCTCCCACGAATGTCAGGAATTGGCGTTGGCGTCGCGCGCTTACAAGTGAGGACGTAGATTGGCTTGCGGACTTCGCGGACAGTATGACCGATGCGCCTTCCTGGTTGTGGGATGAGGTACTGAGATTGGCGAGTCTTTCCGATCCAGACACCGAAATCAGGGTTAGGGAACGAGTTCACGCCGCAGACTTGGCCATTGTAGAAGACTTTGACCGGCGCCGTAATGAAAGCAGGGCACAACGCAGGCGCTGGGAAGTGGAGGACGCTGACAGAAGAAGAAAACAGGAAGCAGAGTCCATTTTGCTTGCAGAAGTAGTGCCGCAGATTCTAAACGCTAAGCATATTCCCCTGAAATCGAAACTTCACAGTCTCTCCTGGGTTGCATTCGAAGAAGAAAGCGCCAGACCCACCAACGTAATCGGGGAATTCGAGAATCTGTCATCAGAATTGCTGGAGGAGGTCCTAAATGTTTGTACGGAAGCCCTTCAAACGGAAGAGCCTACGGTCATACCAAACGAGAACCACTACCCAGCTGAAATCTTGCGAGAAGCGGCGGCGTTTTCGATGATTCTGCGTGAACGGCCGCAGTTCAAAATCGACGCCTGCCTTATCCGAAAATGGCTTCCCGCAACGATGTTGTTTTCATACGACGAGCGGCCGGGTGTACTTGCACGATGCCATCAAGTAGATCGAAGTGCAACGGAAGAAGTCATTCTGGACACATTTCGTCGGGAGATGAGGACCCACGAAAACGGACCGAATTCCGCAGGAGGCATTCCCAGAGAGTTTTGGTCTGAACACTTGGTACGAGGCGCCGCCAGAATTGTCGAAGATGCGTCATTTGCATTGTCATCGCGTTGCGGACTTTTGAGAATACTGAGTTTTCGATCGCCAGCGGTCGCAGTTCCACTAGCGCGGGAATGGATGCAGCTGTCCACAGGAACGCCGGTAGATCGTATGGCCTTGCAAGCAACTGGCATTGAGGTGCTCCTGCTCAGCTCACCCGACGAAGGGACCCTTGGGCTCGAGGGGGCAATCCGAGAATTCGGCAATGGGATTCTCGAAATGATTGGTGTTTTGACGTGGCATCCAGGCGATGAAAACGTCAAGCTCCTCTCTTGGCCGGCGTCGGCCCTTGAGCGTCTATGCAAGCTTTTGTATGAAGCCCTGCCACCTGACGAAGACCCGGATCCCATTCGGGGAACAGCGACATGGGTAGGGCCCAAAGATGACCTCCGCCGACATCGCGATTCAATTCCTGTAATCCTTTTCGAACGGGCTCAGCCGGATGACAGTGCTTCCTTGGAACGACTAGCGGAGTGCTTTCCCAAGATTAGAGAATGGCACACTTTTACCAATGCTAATCGCACGGCGTCACAGATTTTAACGCGTCCGCCGTTACCTGAAGGTGCCTTGCCGTGGGACGAAGTTGTTCGAGTCCTCGATGATTCCCAGTATCGTTTGATCCGTGACTCGGCCGATCTCCAGCGGGTGCTCGTGGATGAGCTCCGAGAAATTGGGAGATCTGCCAAGCAGCATCTGGCCATGCTGTGGGAAGCGAACCGAAAACATCATCTGCGAGAAGATGCGTTGCAAGCATACTTGCATTGCCGTCTTCAAGATCGCCTCGGGGGCAAGGTTTTGCATAACACTAACCAAGTTTTTCTGAATCGTGAGCCACTTGGCGCGCTCAAAAGAAAATTCGACATCAAGATAGAAGCTCCCGCGCTGGACGGAAAAGCAACCGTAGTAATCGAAGTGAAGTGGTCCGACAATAAGGAAGTTTCAACCAGTCTTCATGAACAGTTAGGTGAGAAATACCTTGTCGCAAACGATTTTTCTTATGGCATTTATCTCGTCGGATGGATGGGGGGCTGGAGTTGGTCTAGCGCTGCTGAAGAAAAAAGGCCCAAATGCTCTACAAAGTCTGGAGAGGAGGCATTCGAACTTCAAGCTCAAGGGTTCAGAAAGATGTATCCGACGATGAGCATCCTCCCCGTCGTCATTGACTTGACATGGGGCGAGATCAAAACGCCCAATGATTGAGCCGGGCGGCGAATACGTTTACACCCATTCATACCCCAATACCAATAGAACCTCCTCTACCTCTACCAGGGCGTTTTGCGGGTCTTCATCGTGGTGACCGGTCATTGCTAGCTGCCATCTGACCGGCGGGTGCGCTGGCGCTATCGTAACCGATGGAGAGACTTCCTTGACGTCTTTTTGGTCGAAAAGCAATCCACCAAATTCGTCGGATGGAATAAGTGTCATCATGATCGGGCTGGCCACTGCCGGTGCTGGCGGCGCAGGCAATAATGGGCGCGTAATAACAACAGTGCAGTTGTCTAGTGGGTTTGTGCAACGCGCCAGCAGCCAAATCGTATTGACTTTCAGAGTCTTTCCACCGTCTATGATACGGAAGAAACTCGGCGACATCTCAAACTCAAAGATGTACTCGTTTGCCGTAGTTGGGCTTAGGAATCGCTGCCACTGGGTCGGAAATTCCTGCCGAAGGTTGAACATGCGTAGAGAGGGCGTAGCTCCATTCTGGTTGAAGAAGGTCCGGAGATGGGTAACCGCTCTGTTTTTGAAGTCGCCGGCATCTTCCCTCGCCGTATATTTGACGTGAAGAATGGCATCGGAAATGGTTTTGTAATCAAACTGCCGCAGGGGTCTTCCAAAATCCGGCTCATTCGTATTCGGGTCTCTGAATTCCTGATCATTGAACAACTCCAGCGACCATCTGCTAACGGCACCAGCGCCTTCGAATGGCAGGTAGCGCTCATCCCGGAAGCTCAGTTCGAATACGCCGCTGTCGTTTTGTGCGCTGCTGGCGGCGATGGCTTTGACGGGGATACTGTTCTCGACAAAGCGCGGATCACCTGCGGAAGGGTCGGTGATACGTGGATAGCCAGAGACGCCGATCGTCGTCTTGACGCGAATCGAGTCACTCTCTAATCGCAAAGTACAGGAAATCGTTGTGTAGGGTCCTACAACGCAGGGCAGAGTAAGGCTTACCGACTTGATGCGGCGGAAGTAGTGACCGGGGTAGTCAAGGTCGAAGATTTCCTCTGGCACCACTACGGTGCATCGCCCTGTTTCACGCAGCATCACCAATGCAAACGGATCGAGCAAGGCGATCGATACGTGTTTCGTGAGCTCGAACTCGCGAACGTTGCGCTCCAGGTAAGCGCTCTCCATCCGTTTTAGATCGTGGTGCAGGTGCTCGCCAGCAAGCAGGCCGCGCTTCAAACTATCCCACTGACCGGCCTGTACAAACGGCGTGGTCTTGTTATCCAAGCCCAGCTCGTGCCGGTAAGCACGTTCGGCGCGGCGGGCCTGGTCAAGCGCCAGTTGGTAGGTGCGGAAGTAGACTTGAGCAATCTGCGACGACATCCAGCGGTAGAGCTGTTGGTTGGTGAATTTTCCGCGCATGAACTCATCGATCTGCTGAGCGTTCTCGATCTGCTTATCGTGATTCTCGAACTCACGCTCGGCGATTGATTTGCGAATCTCAGCAGCGAGGATTTGTTTCTGAATCTGTTTCATCTCGGCGAGCGCCAGCTTGCTCTGATGAACCCATTCGTCCTGGCGGCGTTCGTAGCCGGCAAAAGTGCCAGCCAGATTTGCGAGGTAGTTCGCGTTAACCGCACCCATTTCAATCGCCTTGGCGATCGCGCTTGCAGCACCTCCAAGGTGAAGGCCGCCAATGCTTGAATTCGCAACGAAGGTTCCTATTGCGAGAGTAGGGACTGCAGAAAGGACCCCCGCCAAGACATGCGCGGTGTTCGCCACTTGCGTAAAAGTATTGGCGGTCGCCGTCCAACCGAGTTGTTCGACTTCCTTGCGGACAAGACCCAGCCCGCTCGCTCCGCCGCCCGTATCAGTTGATACCGCAAGCGATGACGACTGCTCAACGACCGGCAGGCCGTCCTGGCCCTTGGTGATACCGGGCTTACCGAGCAGCTTTTGATACTGGCCGAAGCGCTCAAAGATCGTCACCTCACTTTGCCGCAAGGCCGCGATGTTGGCTTCGGCTTCGGCGATCTGCTGCTTGCGTGTCTCGCTCACCAGCTTGAGCATGGCGATTTCATGGCTTGAGCGCAGCAGCGTCAACTCTTCGGCATCCTTCTTCTCCAGCGCGGTCAGCAACGCGCCGCCGAGAGCCTTGAGTTCGGAGCACAGCTCGAGCGCCTTCTGCAACGTGAAGCTGAAGCGGTAGTTGGGTAGCGGCGCGTACTGGCCGACCATAGCATCGTTGATATCGAGGCCCGCAGCCCTGGCCCTGATGAGCAGCAGCGGATCGATCGGTGGTTCATAGAGCGGCAGGTCGCGGAAAACGCCCTCAATATTTCGGCAGTTGCGGACATTGAACAGCCGGTTCTCAATGCGGTCGTAGAACTCCGTCACTTTTTCATTCTGCGGAATACAGAAGGCGAGCGCGCTGAGCGAGGTGACGATTTGTACGCCCGTAAAATCTGGATTTTCAACAGTAATTCCTGTGTTTACACCAGCCTCTCCATTGCCCCCGAAAGTAGTTCCTGTGTTTCCACCAGGTACTGCTGCGCCTCCGAAAGTAATTCCTTCAGATCCAACAGTCGTTGCTGTGTTGCTAAATCCGCCAGCGGCAACCTGCGCGTAACTCGAGATCACGGTCTGTGCAGACTGCTTGAACAGTTTTGTCACGCCGGGCAGTTCGGAATAGCTAACCCAGGCGTTGCTGAACTCATCAAGCTTGTTGGCCCGGAGCGAGCGGTAGGTCTGAGGCGGCGGTGGGGTTGGCGCGGGGATCACGCGCGGGCGAGGCCCGAGCAGTTTGGCGGCGAGGACGTAAAGCAGCGTTGCCTCATTGACCGACTCGCGCGTGTCACGTCGGAACAACTGGTCGCCCCAGCCGATCAGGACATCGAGATAGGCGAAGAAAGTGTGCCATTGATAGGCACTTGGGCGTAGGCGGGCGATCAAGTGGGGCATGAACGGGTTCTTTTTCCACTCCTCGATCTGCGCCGCAAATTTGGTCTCAAAACCCTTAACCTTCAGGTCAGTGGTTTTAGGGTCGGCAAGCCAGGTGAGCATCCGTGCGATCGAGTTGGGCTGGGAGTCCTTCTGGAACGGCAAAAACCGCCAGAATTGCGGGACCTGAGATGTTCCGATCATTGCGTCGGTGGTTGGATCGAAGACAGCGTGCAACCAGCGCCGGGCATCTTCAAAGCGCTGCTGACTGGCGAGGTAATCCGCGATCGCCAGTGGCGCGTGGAGAAATAGTTCCCAGTTGTAGTTGGCGTAGGGAGCCCGCCGCAAAAAGTTGTCTGCAACGGAATCGACGAGATCGGTCTGAACCTCCTTGCTAAACAAAAGGTTGGTTGAGGGTGTCGCAACCGTGCGATAACTCGAAGCAGACGGATGCCCATCTGCCCAGCGGTGCCAGATGCCTTCCCGCTTTTGTAAATAGGAGCTCCCGTTGTTGTCCTGTAGATACCACACATGAGGCTTGGCCGCGCTTCCCGGCGTTTGGCCCTGGATGGCGCGCGTAATGACGAGCGGGGGCGTGAGCCCTGGAGCAGGAGGACCCCAGGAATCGTTAGGGCCGAAGGCGACTGTTGGAATGAGTCCCTTTGCGTCGCTTAACGATGCAAATCGATTGCCGTCGACCGATAGCCCTTTCATTCCGTCTAACGATGGCATATTCGTTAGAGTGGAGTCGGAGCTGAGATCCTTCCCAGACTCGACAATGAACCTGCCGGCTGGGTTGTAATTCACAACGCGACCCGTTTTAAAATCATCCGCGATGTCTTTACTCTCTTTCTCCGCACTGAAAGTCCATTTCCAGTGTGAATAACGCTTTTGGTCTTTCTCCAGTACCCCTTCGACCTTTCCAGGGTCTCCAGATGGCCAAGTCCATGTCAGCTTGACTTCTTTGCCGTTAGCCACAAACCCATCGTAATTGTGATCAATTTCGTTGGAATTGGGAAAATAATAAAAGGGATTGAAGGTGAACACGCCATTAACGTCTGTCACTTCTTCCTTTTCTTCGTCCCGAAATCCCACGAAAGAATTGACAAAGTATTCCCACTGTATCGTAACTTTCGTTCCCGCCTTCAAAGGCCGATACTTTTTTACCCCATCGACCACAGCGAATTCGTACAGTTGACCGCGCAGCTCGAACTGTACGTTCCCTTGGTTGTCTTCTACGCTTTTTGGGAGCCGGACTGGGAGGGGGTCGGGGTTGTCTTCAAAAAGGAGTTCCGGAATGAATTCCGAAGCCTTGGTGGCTTCCACGGTGGCTTCGCCAGCAGCGTAGCAGTAGATATTGATCTTCTCCCGTGGCACGGTGAGCTTGCTGCCGAGAATGGAGACTTTAGAAACGTCTTTCGCCAGCCGAAACGCGAAACTCTGGCTGCTATCTTCGTTTTCCAGACGCTTCACAGCACCAAGCTGCGCCTTGCCGATCTTGCGTTTGACCCAACCTTGGCTTGTACGCCGCGTCCAAGCAATTTGCACCTCCCACAACAGATTTGCCTGGTTTTTCTCGTCGACTTTCTTGCGGAAGATCGGCCAGGCGACGTGCAGGTCGCCCTCCATGACAAACGGCATGATGAAGTCATTCGCGTTGTCCAGGTCCAGGGCCTCCCAGCCGCTCCAGGACATCGCGTCGTCACCAAAGTTCGTGCACGAGCGCCAGTAGTAGCGGCTCGATTCATTCGGAGTGCGCCCGACGACGTAAAGCGTGCGTTCCACCCTAGAAACCGTCTTAGGAGCCCCGTTCTCGGCTACTATCGTTTCGTCTATTTTCCGTTCGTCTTCGTACATTGCGATCACGCTGATTTGCGCCAGGTCGCCTAGCTCTTCCAGATAGGTTAGCAATGCCGTGCGGGTGATCTCCGGCGAGGGCTCTTTTTCGGTCAGCACGCTTTCCATCTGGCGGAAGATCGCGGTCTTGTCATCACGGAGTTCGGGCAGCAGCCAGTTTTCCGGGAAAAGGAATACCTTGCGGTTGGCCTCCCAGACGCGGTAACTGCGCATCCAATCCCACAGCTTGCGCTTGTCGGGGGTTAGCGACAGGTGCCTTTCCAGGTTGAGGATCACTCGCTGGACGAAAAGCTGCGCCGCCGCCGTAGCCTGTAGCAGCCGGGTGGTTTTCAGGCAACTGCCGGTTTGGACGTCGATCAGATAGCACTCGTACAAGTCATCGGCGTCGCGCAGGCGAGGGCCGGTGTAGAGTTGGGGATTCCCATCACCGGCGCGAGGCAGCTGATCGCGGGCAATGAGATAGTCTACCAGCGCATCGCGCTGCCGAATGCGCAGTTTGTCGGCGATCGGCTTGATCAGATCGTGCCATTGCGATTCACCGTATTTGCCGCGCAATAGTTCGCGCGCGACTATGGCGGCCCTGTCGTCGGGCGATGGGGCGGTCAGATCGTTTGCCTGCGCTACCGTCGCACCAAGTTGCTTGAGCGCAACAAGTAATTCGATAAGCCGGCTGAGCGTGATCGGGTCGCGGTACTGCTTGGCGGAGGTAGTGATCGCCATCGGGTCGAGATACTGATCACCTGTGATATGGAGCTGATTTGCGGCGGCTGCGACTTCTGATTTCTCAAGCCCAAGTCCCGTCGCCAGTATCGTGTGTGCCGCGCCTACCATCCCGACGACGCTAAAGTTAATCGCGGCGTATCGATGCAGAAGATCGCCGGCACCCGACGCTGTGCCGCGCAGCAGTGACAGCTCCAGCAGCTGATTAAAACCATCGAGGCTCGCTACGGGATCGGTCGCTGTGGCGGGCAGCGTGTTGAAGTCCAGCGCGGTGAAGCCAGATGCGTCTGTTGCCGACGTTCGTAGAAGGCGCAGGTCGGCGCGGTTGAGCTTCAGCGCATCGCAGATGAACACAGCCTTATGCAGGCGCACTAGAATGTCTTCGACCGCTTTCTCTGCAGTGGTGGGCGAATGGGAAACGTCAATGGTAACGAATGATGTGTCAAGAAAGGCAGCGATGGCCGCTTCATTCGCACTAGTAATTGATGGGTGTCGCAGCCTGGTACGCAGCATCTCATCCACCAGTTCGCGTTCCGCGCCGAGACCGGTGGCGAGCGCGGCGATGGTCGCATCTTCTCGGGCGAGTCGAATCGCACGCGCTGCTTCTTCAGCCGCGGCTAGAGCGAGAGGTGGAGATTTTTCTGCAGGGTCGGGAATCGACTGCACCGCGTCGCGCGCCGCACCCGTAAGCTGCATCAGCTGCTTTTCGTCAAGAGTGGTGTTGGAGACTGGGGCTTCATAATGCTGAAGCAGATAGCGCAGCGTCTCGACATCGATACCCGACCGCTCGACGAATCGAAACCGTTTAACAAATTCGAGCATTGCATCCGCGCGTTCATGCGCGTTCATCCCGGATCGGAACGGAGCCGCGGCCAGGCCGTAAAGTTCCAGGTGATGCGTAAGTTTCTCGTGGCTTATGCCCAACCCGCGGCACAGATTTGCCGCAGCGGTAAGGCGAGAAAGATTGGCGAGATTCAGCTTATCTTCGATACCAAGGCCATGAGTGCTGGACACCCAGTCCGCCACAATGGATGACTTGATACCTAGACATGTGCCAACATAGTCGGCGCGAGCGCTGATGCTGAGGATTGGGTTCACCAACTCAATGCCGTTCGGGTCCAAGGCGAAGTTCGCGTAATCACTCACCGAGCGCACGGCCTCACGTTGAAAAATTGCGGAGTAAAGCGAAGGCTGCACAGTCGCGCCTTCCATGAGAGAATTGATCCATGATCGGGTCTCGAGCTGATGAAGGCCCCCAACGAGGGACGCCACGGGGAGTTCCAGTCGCTGATTCAGCAGTTTCAACCGGGCCAAGCCGATCAAGGTAGCGCGCGTGAGCTGACCGCCCAATGCCTCAATCGCCAGATCGAGCTCGCGCATGGTCCAGCCGAGTTTGTGCCACAGCCTGGTAAAGCGGTGCAGGCGATCAAGATGCTCGGGGGTGAGCGCGGGCAGCCTCATCTCGCTCGGCTTGCACGTCGACGCTGGCACAATGCTCAACGCTGCGGTTCCATCCGGCTTCACGAACCGCGTCTCGATCATTGCCTGCAGCTCTTCGAAGCTGAGCCGCGATTGCTGGAGCAGAATCGATACGCTCTTGAGCAGAACCAACGGTGATGCGCCCTTTAGGAAGCTACCTGCGGCCGCATCCCAAATGATCTCTTGGTCGGACGATACACCCCAATAGTTATACACCACCGGATCTGTTTCGTTGGCGCCGATAAACGTTGCCTCGGCCTTGTTCAAACCGAGCACCTCGAGCGCGAAGCTCGCATCGTCTGCGCTATTCACCGCGACATAGACGATAGCCGATTCCCCCCTGTCGCCGGAAGTGACGGTATAGGTAAATGAGGCTGGGCCGTTGTACCCAAGGGCGGGCGTAAATATCAGCTGCCCCGAGACCGTCAGCGCCACTGTGCCATGGGTGACGGGTACTACCGAACCGCCAGCGATGATGGCCAGGCCATTGATCGCAGTGATGCGGCGGTCAGGATTCTCAAAACTGTCGTTGGCCAGTACCGGGATGGTGACGGCATTGTCTTCCTCAGTGGTGGCCGAATCCTCTGCAATGTCGGCCACTGGCGTGACGGCTATATTTAGAGAATCCACATGAGTGCCGGCATCCCCGGTGGTGGTGATCGTCAGCTTGACTGTGCCGTTGTAGTCGGCGGTCGGGGTAAATGCCATACCATCGAGGGCGCCATTGATGTCGTCAGCCATGCCCCCGATGGTCACCGATTCCTTACCGTTGTTATTAACCTTGACACTTGGATTCGCGAGGACCTCCAGCGTGCCGTTGGTAGTGCTCACCGTGGTATTTAGCCTGTCGCCCATACGATCGGCGACCTTAATGGCATTGCGATTTTTCTTGGAGAACACCAACGGGGTATCCTCAGGCGTGCTTTGCGCCGCAGGCAACCCGTTGACGGGGGCATCGTCTTGCAGCAGCCGGTCGACTGGCATCATCAACTCGATCAGCCGCAGCCGCGAGGAGCGTGCCCGCTCGAGGAACAGCCGCACTTCTTCCAGCGGCAGATCGACCGGGAGCGACCACGGGAACTTTTCTTTTTTGAGTTGCACATACGCTTCGGGGTTGTGGTTCTCCGGCCACGCGAGCGCATCAGCGTCGGGGTCACCGCTCTGGTAGGCCAGTGATGCGATGGTCAGTTGTGCAGGCTCGAAGCGCAGCGTCAGCTCTCGCTTGGCGGATGCGATGGTCCATGTATCAGTGCCCGCTGGTGTGAGAGTGAACGGGGGCGGATTGTAAAACCGTAACGCAAGTTGCACTTGAACCCATGTGGGAACAACGCTGCCTGACAGGTCGGCGTTTATCTGGGCGGTATGGACCTCCTTATAAACCCTGTTCCACCAGGCCACGCCTGATGGTGTCTGCAACTCCACTTTAGGAATGTTGCGGTTAATGAGCAACCGCGCCTCATACTGATATTCCACGCGCCACGACTTCGACTCCGCCATCGGCGGCAACGGTGTAATCGTCACCTTATAATCGGGCGGTTGTACGTGGCCTGCAGCAAACAACCGGGCAAATGTGGCCTCTGCACCACTGGCGATTTGCCCCTGATCCAGTGCCGCAATCACTGCCGGCAGGTCCAATCCCGTAGTGTCCAGTTCCAATGTCCCTGCCTTCAGCGCCGCCTTGTTCTGTGCGTTAATCTTCCAGCGACGATGGCCGTCAACTACCGTCCACGCGCCGTCTTCCCATACGGCGCGCACCTCGCCCGCAAGATTTCGGACGGTTTTCTCTAGTGCGCTCCTGACCTCAACACCAACTGTCGGCCACAGCTGTGCTTCGACATCCGTGCTGTCGTCCAGTTCAACCTCAAGCGGCAACGCAACCGCGTTTTCCAGAATCTCGAGCGCCAGATCAATGGCCGGCACCACGGTGTTCGTGTTGTCACATGAGAGCTCAAGGTCTTGCAGATCCGGGCGGCGTTTCAGCAAGAAGTCGAGAATCCCAGCATTCTTGATGAACTGCAGCACGTCGACAAAATAGGCGGCAGGACTCAGTACCGAGTTGCAATGCCCGCAGGCGCACGCATCTTGATCGCCGAACAGCACCCGGAGTGTCGGCTGGTGGTCGATAACGCCCCCCAAGCCGATTTCGGTAGGCCCATCGGTAAAGTGTGTTTCTCTCGACGGTTGCTCGCGAAGGGTGATGGCCTTCTTCGGGTCAAACTCTCCTCCGCGAGACGCCAGCACCTCTTCCAAAGTTTTCAAGCCAAGGGAACCACCCGAGCCGTCGTCGTCAGGGAATGGCTCCGGCGAAATGGTGGGTGAACCCCCGCCGCCCAGATCGTCCGGATTGATCTCGCGGCCTTCAGCAACAAAGCTGAACTGGCCAGGAAGTACCCGGGGCCCGCTGAGCGGCGAAAACGCTGCTGTGATAGCGGCGAAGGTCACGTTGTGAAGCTCTTCGGCTTGGCGGTACAAGGCCGTGACCCGCTCTGGCGCGAGCTGTCCATCGAGTAAAGCCGTAAGTTGCCCTGGCCCGGCAGCCAAGAGTTGATGCGGTGTGTGAAGATCATTTTCCAACAGCGTCGCTGTCTCGTCCCAACTGGCAAGTACGTGCATGTTCTTGAGCGTGCGCAGCCCCTCGACAAGTTGAAGTTGCTTGGGTTGCCCAACGCCGCCAAGCTCCGCCTGCTCTGTGAGCACGTTGAGGTTTGCCGTCTCGATGTCGAAGTCCGGGTTGTCGCGCAAGAAAGTGCCGACGTCTGCCAGCAGGGGCTGCTTCGAAAGTCGTCGTCCTTCTGCAACGTGCGCGGCAAGCGCGGCAGTCGGGTACTGCCGCTCAACAATTGCGGCCAGAGCGTTGGCGTAGGCGACGTTCGGCGTGCCATGAGTGAAGGCCAGGTCGATCCACTCGTCGGACCGGAGCGCAGCCAGTGGGCGCAGCGTTCCTTCGCTTTCCTCCGCGAGTTGTAGCCTGCTCTGGAGTGCCCCGGCGAGCGGCAAATGGCCTCCCGTCAGTGCGCCGATCCGCAAGGTGCGCGCCACTCCGACTGCATCCCCATCGAAGCCGGAGATGCCAGCAATCTTCTCGACCAGCTTCGGGTCGTCGAGACGCAACTCGTTCACGGCGGCAGCAATGACGCGTTGCTGATCCGGGTTGAGCTGCACCGGCATCGTGGCGAACAGGTCGCCGAGGCTGGCGGCAGTGCCAAATGCGGGTGCTTGGAGGACGCGGTCGAGTTTGATCTGCTCGATTCGTGCGCGGATGCTGTCCAGGTGTGCGCTGATACTCGACGGCACGACTCCTTGCAGAATTGCAGATTTGAGCGTCGCGACCAGCGTGTCTGTGGGCGTCGCCCACAACGGAACGGGCTCGGTCGAATGACCAAATTGAAACCAGCCATAGTAAATCGCGAAAGTTGATAGCTCAACTGCGTTGCCCGAAAATGGAAGTGCGTGAGTCGGTGCGCCGGTCCCACCCACCGGCGACATGACTAACGCGGCGTCCCGACCTACAGCGAAGGCGAGCGCCCAAAGGCGGATGTTTTCTCTTTCCAGCCCGGTCTCTTCCACGATGAAGTCCAGGTCACGGTCATTGATCTCCCACGGAGGCAGCGTTTTGTCTCCCTCGCCTTGTCCCATCAGCAGCGGTATGACGCCGGCGCACGTCCTTTCCCAGTCGGACAGCGCCTGTGCTGGTACTTGGAAGTGGATAATTTCGACGCGCTCTGCTGGCTTGCGTGTAACGTCGTTGCCGATCTGCTGGTCACCCACGAAAGCTCGGACGATTAGGGAAGGGGCTGAAGCGGTGGGCACATCCCCGGTGGCGAACTGCGACGGGCCGTAGCTAATGACGAACTGACCTAGAATGTTTGTCACATTCTCCCCGACCCATTGATCCTTGCGCATATCGCGATCAAACGCACGAACAATCGCACCCGACAAGGGCTGTCCATCTGAATTAGTCACAGTGCCCCGAACAATGAAACCTTCGGGTTCAGGAATGTCGGGGGGTTCGTGGACGACTGGTGGTTGGGGGATGTCAGGGGTGTCGAGTAGCTTCAGTTTCTTGAGCCAATAGTTGAGTTTGGCGGCGGTGTTTTCATCCACGCTTCCGTCGCGCGGGATATCCCTCGGGTCTTGCTGAATCCGGAAGTTCATAACGAACTGCTCGGTGAAGTCGCCGGGCTGCGACTTCACGCGTTCCCGCCTGAGACCATCGCTGAGCTTCTGCAGCTCATCCGGAGTGGGGAGGTCTTGCATATCGCGGGGCCAGATAATGCCCTTTTCGAACAAGGCGAGAAGTGCGTCTTGCAGATTGGCGACGTCTTCGCCGGGCTTGATGGGTGCTTGAATCGCTCGCATGTCGATCTCCCTTCAGTTCGTTTCGCGCAATCCCTTCGGGCAAGATCGCACGCGTTCGTTTACACCAGCGTGTAATGTTCCAGTTCCTGCCGCTCCCGCCCCGCCTTGGGCAGGTTGACGATAGCCTTCAGCCCGCCGGCCACTTTGGCGAGGGTGTTGAGCAGGTCAGTGAAGAGTCTGAGTGCCATAATCGTGGTTTATCCCTACGTCTTACGCTTGCTGATAAGTTCAAAAGTGTATCAATGTTGCGCTCTGCACAACCTGCGCATCAAGGTAACCGGCATTAACTAGATCGTTGGCCAGGTCAACGTCGACAGCGATTCCGCCAATATCTAATGCTTCGGATGGCAATGCCATGTGCCCGCCAATATCGGGGTGTTCAATTGTCGCCGCGATCTTTCGATTCTTTTCCGCTGTCATTAAAATTAGCTTTTCCGACTCACCAGATTTCATGCTCACCACATGGCCAGCTTCGACAAATCTCGGATCGTTCCACCAGTGTTCGCTCGTTGTCCCTTTAGCAGTTTGATTGAAGAACTTTCCTGTTTTATCAAGGAGCCGTTCCAACGGGTGACCTTTCCCACTCTTAACTGCATCCCGAATAATTTTCTCGGCGTTTCTCCGAAATTGCTCTCGCGACACGCCAACCAAAACATTAGCCGTCCACGACTTAACTCGCTTACCGGCAAGTTGGGTGACTGTACCGGAGACCACTTGAGCTGTCTTACCGATTGCACCCGCAACCACGTTGTTGCGAAGACCTTCATACCCGAGTTCTGTGACCTCGCGGCCCAAATGCGCCGGGGTTTCATAGTACGAAATGCTAGAGCCCAGCCGTTCTTGACTCCCACGCTGAATTCCACCAAAAGCGCTGTCTAACGTTTCAGCGCCGACGCTACCAGCAGTTCTTTTTAACGATTCATCCGCCTCAGAGACAGCCTTTCCTCCCTTTGTCTCTGAAGCCCAATCTAGTGCGCCACTTGCTTTTTCTTTGACCGTGTTTTTGAATCGATCCCACCAACTCGGACTTGCGCTGGCCTTTTCGGCGACTTCCTCGAGTTTCTGGTCATTAGCTTTCTCATAATTGACTTCGAGTTGTTGTCTATATACTGCTGCTTCTGATTGCTTATTGGGATCTGCGATCTGAGAGGTATCATACCGGAGCAGAGCCGCAAACGAATCAAAGAAGCTCACTTTAGGGGAGCGCCCATTTAGATCCATGAGCACGACGGGGTTATTATTTGCGTAAAAGAAAAGGTTTGTGTTCATCACTGAATCACAGCCTATCCATCTCCCTAACCACGGCGCGTAGTATCTCGCCCCGTGGTAGCAAAGTCCGCTCTCCTCATCCCGCTCCATCCCCGTATATCGATATCTTTTCGCCGGCGCCTCCGTCGCGGAATTCATCAGTCGATACGCACTCGTGCCATACGGATGAAACTCCTCATACGAAATTACCTGTGCGTTTTCATCCAATTCCAAGCTGATTGAACCGAGGTGATTGCCATATTGATAACGGAACAGAGTCTGTTCCTTGACCTTCAGTCCGTTCTGCCCCACTTGCGGCGCGGCGACGATCACATCATCCACCAACAGCACTCTTTGTTCGCCTTCAAACAGATGCAGCGATTCGATTTCCTCAACCACGGCGCCGGATACGGTGCGACGGTACAGTTCGTAACCGCCGAGGTAGATGCGGTCTTCGATGCCGCTGCCATTGCGTTTGAGGCATTTGCGAGTGCGTTGCTTGTCGATACCGTAGTTGTAGAAGGCGTCGCCGCCGCCTTGCAGGTCGAGCGCACGGATCATATCGCGCCAGTCCCATCGAATGTCCAGGCCCGGTTCCGTTTTGGCCAAATTGAGCATGTTGCCATGTGGATCGTGGCGGTAGGTGACAGCCTTCGTGCGATCGCCGCTTTCCCACGTTTGCCACAGGCGGTTGCTGGCGGGCTGCGCGGGGTCGTCGAAGGCGTAAGCGTAATCACGCGTCCAGCTTCCGTCTGGTTCGCCGGGGAAGTTGGCCGCAATGTGCTGCATGGTGATGACGTTGCCCACGCTGTCGTAGCCATAGCGCTGGGTGTAGTTGCGTGTTGCGTCGGGCGACGGGATTGAACCGGTAGACCACGGGCCTTCGCGGTGCGGCGGCGCGCCCACGGCCGCACTATTCTCTCGGCCCGTCGCTTCGATCAGGCGGTAGAGCGCGTCGTAAATGTAATCGTTGCTGGGCTCGACCTGCTGGTTGGCGAACCAGACGGTCTGCTGGGCATCGTCCTGAATGTGGGTGATGTTGCCTACCGGGTCGTAGGTGTAGTGCAGGTTCTGCACACCGCACGGGCGCGCTGGGCGCGACGCATCGGGGTCACCGGCGCAATCGGAGCCGAAGCGCATATCGCGCCGGGTATAGAGTTGAGTGAGGCGGAAGGTCTCGGAATCATAGGTGTACCGTGTCGTGGTGCCGTTGCCGAGTTCGAGGCTGAGTTTCTGGCCCTTGGCATTCCAAGTGATGCGCTTGATGGCCTGTACATTCTTTTTCGTATCGGCGTGAGGATCGAAGCTCGCGCGGCCGTTTGCACCAGGCCGCTTGACTGCCTGAACGTGCAGGGTCTCGGATTCCAACACCCCGCGTTCGTTGTACTTCGGCACGTAAACAGCCACGCGGCTGTTGTGACCAGGCTGACCGGGGGTGTCGCGGTGCCAGTTGTAATGTCGGATCATGCGGCCGAGCGCATCGTGCTCGGTGATTTGGATAAACATCTCTTGCTTAAGCAACGTGCCTCGGTCCGCGAGGCTCCAGTCCACGATCGGCGCTTCGACATCGTCAACGAGCGTTCGGGTGATTTCTTCGGCCGCACCCTTGAAGTCCACGCGTACTATGGTGGCAAGCCCGCT
>JBBTCX010000118.1:0-7941 GCA_038043045.1 Planctomycetota bacterium | reverse complement strand
AACATGATGTTGATCGGCGCGTTGGTGACCATCGCCTCTTTCTTGGCCATGTCCAGCCGTCCCATGACATCCGCAGTGATGTCGATGGCGAACTTGACCACCTTGAACGGCTTTCCTTTTTCGTCGGGGATGGGGTTGTAAGATGCCTGAATCCAAATGTCCTTGCCGTCCTTGCGAATTCGTTTGAACTCGCCGGCGACGTATTCGCCGCGGTTGAGCTTTGCCCAAAACTCCTTGTATTCAGAACTCCCGGTGTAGGTCGAATCGCAAAAAATCCGGTGATGTTGACCTTTGATTTCTTCCAGGCGATAGCCCAGCGCGTTGCAAAAATGATCGTTGGCGGCGAGCACGGTTCCGTCCATCTGAAACTCGATGACGGCCTGGTTGTTGCGGATGGCCGTGAGCTGGCCGGTGTAGTCTAGGTTCCGTGCCTCGAGACGTCGCTTTTCGGTGACGTCTTCCCAATTCACGACTTGTCCGGCGTAGTCGCCGTTGTCGTCATAGACGGGATTAACTTCGAGCGCGAGCGACAGCGCCCCCAGGCGAATATCCGTCTTGATGGGAAGATTCTTGGGATTAGAAAGGGTCTTGCGAATCTCCTTGGCTCGTACGTTGTGGAATTGATCCAACGACGACCCCAACAACTCATCCACGCTCAACCCGAGCTCTTTTTGAATGACCGCCTCGATCGCGCGAAGGGTATCCTCCGACCGTTGATTCATGTAGACCAATTCCAAATCGGAATTGCTGATCAAGACGTTGGTGCCGAGGTTGTCGACGACGGCCTTCAGCCGCGTAAACGCCCCCGTCGCTTTTTCCTCGTCGCCGGTGAATAACCCAAACCGATCTGAGTTGACGACCTTCTTCGATGTGCTCGCTGCCATGAAACCGTGCTCCCCAAAAAAAGACGAGTTGATCTGCACCACCGCGCGCGGAATCTGCGAACGACGTGAAGGTTCGCTTGACCCGCGCTCGTTAAAAATGGGTTCGACGGATCCGCAGCCGCGCGCAGTTAGCGCGCGGAGTGGGCTCCGGCAAACATCCCGATCTATCTCAAAAGTTCGTCCTGACCCCGAACAGGGCGAATTGCAAGGGTCCGCTCGTTACGATTGTACGCTAAGCGGATAACCTATTGGCCAATGGACTAAGACTGTCCGCCAGCCTCCGTAAGTGTTACTTGCTCTTCCTGGCTCAACATCTTCTCGGTGCTGAGGAGGATCATGATTTTGTCTTTCATTTTGACGAGGCCCTTAATATAAGCTTGCTCGCGTCCCAAGAGGCCCGTCGGCGGCGGTTCAATTTGTTCGGTATCAATGCGAAGGACTTCGTTGACCGCATCCACGATAATGCCAAACGTGCAGGCGGCGGTATTGACGACGACGATGCGCGTTTGCTCTGTCGGTTCTCCGGCTTGAAGGGCGAATCTCTTTCGTAAATCGACAATGGGGATGACCTTTCCACGAAGGTTTATCAATCCCCGGATGTACGGTGGGACTTCAGGAATGCCGGTGATCTCGCCCATTAAAATGATTTCTTGGACGCCCATGATGTCCAATCCGTATTCTTCGTTGGCAAGTCGAAAACTCACAATTTGTGCGAGATGATGACTTCGTCCGGCTGATCCGCCGATTCTGCTGGTCGACTGGTTTTGTTTGATGTCCGTCGTTGCCACAGCGGTCATTGCATCACTCCTGTTTTCTTTTCGGTTTCCGTTCGCTCCGTCGTACCACGGGGTTTCGGAGTACGGGCGAATGACGGGACACGGCACTA
Organism: Planctomycetota bacterium; assembly: GCA_038043045.1. Classification (GTDB taxonomy): domain Bacteria; phylum Planctomycetota; class Phycisphaerae; order UBA1845; family UBA1845; genus JBBTCX01. The sequence continues at coordinate 6,171 of JBBTCX010000118.1, read as the reverse complement.
AGGTTGCGTCTCGACGCGGCGATCGTCGCTATTTTTCACAGAGTTGCTCCGTCGGTTTTGCATCGGGTAAGTCGGTCTCGATCTTGAGTCGGCTTGGTTCAAGAGAAAACGAGTTTTCAAAACGTGTTCTGGTCCGCAAAGGGCTGTTTGCCGAATTGGGGCTTTGGGACGAAAACACGGACGATTCATAATCTATCGTACATGGATTTCGATCGTGAACCTGGGAAAGTTGTCTGGGGGAATGTAAGCAAGAGCTAGATTGGCAATTATCGGGCCTGTTGCGGTTGATGTTCAATAACTAAAACGGGTTTGGTGGCCATATTTATTGTCGGTAAGAGGCTTTCTCGCGTCGTGCGCGTGTGGCGCCACCGGATTATTGTTTCTATAACTACTTTTCTAAAAGAAGCTTGTGGTTTTACGGAGAAAGAGCCTTTGTTGGCGATCGCAGAGATTTGGTATTATCGGGCGTAGCTGGAGTATTGGGGTGGGTGGCTTCTATGGGTCAAAACAAAGTGAAGAAAAAAAGTAAGAACTAACAAGACCGGCGCTTGACTGTGACACCCCACCCGGTTTAAATTAGCAGTATTAGATGCATCGACGCCCGGCTCGAAAGTGGGGGTGTGGAATGCAGGGTGCGTGAGCATACGTCACAGGGTGGTGTGGCGATCAGATGCGCGGACCGACGTGGGTGAGGTTGCATGGAGGGGGTAAGAAGGCCTTAGGTTATCGACGAAGGCTTCCCCAAGACTAGGTTGTCCAGGATAAGTTTGGAGAATAGGCGAATGTTACGACGGGGTTTAGCGCTTTGTCTGTCCTTGGGAATGTTCTCTTCCACGTTTGCTGGTGCGCGAATTGATCTGGTTGCGACGCCGCCGGGAAATCCACCGGGATCGTTTGCGCCCGGGCAAGCGGTCGTGGTGGATGTGATGATCGCTCAAAGTCCAGCCGAAAGCGGCGATCGACTTTTGCGATTATTTCAGGGTGATTTCAGTGATACGTCGCCGTTGCTGCGGTCCGGAATCACGCTGCCGGCGATGGCTGGCGGAATTAGCGGCTTTGATTTTTCCGGATTGCCGGCTGCCGGCGCGGGCCAGTTCGTCGATGACGATCTAAATGACGCGGGGCCGCTGGGTCCGAATCTTATTTCTGCGACTTACTTTTTCCAGAATCAAGCGAACTTAGGCCCGAACTCAATGGCTCAGTTCAACATTCCCATGAATGGTACGGCCGTGAGAATCGGTCGCTTGAATATTACGATGCCGATGGCGCCGGCCACTTATCAGCTCAATGTGGTGAATTCGGATGAGCCGGATCAGAACAAGGGCGGGGCAATAATTTGGGGGTTTGGTTTAGATGGCGATCCGCAAGGTGCGGTTCAGATTCATCGTCCGAACGCGGGTTTGACGGGCGGAACGCTGGCGATGACGGTGGTTCCGACAAATGCAGTTCTCAATATGAGTTCCCCCGCATGTGGGCAAAGCTGGTGGCGGACGCAAAATAACTTCGCCCTATTGACATTCGTGGGAAGTCCGATTGTGGCGCCGGCGGCCGGGCAGGTTCAGGTGAACGAGCTTTTGGCAGCCGGAGCTTTCGGTCCCGATCTTAGTGCTAGTTTCGTATTCACCGTCGAAACCGACGGCACGGTACTTCGTGTTCGGGAGAACGGCGATTCGGCTTTGGATCACCGCAAATGGTATTGTGTTCGCAATGTGGGCTGGCCGAACGTTGATCCGTTCAAGGTCGACCTTGTGATGATGATCGGCGACGCGAACAATGACAATCGCGTTCAGGCAATTGATTCTGGATTTATTAATCCAGCGGTGCCTTGCTTTTCGAACTGCGATCCGAGAAAAGATATTAACGGCGACGGTCGTGTTCAAGCGATCGACTCGGGAGCGGTGAATCCTCGGGTTCCGTCGTTTGCGCCGACAAAGCCGACGATGCAGAGTTGTTTGCCGTAGTAACAGGGAATTGGGGTTTGTTGTGTTCCTCGTAGACTAAAGCGGCCTTACACGGTAAGGTTAGCTCTAAGTGGACGGAGGGTGTACCTGGTTCGAGTTTGAAGATTTCCGAAAGTGACCCTGCATGAAGCAACCAGCGGCTTTTGCGGTTGCGGAAAGAAGAGTCGCGGGTTGCGAGACGGTTCATCGACGAATTTCGACCGAGCTTTGGTAACTTGAAAGGAGAACTAGAAGTGAGAAGACTCGCGGTAGCATTATTGGGAGTAGTGGCGGTTGCAGGAACTCAAGCGCACGCCGGGGTAGTGACGTTTTCGCCCGACGCGTCGGTATTCAGCATTGCGCCCGGCGCGCCGAACCCGGTGCCGGATTCGCTGGGAATCTCGGTAAAAGTGGATCCGAATTTCACCGAATTTGATAGCGGCGATATTCTCATCGGATCGGACACTTTGCCGATTACGGCTTTCGAGTATGATCCGGCTTGGGCCAGTTTCGCAACCTCTGTGGCTCCACCTACGTTTGGGTTGGGGTTTTATCCGTACGACGTTTATCTTGCTGGAAGCCGGCCGACTCTCTTGGCTTTGTCTGAAGTGAACTTGGGAGTGGTTACGGTTGACCTTCGTGGACTTGACGAAGGAACTTATGCCATCGGGGTGAGCAGCGATACGGACGGCGGAGTTACGGCGATTGGCCGTAATGGTGTTCCCGAGACGTTGTTCGGTCGTGCGACGATCACGATCGTGCCGGAACCGGCGACGTTGGCGTTGCTCGGAGTTGGCGCACTGGCGGCCATGTGGCGTCGTCGCAGAACGGCCTAAGGGTCGTTGACGAGCGGTGCTGGATTCCGGCCCGCACGGTCTTAGAGGTAGAGGCAACCTTGGCGGATAGGCTGAGGTTTCCGGACGCAAAAAGCTAGCTACCGTGAATGCGAGTTACGGGACCGGGGTCGACGAAAGTCGACTCCGGTCCTTTTCATTTCTGTGGAGGATGAAATAGAATGAGGGGGATTTCGAAAAGCCAATTGCTTTTGAGAAAGTGGCCCCATATGAAAACAACCTCGATATATGTTTCGCTTTTTGTTTTTGGTTCCGTTGCACACGGTGGGACGGTTGTATTCGATCCTTCCGTGGTCGAATTGGACCGAAGTGCTTCCGAGTTGGGGGCATTCGATCTTGTGGTGTCGATGAACCCGGACTTCGAAGGATTCGATTCAGCAGACATCCTCTTGAACACCGGCGATCTACCCATCATGAGTTTTCATCCGGCCGCTGGATGGTCGGTTTCTCCGTGCGATTTTCTTTGTTTGCCCAGCATATTACTTGTCGGGATGATTCGTTCAGCCCCGATTTTCGTGGATCAAATATCCGTGGGAACTTTGACGGTTGACCTTGCAGCTTTGGAAGACGGAACGTACGTGGCGCATGTGGACAACAGGATTGACGGCGGCTATAGCGCCGTGGGTTTGCGTGGCGTGCCGGAGCCGCTCTATGGCCGGGCGACGGTTACGATCGTTCCCGAACCGGGGATGGTTTTGATTATCGGCGTAAGCGGCGTATTCTTGGGCTTTTGGCGGCGACAATCGTCCAGGATGCTCCAGCAAGGCCGCTGTTAGAGTTGTTTGAAACCCGCATCTCACGACCGCGGATTAGAGTACCAAGAACTTTGCACGGAGAGAGCCATGGCTGCTGATAAGTTCGCGGGATCAATGAAGTATACGGTTCTGGTGGTGGATGATCATCCGCAGAATCTGGAATTGCTTTGCGTGTACATGGAGGACCTGCCGGATGTTCGGGTGGTGACGGCCACGAACGGGTTGGAGGCGATGAAGAAGGTGGAGCAGGAATCGCCCGATCTGATTCTGTTGGACATCATGATGCCGAAGATGTCGGGGTTTGACGTGTGCAAGCGGGTCAAGGGTGATCCCAAGACGCGGGATATTGTGGTGGTCATGGTGACGGCTTTGAATGAAACGGGTGATGTTGAACGGGCGGCCGAGTGTGGGACGGATGATTACATTTCGAAGCCGATAGATCGAGCGGCGCTGGTGGGATTGGTGCGAAATTCGCTGACGGGGCGGGCGAAGGCGCATGGTTGAGTCGTCAAGAAGAGGCCGTGTCGGCGGAGAAAGAACTAAGAATATCTCTTTTTCCAATCGGAGAGCCGCTGCAGAGCATCGAGCGGCGCGATTGAGTCCACGTTGAGTTGTCGAAGTTCAGTGAGAAGAGGGCCTGGCGGGTCGTCGAATAGTATCAATTGGCCGGTAGGGTTTGATTTGAAAACCGCTAGGGTCCGTGTTTTCATCTCGCGGTTTAGTCCATTTTGTAGTTCCTCGAGAACGGCTCGGCTTCTTTGGATGACAGCGTTTGGCACTCCGGCGAGTTTGGCGACGTGGAGACCGTAGCTTTTGTCGGCGCCGCCTTCGACGATGCGGTGCAGGAAGATGATGTGCGTTTCCTTGCCGTCAGGGGTGGGGACTTCGCGAACCGCGACGTTGTAATTGCGAACGCCTTGAATCAGTTCAGGCAATTCGATCATTTCGTGATAGTGCGTGGCGACCAGTGTTTTGCAGCGGATGATGTTGGCAAGATGTTCGGTGATGGCCCAGGCGAGGGCGAGGCCGTCGAACGTGCTGGTCCCGCGGCCTAGTTCGTCGAGGATGACGAGCGATCGGTCGGTGGCGTTGTGCAAGATGTTGGCGGCTTCGGTCATTTCGACCATGAAGGTGGATTGGCCTCGAATGATCTCATCGGCGGAACCCACTCGCGCAAACACACGGTCGACGATGGAGCAGGTCATGGATTTTGCGGGGACAAACGATCCCGCCTGGGCCATGAGCATGAGCAGCGCGACTTGTCGGATGTAGGTGCTTTTTCCGGCCATGTTGGGTCCGGTGATGACGAAAACGCGGGCGTCAAGAGGTGACAGGGTGGTGTCATTGGGGACGAGTCGATCGGCGAGGGCTTGCTCCAGAACCGGATGTCGACCCTCCTTGATTTCGATTCGCCCGTCGTCGACCCAAATGGGTCGGACATAGCGGCGTTCGACGGCCAACTCGGTCAGGGATGCGAGGCAGTCGAGTTGACCGATCGCGTCGGCCACTCGTTGAAGAGCCGAGATTTCTTCACGAACGCGGGTGACGAGTTTGTCGAAGAGGCGATTTTCCAATTCGTCCGCTCGTTCGCGGGCGGTGAGCACTTCGGTTTCGTATTGTTTGAGCTCGTCGGTGACGTATCGCTCGGCGTTTTTGACGGTCTGTCGGCGTACGTAATCCGGAGGGACTTTCTCCTGGCCGCTTCGGGAAATCTCGAGGTAATAGCCGAAGACGCGGTTGAAGCCGATTCGCAAATTGGTGAGGCCGGTACGTTGGATTTCGCGTCGTTGATAGTCCGCCAGCCAGGTTTGCCCGTCGTGGCCGATCGCACGAAGACGATCCAATTCCGCGTCGAATCCGTCGGCGATGACGCCGCCTTCTCTTGCGGTCGGTGGGGGATCGGTTCGTAATGCCCGCGACAGAAGTTCCCGAAGCTCATCAAGTCCGCATAGATCGCGCGTGATTTGCAAAAGCAACCCGCGGTCGATTCCGGCGAGGGCTTGGACGACGCTGGGCAGGAGTTGGAGCGTTCGGGAAAGGCCCGCGAGATCGCGCGGCGTCGCTCGGTTCAGGGAGACTCTCGCGGCGATACGCTCCACATCGGCCATTTTCTTCAGGGCCTCGCGGAGGTGTCGCCTGGTGGCATCTTCGTCGATCAGGACGGCGATGGCATCCTGCCGGGCTTCGATTCGTGTTCGATCCGTCAAAGGCGCACAAAACCATTCTCGCAGTTTTCTGGCTCCGATCGGATGCACGGTTCGATCCACGGCGGACAGCAGGGTCCCATCGCGCGAGTTTCCTCGCAGGCTTCGTTCAATTTCCAAGGCTCGAAAGGTGCAATGGTCCAGCAAGAGGGTATCGCCGCGAACGCGTTGCTTAAGGTCGGTCAGGTGTCCGAGGGCCGATTTTTGAGTCTCGTTGAGATACTGAACGATTTCTCCGGCGGCACATAGGGCGGGGGTGATGTCATCGAATCCAAACCCGGCCAGCGTAGTCACTTGAAAGTGCGAGTGGAGCGACTTCTCGGCTTGATACACACTGAATTCGTACAAAGGTCGGCGAGTCACGCTTGCTCCCCAGAACTCACGGAGTTGATCCGACAGCTTCGCGCTCTTCGAACCG
>JBBTCX010000117.1:0-3775 GCA_038043045.1 Planctomycetota bacterium | reverse complement strand
CTGGTTTCTTCAACCCGGATGTCCGCCGGAACCCGGTCCGACGCCATGGCAATGAGCATGGCCTTCATGGCGCGGATATGGTTGGGCGAGGGGCCCGCTGGACTCTGCGTGGCTGCCGTGGGTTTGAGCGACTTGGGTGTCTTGTCGCGGATCACGATGGTGTCCGCTGGTGTGTCCGTGCGGCGCAGCAGCAGTGTGTAGGTGGCTGTCGCGGAGGAGATGAACAGGTTGATGAACATGGAAACGAGCATGAAAACACCCAACATCAAGGGTGTACTCAAAGAGGATCGTGCCAAGGCCTGACCGCCGATCATCGCAAGCATTTTGCCGAGATTGGAATAATCGAAGGCTTTGATGAACTGAGCGGCGAAGAAGGACAGAACGATCACCGAGGCCATCGAAGCCATGGATTCGACCATCCCTTTCAGCACGTGCTTTTCCGTTCGGATGGATCCGACGCAAATGCCGTAGACGATGCCGGGAATAAGAAACGAAACGAGAATGATCGGAATGATGGCTTGAACCCAGCGATATCGTTTGGGGTCCGTCGGGTCGTTGCCGTGTAACGGCCCACCGGGAATCAGGATGGCCGCGAGGATGAGTGCCAAGACCATGGCATAAACAAAACCGGAAATCAGCAGACCGCGTTTTTCCTCAGGGGTCAATTGTTGGGACAATAGATCATTGCCGCTTGCCACGACGAAGGCATTTTCCTCGCGCAACTTACGGGTCAATCTTGGCTCGATAAACCACGACGTGACCGCCCAACCGACAAAGGTCAGCAAGAAAGTTGACCCGATCAGGAAATACCAATTGCAAGTCGGTGCGACGGAGTATTTCGGATCCAGAATTTGGGCCGCCGTCGTGGAAAAGCCGGCCATGACCGCGTCGCTGGCAGTGAGGAGGAGGTTAGCGCTGAATCCGCCCGCGATTCCAGCAAAGGCAGCGGCAATTCCTACCAGCGGCGACCGACCAGCGGCTAGGTACAAGGCCGCCGCCACCGGCGGAAGCACGATATAGCCGGCGTCGCTCGCGAGCGAAGAATTCACGCCCAGAAACAAGATCGTCGGGGTGAGCAACGGGCGAGGCACAATCAGCATCAGAGCTTTTAGCATGACGCCGATCAATCCCACCCGCTCCGCGAACCCGACCCCCAGCATCCCCGTCAGAATGATGCCCAACGGCGGAAACTCCACGAAGTTCTTCACCAAGTTGGCGATCACCCAATACAATCCGTCGGTGGATAGGAGACTTACCGGGCGAATCGGGTCGCCATGAGGTTCTAACAGAGGCCGTCCGGTTATCGCATCGTTGACGATCTCGACCTTTCTTTGCTGTGCGGAGTCGCCTGCGGTGCCACCGCCGACAACCTGTGTCTTGGGTCTTACCGGTTGAACAGACCAGCCGGCTTTTGTTCCGACATGAGAAAGAAGCATGACCACGACCGTTCCGATCACGAAAAGAGTAACGGGTTCGGGAAGCTTGTTCCCCGCCCATTCCACAAGGTCGAGAAAGCCTTTGCGATTCTCGGGTTCAATGGCCAATCGGTTCATGTTTGGTCATTCCTTTCATGGGCTCCGGGCACCATTCCCATTCTTGACGCAGCGTCCGTTCGTGGTAGGGTGTTCCTATATACTGGGGACGTAGCTCAATTGGGAGAGCGTCGCGTTCGCAATGCGAAGGTCGAGGGTTCGAATCCCTTCGTCTCCATTCTCGTAAACTACGCCGAACACCGGAGTAAGCGTACCAGTTTGCGGTAGACAGCGCCGCTCTCAAGACCCAGGATTTCGATAGACCAACGGATTTCGGATTTTCGGAGTTCGTCACTGGGAACGTGACCCATCTACATAACAACGCCAAATGGGTTGCAGTTTTGAAACGAGAACCTACTTGTCAGGATGTGACCCATGTCGATTCGACCGCCGTTGGACGTTTTTCAAAACCCTTGTCCTCACCGCGACTACCTCATCACGCATGTCGCCCGCGAGTTCACCAGCCTTTGTCCGATGACCGGTCAACCGGATTTTGGAAGACTGACCCTTCAATATGTTCCGAACGAAAAATGCGTCGAATTGAAAAGCTTGAAACTCTATTTCCAGAGCTTTCGATCCGACGGGATATTTTATGAAGACGTGACCAACACCATTCTGAATGATCTGGTTTCGGCGTGCTCGCCGAAATGGATGGGGCTTCGATCAAAATGGACCGTGCGCGGCGGGATTCATTCTCTGATTGACTGCCAATTCGGCGATCGCCGGGTGGTGGAAATCCTGCGGTATTGAACAGAAGGCACAGTCAAGCACACGGCGCAGCCGGCGGTTTCACACGCCGAGCATTCTGAGGACTTGTTCATTGGAAGGCAAACCCTGGGGAATCCTCCGAATAGCGGACGGGGTAAGCCAGCGGAATTCTGAAATCTCCAAAGGCGAAGGCGCAATCTCGCCGCAGTCATGGGCCACTTCCCAAACCGCAAGCACATGTCCGGAGTCCTGAACGCGCAACGATCCCAAACGTCGAACCGGTGAAATCAAGATTCCAAGTTCTTCTTGCAGTTCGCGCCGAACCGCGACGCGGGCGTTTTCACCGGCCTCCAAGTGTCCCCCCGGGAAGCACCACCATCCGCCTTTGCTCACGGACTCCGCCCGACGAACAACCAACAATCGGTCTTGATTGATCAACACTCCGATGACACCGCGCTTAGGCCATTTCCTCTTGACCAAAGACGAGTCCCCACCCTTCAAAAATTCATACATGTCATTTGGAAAAGATCATTCGCTAAAAAAAAAGTGGCGGCGAATGGATGCACCACCCGCCACCACAAGTTCATTCATGACAGACTCAGATCACCTGCAATTTATGGGTAAATCAAGGTGTCCGTCGTCGAATGTCGACCCGCACCGTTACCCAATACATTTTGACCCGGATAAGTATTCTTCGAGGTCTGATGCGGCGTTTGGCCGTGGATACGGTTGTACCCCTGCGGCACCCACGCGGCGGTTCCATCTATCTTGGTATAGATGTTGTCGTTGTCGATACCCACCGCTGGAAGTCGGGCAAAGGTCGCGTGCCCGTCTGCAAAGAGGCAGTTTTGGCCTTCACCAGCGCCACCACCACCGTGATTTTGCGAGTTAAACGCACGCCAGTTCTTCGGCGGATCCTGCAAACCAATATCGGTACCGTTCTGACCCGCCGTCTTGAAAGGCGGATCGCCGGTGGACGACAGATAAAACGGGCCTCGATCGGCGGCAATTACCTGACGATTGTCCATGCCTTCGCGCGGCCTGGTATCGCGCGGACCAAACGGAACCTGATATCCGTAGCTGATGTTCTTGGTGTCATCGAAGTCATAGAACTCTTCAATGTCTCCCGTCGCAATTTCCGCACCGCTACTCGGACAAATAAACTGTGTCGTGGTGATATCGCCCGACCGAACAAGCATCCAATACGCTCTCGTCACCGATACTTCCACGCTTCCCGCGTTGGGAATCATCGGGGTCTCGGAAGTAGTCTGTTCCAATCGTTTATAACCGATCTGCCCGCTCCCCATGCGGCCATTGTCCGCCTTGGTGAATTCAATCCCCTCTCCATCGATAAAACCGTTCCTAAAAGCGGGAACCGGCCAACGCTCGGCATTCTCGTTGGCGTAAATCTTCGCCGACGTTCCAATACCCTTTACGTTTGAAGCGCAAACCAGACGCTTACTAAGCTCACGTGCCCTCGACAAGCTAGGAAGCAAGATCGAGATAAGTAATGCGATAATGGCAATAACAACCAA
>JBBTCX010000116.1:0-13096 GCA_038043045.1 Planctomycetota bacterium | reverse complement strand
CGACGCGCAGCCCTCCGGGGTGATGACGGAGTAATAAGAATGACTCAACACGCCGATTCGATCTCCGACGCCGATTCCCAACGCCCCGCCGCTTCCCCCTTCTCCGATGACCGCGCAAATGATCGGCACGCGCAAACGGGCCATTTCCATCAGGTTCACGGCAATGGCTTGGGCGGTTCCCCGTTCTTCGGCGCCCACCCCCGGATAGGCTCCTGGAGTGTCAATGAACGACACCACCGGTAATCCGAATTTTTCCGCAAGCTTCATCGCCCGAAGGGCTTTGCGAAATCCCTCCGGATGAGGATGCCCGAAACACCGAGCCACGCGATCGTGGGTGTCTCGCCCCTTGTTGTGACCGACGACCATCACCTTGTGACCGGCGATACGCCCGAAACCCACGGTAACGGCGCGATCGTCGCGAAAACACCGATCGCCGGACAACTCGCAAAAGTCCCGCACGATCATCTCAAGATAATGAGGCAGAACAGGCCGCGCCGGATGCCTCGCAATTTGAACCGTCTGCCAACCGTTGAGATGGGAATACGCACGTTCCGCCAACGTCACCAAACGGTCGCGCACCCCGCACAACTCCAACGCGAGGTCCGATCCCCCCTGCGTTTGCAACTCTTCGATCCGAGTGATCTCCCGCTCAAGCCGTGCCAAAGCGATGTCATATTCCCCGCGCGCGGATGGACCCGGTGGAGATGCAACACGAGATGGATGCGGTTCGGCGCTCATTCCCCCTCCTCACTCAACTTGGTCGTGATTGGAGGCATCGGTCCCTGTACCGGGAACCACGCACCAAGATGTCCATTATAGCCGAATTTCGCGCTACTTGGAAGGTCCGTGGATGAAGACTCCATCGCGGGTATCAAGTCCCAATAAGATGTGCACCTTTCACGCGCCGGATCGCATATGCAGATCGATAGGGACGTCAAATCCGCGGCCAACTACACGGGCTGCACGTTGATTCGTGCTACCCCGGAATGGATAAAGATGGTCTCAATTCGAAACGCCCGTTCCCCGTTTGGCCAGACAAACTCATTTCGTATCGACCCCTTTCGCGGTGAATTCGCACCCTTCGTTGATGATTTCGATTCACCACCTACCCTTTCCGCTATGGATGCATGTTGAACGATCCACTCATCCAACGAACGAGGCATCGTCATCCACTCCTCAATCCACCTCACGGGCAACGGCAGCGATCCCACGGATGCCCTCCCGACGCGAAAGTCTATCGACTGACCCACGGCGAAGATTTCTACATCGATCCCAAAGATCGCACGCCATCCGGACCTTTCACCCAATGCGCCCAACCGAACAGCGCCATCGACAAACGCCACCGACGGTTCGCGCAGACCTCGGAGAGCTAGCGAATTAACCTCTGAACGATCGTGAATCCACACCGCCAACCATTGATTCACTTCTTGATCTTTCAAGACAAGTTCAAAAACCTCGCCCCGGACCATTTTCGCGCTGACCGCGTCGATCCACGACAATCCGTCCAAGCGCGCTTGCTGAAGTCCGCCCTCATCCAGCCGAACGGGCCGATACCACGAGGGACGGCGCTCCGCGCTGAGTCCCACAACAATCAAAACAAGCGGTATGCCCACCAAAAGTGCGCAAACCCACTTTTTCACCTTCGCCCCACTTCTTGCAAGAACCTCGGTTTTTTCCAATACATTCTGCACGACCGTCTGCTTATCAACATTTTCCGACAAGAGCAATGCAATCGTTGTTTGACCCCCCTTCCACCGACTACCTACAATGACTCTTGGCCGGACGAATGTCGTCGGCAACGATTCGGGAGTCTTTTTTGTTTACTCGCTCGACGGGCGCGCTGATTATACCCCTTTGGCTCCTGGCCATGTCCTGGCTCGTGGCCCGAGATGTTTGGCCTCGTTGGGCCGCGGCGGAACCCCCGCGTCTCTCGATCGATTCTTGGCTTCGTGAGGCGGGCAATCGCTCCCAGTTCACGCTTCGCAACGAACTCGGCCCCATCGGCACCATCTGGACCCAATATCTCGTGGACGAAAAATCGCTCCGACGAGAGGACCTTGTCTGGATTGACCATCTTCCCTTGGACATTACGCCGATTCGCGTGGATGTGTTTTCCGTCTACACCGAGGAAGGCGTGCTCGACGAATTCACCCTTCGGGTCGAGAGCTTTCTGACCCCAACACCCATCAAGCTCCATGGTGAACGGTTTCATTCCGACTTCTCCTTTACCCTGGAAAACGGACCGATGGTCCGCGCCTTTAAGATGCCGCTCACGGAATCCGGCCTGGTCACCGGAGCTTTCAGCCCCTTCGCCCGATTGAAAAACCTCCAAGTCGGCCAGTCCTGGCGCATGCAGGTTTTCAACCCCATAGCCGCCTTATTGAACCTGGGGGATCGATTCATGTCCCTTCATGTTCAAGTCACGGGCGAGGAACGTCTTAAGACGGGATCATGGAGCGGCAACTGCCTGATTGTCGAAGCCGGACAGGTCAAAGCCTGGGTGGACGGCAACGGCGAAGTCCAACAACAAGAGATCAGCTTACCCATGCTCGGCAAACTGAGGGTTATCCGCGAACTGGATTTCGACGTGACAGGTCGTGGCACCGCCCGTCGCTTTCAGTTCATCAAGAGCGCGGACGAAAACGAACCATGAACGGAAACGGCCACCCGGCGATCGATCTGCATGGCGTCTCCAAATCCTTCGGAAAGCACGTCGCTGTCCGGGATCTGACCTTGCGCGTCAACAGAGGCGAACTCTTCGCCTTCCTGGGTCCCAACGGCGCCGGAAAAACGACCACGATCCGAATGATTGTCGGCTTGCTTCGTCCAGACGCCGGAACGGTCACGGTCTGCGGTCACGCAATCGGTCTCAACGGAACCCACGCCAAAGCCCAACTGGCCTACGTCCCCGATCAGCCGTTTCTGTATGACAAACTCACCGGCCGCGAATTTCTCTACTTCGTCGCGGAGATGTATGGAATCAGCACGGAGCGTAGAGACCGAATCCTCGCGGAATTATCCCGCCGACTTCAACTCGGTGGGTTCCTGAATCAACTCACCGAGAGTTACAGCCACGGAATGAAACAACGAGTGGTCCTGGCGGCGGCCTTGCTTCACCAACCGACGGTCTTAGTCGTCGACGAACCGATGGTTGGGCTGGACCCGCGCACCATCCGCGAAGTCAAGGACCTTTTCATCGAACACGCTAAAAATGGCGGAACCGTCTTCATGAGCACGCACACCCTCGACATCGCCGAAGCCGTTTCCACTCGAATAGGCATCATCCATCAAGGTGAACTCATCGCAATGGGAACCCTCGACGACCTCCGCACCCAAGCCAGCCGCCAACATTCTCTCGAAGAAATCTTTCTCCAACTGACCGAGACGAATGATGACTGATGTTCCGTTGATCTCCCCACCGCGAGTCTTGTTGGGATTATTGCTACGCATCCGAGCGAAAGCATTCATGAACTCCTTCCGACAGGCGATCGACCAAGGCCCCTTGCGGTTGACCGCAACGGTCGTACTTGTCGCAATCGTTTGGTTCGGACTGTACGGCCTATTCTGGCTGGTTTTCGATCAATTCAAACGAACGCCGCTTGAAGCAACCGTGGCCATGCCCCTGGTCTTCAACTTTTTCTTCGTTGCGATTCTCGTGATGCTCACGTTTTCCAATGCCATCATCGCTTACGGCGCCTTGTATACCCGAAAAGAGGCCCCTTATTTGCTAACCCTTCCCGCCACCACGCTCGACGTAGTGAGTCTCAAGTATTTGGAAAGCCTAGGTCTGGCAAGTTGGTCACTGATTCTACTCGGCATCCCCTTGATGTTGGCCATCGCGGATCAAACCGAGGATACCGTTTTTTACTTCCTCTTCATCGCGTTCTTCCTCGCCTTCATTCCCATTCCCGGCGGATTGGGGTTGCTTCTCGCCTGGCTAGCCGCGAGGTATTTTCCACGACGTTGGACCAAAGGTGCGACTTGGATCGGCGGAGTTACCGTAGCCGTTTTTGTCGTGTGGGGACTCAGAGGCCTTCAGTTGGGCGAATCGGCCACCGAGACTTGGTTACGCTCATTCCTTGAACGAATGAGTTTCGTGGAGTCCGCCTTCTTACCGAACTACTGGGTGGCGACGGGAATTGATCACGCCCTTCAGCAAAAATTCGGTGTTGCGGCGCTTTACCTTGGCGTCACCATCGCCAATGCTCTTTTTTTGAGCTGGCTGGCGGTCACCGTCGTATCCGCCGGTCACGCCCGTGCCTATGATCGGGCTTGCTCGTTCAACGACGGCGTGTATCGCGTCCCGTCCTCCTCGGCGGGCGGACTGGTCGGAGGACTGTTCTTTTGGTTGCCTCATGCTTTGCGACTCATGGCCGCGAAAGACCTTCGCAGCTTCTTGCGTGATCCCACTCAATGGAGCCAGTTGGTCATCCTTTTCGGCCTGTTGGCTCTTTACCTCACCAACATGCCGACCCTCCGACTCCATTTCGGCGGCACCGGCTGGTTTCTCATCATTCCTTTCCTCAACCTGTGCGCCGTCAGTCTCATCCTCGCCACGTTCACCTGTCGATTTGTATACCCCCTGCCTTCCATGGAGGGACACACGCTCTGGTTGATTAGTCTTCTACCCACGCCCTTGTCTCGCTTGTTGATCGCCAAATTCGTCTTCGCCATGATCGTCACCTCCGGCGTGGGTCTCAGCGCCATGCTCTTAGCTTCTTGGATGCTCGACTTGGAACCGCTATGGGCCGTCACCCATCTGGTCGTAACCGCCGCGATCTGCTTCGTGCTTTGCGCCCTCGCTATCGGCCTCGGTGCACGCTTCCCCATTTTCAAGGAACCCAACGCCGCTCGGATCGCCAACGGCATCGGTGGAACCGTCAACCTCTTGATTTCCGTCGCGGTACTCGCGGCCCTCTTGTCAATTGTCGGTGTCGCCACGTGGCACAGTAGAAACGCGCCCTCCACCTACGGTCCCAGTTATTCGGCGTTGCTGCTGTGCGGGTGCGCCGCGATCTTGGCCATACTCATCGGCCTCGCCGCATTGCGCATCGGCGCCCGTCATTTTGACCACATCCAACCGTAACAAATCCACGTCCGCCCCTCCCAAAGCACCGGCCGATAATGACCGCATAAATTGAAGCTCATCATACCGTTTTATCGATTCACTCTTCTCCCTTCAATCCGCGAATCCCTTGAAACAGGCGCCTACGATTCATCAGGCAGGAGAAAGAAGCCATGACCACGGATCACTCTTCGAAAATCGACGATCGTCTTCATCGCGGGTCTTTTCCGCAACCCCACGAAGCGCCGTTGAGTGCGCGCTCCATCTTTCGCACGCTTCTTATTCAAGAAATCCGAGAAGGCCGCCTCACGCCTTCACGTCGAAAACGAATCATCCGATACGCCGCAAAACTCGATCTTTCCGCCGTCGAAGTGGGCGAATGGATCGCCGAATATCAAGAGGCAACCCTTGGCTCCTCTTCCACCGATCAACCCACTTTGCGCTTGGTAACGACCGATGCGACCCAACCCGATAATCGCCTTCGTCCGCTTGGTTGGACCAAATCGCTCTTGCGTTCCTATCCTTTCGTGATCGCCACGGCTCTCTCAGGCTTCCTCGCTTGGCGGCTTCTTTGCCCATAGTTTCCTGTTTCCGAAAAATCGCCGCATGCAAATGTCTTTCCAAAAAGTTGCATGATCCGAAATCGCCAGCCATAGTTCACACACGATGGCCGACTCAACCTTGGCGACAACCTCATTGGATTCGCCCGATCCACAGACGATTGAAAACCGATTGTGGAAGAGGATTGCATTTGGAGTCGCAAGAGGGTTCATCGTCGCAATTTCAGCGTGGTTTGGACTTGCCGGACTTTACCAATTCGGGCGGTGGTTTGGAACGCTCGAGTGGCTGATCAACTTCAAACGGCGACGGCGGTTCGTTGCAACGTTGGAGGAAATCATCCAACGAAAACCCTCCGCGTCCCAACGGCGAATGCACACGCGCGAGTTCTTCATGCGCAGCCGCTGCGACAAGCTCCTGGTCCTGGTGCTGGACTCCCTTCCGCGCGAACGCGCCGCCGGTTTGTTGACCCTGGAAAATCGGGAACTGTTGGATGCTGCCTTGGCACGGGGTCGCGGCGTATACCTCGCCCTATCGCACTTCGGTCCGCAACACATCATTGGAACTCTAATGGCCATCAACGGATACCGCTCGGTCGGCGTGCGCGATCGCAACGAAGGAGCAATCCGAAAATATGTCCAGGCCCGATTGCGACGGAAATACCCTGAGATTCAGCGCCTACGGATGTTGTTTGCCGATAGCTTTCCGCGGGAAATCTATCGCTGCTTGGAGGAAGGCCACCTGCTCGGCAGCGCCATCGACGTAAGCCGGGTGCGAGAAGTGCATCATAAAGTCGAAGAGGTCACCATCTTCGGACAACAGCGGTATTTCCCGACCGGACCCATACGAATCGCCCTCCATTGCGGCGCACCCGTGTTGCAAGCTTGGATCGTCCCCGAAAAAAACTTCCGCTACCGCTTTGAGATCATCGAAATGTTGCTCGATCCGGCGGAAACGAGAAACGACGCAACCGCGATTTCGATCGCCTTAAAGCGCTATGCGGCCAACGTGGAACGCCGAGCCATGGAAAGACCGTATCTTGTGACTAGGGTGTAACGCCTGGATCGGAACGGGAATCATTCTTACATATTGCTTCTCCGCGCAGCGCCCACTCAGAAGCGGGATCAATCTCCAACGCTTGCGCGAAATGACTTCGAGCGACGGAAGAATTCTTTTTCGCAAGGAGGATTTCCCCCATCAAACAATGCACATCGGCATCGGACGGATTTCGGCCAATCAACCGGGCCGCAATCTGTTCCGCCGAGTCATATTCACCTTGTTTCCAATCCACGATCGCCCGAACGAACTGAATCTCCGAATCATTCGGCTCACAATCGTAAGCCACGGTGGCCGCGGATTTTGCGGCGCGAATATCTCCGAGTGCCAATGCCGCTTTCGCAAGCAGCAAATGGGCCAGGGCGTCGTCCCGATGAGAAGCCGCGTAATCCTCCAACAATCGTCGGACGGCAACAGGATCGTCAAGCGACAAGTGACACGCGGCAAAACCGAGCAACAACGAGGACTGGATTCCGTCCTTGGCTATACGGTGTTCGAGAAGCGGCCCCATCAAGGCGATTGCCTCCGAGCATCGCTTCTGGCGGATGAGGAGCTGTGCAAGTTCTTGAGCCACGCTCGGATCGCCTTGGGTTGAAACGACAGCACCGGCCAACAAATCCGTAGCCCGATTTGTGTCACCGAGCATGTCATGCACACGGGCTTCGAGTACCGCCAAGGTGGCTTCGTCGTCGAATCGCTCGCCGTGCTCCAGAATCACCCGAAGCGCATCATGCGGACGATCCAACGCGACAAGACATTCAACCGTCGCGAGAAATGCGTCCCCCTGGGAAGGATTTTTCCTCAAGGCGTTTTCGTATTGGGCCAAGGCTTCATCCATGCGGTCGGACTGCTCAAGGAGAACGCCTTGGAGGTAGTCGAGATCGGGCGAGTCAAGACCGGCCTGTCGCGCTGCGTTCAGGGTTTGTTGCGCCGATGCGGGTCGTGAGCGTTCAAGTTGCGCGCGGGTCAGCAAGGCATAGGCCGAGGAATTGGCTGGATCAAGCGAAAGGACCTCTTTCGTTGTCGCTATGCAGTCATCAAACATGCCGCCGTCGTATTGCTGAGAAGCCAGACGGTATTTGATTCCGCCGCGTACCTCATTCCAATGTTGCTGAGCTTCGGCCTTGGTGTCTTTTTTCTTAAGAGAGGAACAAGAGGACAAGAGAAGCAAAGTCGGTAGAAGAACAATCTGAAAAACTCGAATGGATCTAAGGCCATTCGCTTGCACCCATCGAGCTCCAAACGTTTCAGCACCCGACCTTGTTTGAATACGCTTATTCATGGCGTTCATGCGGCTCCGTGTGGTCTATCTTTTGGTGATTCGACTGTGGGGTTTCGAACATCGGGTTCGGGTCGCTGGTCCCCTTGGAAATAAGCCGATGGATAAACCCACGTCCTCCGGCGCCGCCCGAATCTCCCCATGTTCTTTCATGGACAATCGTTTCCTGAAGTCTAACCGCCGCCAGAAGGCGCGGATCCGTGTGCTGCGCCAGCTTGAGATGCCACAACGCCTTATCATCATTGCCTTGCGTATGAGCTTCAACGGCTTTGTGATAATGGCGCTGCGCTAGACGGTCGCGACCAGTAACCATCAGCCCACGACGAGCACCCAAACGTAAACGCTCCATGTCCTCCAACTGTTCCTTCGAAACGTCGGCATAGGCGGCGTGATCTTTCACCACGTGCAGCGTTAGAAGAATGATAACTTCCTCTCGCTCGGTCTTGTCACTTTTTGAACGAAATAGGCCGCCAAGACCAGGAACATTTCCGAGTCCCGGAATCTGCTTCTTCGCGCTGGTGGTCACCTCTCGGAAGAGACCGCCAATGAGGATCGTCTCGCCATCTCGGACGAGAATGTTGGTGGTCACTTCCGTAGTTTGTTTCGATGGCAATCCTTGTGCATTGACGAATCCGACGCTGTCTTCCGGATGAAGCTCGACACGAATGAAACCGTCCACCCCGATGTAAGGACGAAAAACGAGTCGGGTTCCTGTCTCGAGAAACTCAACCGCCTGGATCGCTTGAGTTTCAGTGACAGTGGTTGTCAGGTAACCATCGCGTCGCCCGACAATCACGTAGCCCTTTTGCTTATTCAAGGTTAGCACTTTGGGGTTGGCCAGAACGGTAGTATCCGTCACTTGTTCCAGCGCCCGCAGAAAAACGCCCACATGGTCTTTGATCACGCCGAATTGAAGTCCGCCTTGCGGTACGTCGCCGCGAAAGTCCGTCGACGTGTTGCTATTGAATCGTTCAAATCGACCCTGTGGCAGCGCTCCGGTTACCAAGCCGGTAATCCCCGTCGATGTGGAGCCAAGCTCTTCCAAATCGACACCGCCGACCACGGTGAAATCAATCCCCAGGGCATTGTCGTCGTCAAGGTCCGCTCGAAGAATTGTCGCCTCCACAAGCACTTGCTTGGGACGAACGTCGAGTTCCTTGAGGATTCTTTCAACCTCCGCGAGGTGCTCTTGATGGGCGGTGACGATCAGAAAATCCTGCGAGGCACTGCTTGCACCGCCGGTCTTGGTGGACTCCGTGGTCAGACCGGTGTCCGCCGGCGGAGAAGTGGTTACGGTCCCTTCTTTTCCGAGAAGCGGCTCGACGTAAGTCTTCGCATCCGCCGCCGTAATATAATTGAGTACAATGACGCGGGTCATCATCGGTCTATTGGTATCCGCCAACTTGGCCAGTTCTTCGTTTGTGTAGATGTACGTAAAATTGCCAAGAACGCGAAAAGCAGCGCCGTGCGACGAAAGGATGGCTTGGAGGGCGTCTTCGAATTTCGCACCGTAAATGTCGGCGGTCACCGTACCCTTGACGTTTGGCGAGGCGATGATGTTTCGTTTGGTTTCAAACGCCAGAAGTCTCAGCACGGTCGTAAGCGGCATTTGATCGGCGTGCAACTCGACCATTTCGTTCTTGAGGACCTTGATGACGTTTTGGTTTCCCGGCAGCGCATCCGCGACAGGCTCTGTGGGTTTCTGAGAAGGCGCTTGGCCGCTAATGAAAACAAGGCAAAACGGCAAAGCGAGTAATCGAAAGATAATCATGTTGCTTTGAAATACCGACTTATGGGCTTCCGGGTACGCGCGGCGATGCTGCATCGGCTTTGTTATCGGCACCTTGAACCCGGACGTTTATCGTGCCGCTCTTTAGAAGCTGCTTAATTTCAGACAAGTACTGGTTTGTCATTTTGATTTCATCGAGTTGTTGCTTTCGTTGTAATCCTCCATCCGGGATTTGAGCATCAGCAACCGAATGAAAATCAACAGGGCCGAACCAAACTCGCAAGCAAGTCACAAATAGGAACACCCACCAACCAACGCGAGCCCAGCGCGGAATTTCTTGGTTCGAACCGTTTCGCATGACTAAACCTCCAATCAAACGGGATGCTATTCCCGCTGGATTATCGGGCGAAATGGTGAAGTATTTGAGATATATCGGTCCTTCTACACGTCCGATAATGCAATTAAAGGGACCGATAACCAGCTTGTTTGAAACGAAAAGTCGACGTGTTTTAACTTATGCGCGAGTTAGCTTTTCGAGGGCGATCCTTGCCCCTCGACCGGCGAGGCGCTGGGTTTCCAATCTCGCTTTAGTGGTTTAACAAGAAAACCCATCTTTATGGCCTTTGCGGATACCCGGATGCGGCAAACTTTCCCATCCACAATCGCTCGAACGCGTTGAATATTCGGCTTGAACTTTCGCTTGGAAATCCCCGTAGTTTTGCGGCCTACTCCACCAAGGTACTTGGCCTTTCCCTTTCGAGAGATTGTATTGCCTGCCCGAGTCTTCTTTCCTGTAAAATGACATACGCGCGACATAAGCTGCTCACCCTTTCAACGCAATTCCAACTACCGAGCTCTGAAGTATAACCGTTGTTTGCGCCGCCACAAGTCGCTTTTGGGCCAAAAATCGGTTCATTCCAATCTCGGCTTGTGAACGCTGCCTAACCAGGCATTTGGAAATGAACCCTCGGAAGGAAATGAACCATGCATTCTTTTCTTAACCCTTTGCTATTTAAACACTTAGACGCTGTAACAAAACCGAGCCGCGGGCTTCAGCCTGCGCAACCTCGTACGCAGGAAATGGTCCTCTTGGACGTTTTGTTAGGCTGTTTTAGGTCGCGTAGGTCGGGTCATCGCCCCGACATCTTGCACTGAGACAACGACTCATCCACCGGCGGTAGGAGGAACACCATTATTCGAAGAAGCCGTTGGTCTCACTTGGATGGAAACAAACCAGTTATGGTTTACTGTATTGGCGAAAAAAGTTCCAAATGGTGCGCGTGGCGTTGATGTCACGGGTAATATTGCCGAAAAGTTCTCCACCACCACCCGGTCCGTCGGGCCAGGTATGGCCGCCGTTTTCGATCACATACGTCACGATCGATGCGCCGCCGGAACAACCATCTTGTGTTTCCCGTCGGACCGAAGTGCCATCCGTCGGATCAACATTCGGTTCGTCACTAACCAAGACCAGAGACGAGCATTGATTGAGCGCGGCCCAGGTTTCCATTGTGCTTGAAACCGATAAGACAGCGCCGCCCCGGATTGAGCCGACTTCTCCACCGTCAAACGGCGAGAGATTGTCCAAGGTGCCGTGAAAGAACACCGCCGGCATCGGCTCGGAAATATTGCACGTTCCGAGAATTCTCTCCGGAAAAGTACCCGCCACACCGGCAAAGGCCGCGAATCTCTCGCCTTGTTGGCATGCAATCCGATGGGACAGAATGGAACCATTGGAAACGCCCGCCAAATAAATTCGCTTCTGATCCACCGGTAATTTCCCCGAGAGGCAGTCCACGAGCGTGTTGATGAAACCGACGTCATCGACACCGCGAATTTCGTTGCGACTTGTTCCACGACCATCGGCCCAAATCCCGTCGACGGCGTTGGGATAGACCACAAAAAAAATCCCTTCGTCGGCTAAGTCACTAAAATTTGTATCCCGGGCGACTTCATCCGCATCACCCCCGCCGCCGTGGAGCAACACAACGAGTGGCAGCGGCGATTCGCCGTCGTATTCGGCAGGGACGTGAAGCAAGTACGTTCTCAATTGACCATCAAAACCTAGGTCGCCATTGTGGTCCCCTGGGACGGTAAGGACACTTGGAGCCCCTTCGTCGCAGTTCGGCAAGGATCGGAAGTTTTGACGGCAGGCGGTCAAGGCCAAGCACGCGCAGAGCAAGACCCATGCAAACGGATTAACAACGGATTTGGAGCTATCCATGTGGGTATTCTTACTCAAACCGGCTGTCCAAACAAGAAGGCTGAACTATCGGAGTCCGATTCCAAAAGTTCGAAACGAATTGTTGGCGCAGGGTTCAAGGTTTGGTGGCTTTGGCGACAACATAGTCGCCTTTGGTCATGAAGTCGGTGCGAAAGGTGTTGACGACTTTCATGCGACGGGCGCAGGCGTCAGGAGGTGAGGCTTTGGCGATTTGTTCCAAGTGGGCGGAGAATGCGGGGATGACTTTGTCCTTGATGGAGTAGATGGTTGGGTCGGCGAAACCGATGTTGCGTAGGATTTCCTTGTAGGTCGATGTGTTGTAGATGTTGGCTTTGCAGAAGTATTGGGCGTCGGCGGAGAGCCATTCGCAAATTTGCTTTGGCGTGTGTGCGGACAAGTCGATTCCCTCGACCGGGATAATGTCAGCGATGACGAGAATTCCACCGGGTGTTAGAACGCGGAAGGCTTCTTTTAGAAAGTCTTCGCGGGAGTCGAAATGGAAGGCGCATTCGATGGCGAAGATTTTGGTGAAGGTTGCGTCGGGGAAATCCAGGTTGGTCGCGTCGCCGATTTGCAGGGTTACTTTTTCAGATAGGCCTCGCTCTTGGAGGAGGAGGCGACCTTCCTCGATGCGTACGTCGGTAACGTCCAGGCCGATGTATTTTTGCGGATGATATTTGGCGGAGAGAAAAGCGGCGGTCACGCCGTAACCGCAACCGCATTCCAGAACGCGGTCGGATTCACAAAGGGCCAGTTCCTTGGCCATCAGGTCGGACATGGCGTCGCAGGCTTCGAGGACGGTCATGTTTTCCCTTGGCCAATAGCCGTAGTTGGCGTAGGGGACTTCGCCGTAGACGGAGGCAGTTTCCGTTTTGCGGATTTCGTGACGCCGGGTGTAAAGGGCTTTGACTTCGTTGGCGGTGTAGTTTTTCACGGTCAATTCTCTTTGGTTCCATAAGGCGTCGGGCCGAGCCCGACCTACGACTACAAAGAGCCACTGCTCAAAAGCAGTGGCACACGATGACACTACAACGGAGGCCGGGTCGATGACCCGACCTACAAGACTACCAAGCTGGTGCTTGGCAGTGTCACCCTTCCGCTCCCTCACGGTCGCGGCTCTGCTGCTTTCGGACCACGGCTCACGAGCAGTGGTACCCGAGACGGGTCGCGCGGGCTAAAGCCCGC
>JBBTCX010000115.1:0-3318 GCA_038043045.1 Planctomycetota bacterium | reverse complement strand
GAAGCCGCACCGCAAAACACGATCCCTTTCCCACTTCGGAATTGGCCTCGATCGTGCCGCCGAGAAACTTGGCCAAACCATACGCAATCGCCAACCCCAATCCCTTGACATCCGCCGTCCCTGATTCCAATCCGCCCTTCGTACTCCAAAGGGGCTCGAACAAGCGGGACTTGGCCTCTTCATCCAGTCCACATCCCGTATCCGTCACGCGCGTCTCCATCCACTCATCTGAAAGAGTGACATCCATCGTCACCTCGCCTCCCTTCGGCGTGGCTTCAACGGCGTTTTGCAGGATGTTCCGCAGGATCGTTCTAACTGGCGATCGCGGCACCGGCAGCGCCGGAAGTTGGGGAGCATGAAACGTAAAGTGAATGCCAAGTGCATGACACTCTCGATCCGCTTCATCGGCAAGGTCCGCGAGAATCTCTGTATAATCCGAAAGATCCTCCGCCCCGGGGTCTCCCTGTGAAAACGCCGACAACCCTTTCACCAACGCCGAAGCCCGAGTCAATCCCTTGGAAACGGATTGCAGCGTCTTTCCGGTGAACGCGGGATCATCCCGCTCCCGTGCATAATCCACCCCGGTGATCATCCCGCCCAGTATGTTGTTGAAATAGTGAGCGATCGCTCCCGCCAACTGTCCCAACGCCACCATCTTTTTGTTTCGACCCACCTGTTCCAACAGATCGATTCGTTGCGTGATGTCCCGGATGCACATCGACACTCCCACGCATTCCCCGGAATCCGATCGAACCGCCGCCACAATCACCAGAAACGTGCGATCCTGTCCATGCGTGTCCCGCTGACAGAACTCAAAGTCCATCGTCTCGCCCGTGTCCAGCGCTTGAAGCAAGACCCGTTCCGCCGTGTCACGTGAAGTCACTGGAAATACGTGCACCGCCGACGTGCCGATCATCGACGGCGCTTCCGCCCCAAACAATTTCGAAGCCGCCGCGTTCCATATCCGAATGCGCAAAGTCGTATCCATCGCGATCACGGCCGCCCCGAGCTGCTCACACACATGCCTATGCGACGCAAACGATTCACTCAATGGGTCGACCATCCACATGGACTTCACGAACGATTCGGCCGCTGCTCCGTCGTTTGAAACGGACGCGGACGGATGCAAATAAGCGTCTCCGCGGACCGCACGCCCCCCGACTCCTGAATGAAAAAACGGCTTCCGGTCAAATAGGGAATATCCGCCTTTTCACTCGGTCCCACGATGAGAAACTCACCCGCTCGAAGCGTCAACAACAATCCCAACTCCTCGAAAACATGCCGCTCCACGGCCGGAACTTGCCGAATGATCGCTTCCTGCTGTTCCCAATTCATCTCCCCCAGATCGCGCCGAACTTCAAAACTCAACTTGACGTCCAGCGTCCCTCCAAGCTCCGCTCGGAAAACATAATCCACCAGAATCAGTTTTTCGCCCGATGGCAAGGTCTTCCCCAGCAACTCGTTCCCCGATGAATAGCTAAAAAAGGACTCCGACTCGTGAATCGTGCCCAACAAGATCGTCACCGGCAATCCGGGTTGCGCCACGAGTTCATCCGTCTTTCGACGTGCGTCACTGGCCTGCAGAATCGTGGCGATCGCCGGCCAAGAGTCCTCCGACGCTACACCGACACGCAACCCATTTCGAGCCATCTGCGCCGTTCGCCGAGCTCCCGCCCGCATCTCATCCACGTGATTCCAAATCTTCTTCGTGTGCCGAACATCCTTATAAGGAAGGTCATACCGCTCCACGAGAAACGCAAGCTGCACGACGTGCACCGTGTCATCGCGGCCTTCCTTGGACAAGGGAATACTGAATTGCGATCCATAGCCCCTCGGATTGGATGTCGTTTTCGACCCCAATCTTGTTTCTGGGGTATCCGCTTTTTTTCCCAACCCAAACAAATTCAGCCCGGAACAGCTCCCAACTATAACAAAAACGATCCCGCCTTCCAGCAACGGAAACAAGCGCCGGAACCACACTTGGCGACTGAAAATGGGCATACCCATACTTACCCCACCTCCATCGACGGGTCAAATCACTCCTGCATCCACAAGGCACAGTCCACTCACCAAATCGGCCGCCATGTGCCACCTTTTTCCGACCACCGGGGTATAAAGGCGGACCAGACAACCAAGAACCCATTTGCAAGGAGTGAACCCATGCGGTTTCGACATGTACTTGTCACAGTTGCGATGTTAATGGCCACCGTGATAGCTCTCGCCCAGGGACGAGATGAGCCAAAGCCATCCTCCGCGGCCATCTACCGCGTCACCCCCTGGCCTAACCATTCCACGGATCAACGTTACGGCGAAGAAGTCGAACTGTTCCTCAACCAAATGGCCTCCGAAGGGTGGCGCTACCATTCCGAACTCGCCGCCCAAGGCGCCAAAGTAATGCTCTTCGAACGCGTCGGAAAATAAAAACAATACGCCCTGACGCTTCGATTCACCTGAATTTGTGGGTTTCCATACGCCACCGACCAGTCGAACCGGCGTGCCGGATCAGACCGGCTTGCCGGGTCAGAACCGCGACAGACATGGAGCGGTCCATCGTGGGGCTGCGGGGTTCAAGCGAGCCGCGGGCCGAAGCCCGCAGTTCGCTGAACTGGTCCCAAGATGCGTGAGGTTCTACTTTTTTCCGGGTTTGGGCAAGCGGGTGGCCGGGATGTCAGTCTGATGCATCGGGCGCACCGACCAGACCCATCGCGGCCTCAATTCGCAAGGCATCGAGGGTTTCCTCATGGAGATTTCTAATCGGTTCGCACAAGTCGCCGCTGGCTGCAATCCAAAGTTTGTTGGGTATGGTTTGGTTTCGAAGCGTCGTCTCACCAAAGTGAGTCGATTTAGCAATGGGATTGACCCCCTTCAAATCGTGGGAGCAAGCGAACATAGCGTATGGAGTATCAGGACGCTTTCTAAATATATCAAGGTTCATCGCTTCCTTTTCGATTGAACACCAGTAAGATTCAGGCCGACTTGAAGGGCGGCC
The DNA here is from genome assembly GCA_038043045.1 of Planctomycetota bacterium. Lineage (GTDB taxonomy): Bacteria > Planctomycetota > Phycisphaerae > UBA1845 > UBA1845 > JBBTCX01. Next base: position 329 of record JBBTCX010000115.1, on the reverse strand, counting down.
TGTGCATGAAGCCCAACAACAAACTGCCGTTTGGGTTGAGAAGGTGGTATCGATGAAGATTGGGTTCAGTTCGTTGGCGTGTCCGGGATGGGATTTGGAGACGATTGTTACGCGCGCCGTGGAGTATGGATTTGACGGGGTTGAACTCCGTGGTATTCGCGGCGAGTTGCATCTGCCCGTGGTTCCGGAATTATCCGCCCGTCCGCAGGAAGTCCGGGAGTGCTTCGCCGCCAATAAGATTGAACTGGTGGGTTTGGGAGCGGCGGCCACTTTGACGGCCCGTAAGCAAGCAGATCTCGCCAAGCAAAAGGCTCAGCTTTCGGAGTTAA
>JBBTCX010000114.1:0-10039 GCA_038043045.1 Planctomycetota bacterium | reverse complement strand
TGGGCACCTTGCTACACGGGCTGGGGACACGGCTGCGGTCCATGGGACGAGGCGGCCGACCCGAACCTCCAGCCGGTGAACTCCCCGAACCAGAACCAAATCTACAAATACGAGATCGACTATGTAGAAGTTCGCGCGTCCGGGCAGGTAGTTAACGAGTCGGCCAAATTGCTCGCCATGGACGGGGCGGCGTTTGACGGGTTCGGGATTACCGTTTCGGTGAGCGGGGACACGGCCGTGGTCGGGGCGTATGCCGACGACGGCGCGGGCTCCGACTCCGGCTCGGCGTACGTGTTCCGCCGAAGCGGTTCGTCTTGGGTGCAAGAACAGAAACTATTGCCGTCGGTCGCGGCGGCGGGTGACTGGTTCGGCTATAGGGTTTCGGTCTCCGGCGACGTAAGCATCGTGGGGGCGCCGAACACCGACGATATCCCTCCCAATTCCGGCGCGGCGTACGTCTTCCGATTTGACCCTTCGCAATCGATCTGCGGGGCATGGTGGTGCGAGGAGCAGAAGCTGACCGCCTTGGACGCGGCGGCGGGTGACGGATTCGGGTCCTTCGTGTCTGTCTCCGGCGATGTTGCCGTTGTGGGGGCCCCCGGTAGCTTCGGTGGCAACGGGGCAGCGTACGTATTCCGATGGAACGGGGCGTCGTGGGAACAGGAACAAAAGCTGATCGCCTCGGATGGGGCGTCCATTGACCAATTTGGCGCTTACCTTTCCGTCTCCGGCGACGTGGCTCTGGTGGGGGCCTACTGGGACGACGACAACGGTACCGACTCGGGGTCAGCGTACGTGTTTCGCTGGCATCCCGGCGACCCGCCAAATTGGAGTCAGGAGCAAAAGCTCCTGGGCTCCGACGGGGCGGCGGGTGACGAATTCGGCAATTCTGTTTCGATCTCCGGCAATGTGGCTGTGGTTGGGGCCAACGTGGACGATGACAATGGCACCCACTCCGGATCGGCGTATGTGTTCCGCTGGAACGGTTCATCATGGGTGCAAGAGCAAAAACTCGTCGCCTGGGACGGGGTGGTGGGTGACGAATTCGGGCATGCCGTCTCCGTCTCCGGTGATGTCGCGGTCGTCGGTGCCAATGGGCGCGACGATAACGGTCCCCAATCCGGATCGGCGTACGTATTCCGCTGGAATCCCGGTGCGCCGGGACCATGGGTGCAGGAACTGAAACTCATCCCTTCGGACGGGGATTCGGGTGCCTTCTTCGGCTCTGCGGTTTCCGTCTTTGGCGGTGTAGCCGGCGTCGGCGCTTTCGGGGGCGACGACAACGGTCCCGACTCCGGCTCGGCGTACGTTTTCAACCTCGTTTGCGATCCCGGCTACTACGGTCCGATGTGTGCGGAATGTCCGGGTGGGGCGAACAATCCGTGCAACGGGAACGGCACGTGCGACGACGGCCCCTCGGGCACGGGTCAATGTGCGTGCAATTCGGGTTTCGTCAGCGTCGCGTGCGAGGATTGCGGGCCGGGCTTGTTCGGACCCAACTGCGGGCCTTGCCCCGGCGGGGCGTGCAATCCGTGCAACGGGAACGGCACCTGCGACAACGGCATCTCGGGCACGGGTCAGTGTACGTGCGATCCGGGTTTCGTCGGCGTCGCGTGCCAGGATTGCGGGCCGGGCTTGTTCGGACCCGACTGCGGGCCTTGCCCGGGTGGGGCGAGCAATCCGTGTAACGGGAACGGCACTTGCGACGACGGCATCAGCGGGTCTGGATTATGTACGTGCGATCCGGGATACGATGGTCCGGGGTGCTGCACGACGGTTCCGGCGGTTTCCACCTGGGGCATCGCCGTGATGTTGCTTTTGCTCACGACCACGGGAACCATTGTCCTCGCGCGCGACTGGGCCTTGACCAGTTCGGAGATCGGCTAATCACCGTCCGCGAAGAGCAGTGTAGATCGGGTCATCGACCCGACATCAAATGGCAAACTGACCGTTGATAGGTTGAACTTCGACCGCCACCAATCTTGGTGACATCATGTGACATTTGCGAGTCCATCGTTGGGTCGGGCCCCGGCTGAAGCCTGGACCGCTTGCCTCACCGCCACCCAGCGCTCCGCGTCGCGCCGACCAATCCCCGTCTGAAGAATCTGTTGCGCACGCTCCGATATGCTTCCCAAATGTCGCTGCAAGGCCAGACTCTCAATTTCCGATTCTTCCGACGGCAACACCGACTCCTCAAATCCCCCCATCAACGTGAAAGCCGAAACCGCCAAGTCCGCCCGATGCATCTCCGACAAATATCGCTCACACTCCTCCAAACTCAACACCCCGCCGCGCACCAATTCCCGCAAATCCAAAAACTCTTCCGTCATCGTCGGCACGCGGATTTCCGTTGCACCCATAATGGTGATGAAAAGATGAAACTCCGATTGAACATTCCCCCCGGGCCCCGACTTTTGCTGACTCCGCTTCGACAAAATCTGCTTGGCGATCGTCGGCTTGGTCAATTCCAGCCCTCCCATCAGCGTGAAATATACCTTTTTTTCCGGACGCAACCGCCCTTCATGTCCACCCATGACGCAAACTTGAATCATCGCGCCTCTCCCACGTACAACACGACTCGACTCCGCCTTAACCCGAACCATTCTCAAGATCCTTCCATCACTCTAGTTGGTATTCGACCCATCCGCGAGAATATTCCGAAACAGAACCCTCGGGTCAGTAATAGAATTGGTGGACCTGTCAGCGGTTTGACGAAGTGCGGAGCGGACCGTCAGCGGCATGGTCGCTTCCAGAGCGGCGTTCCCTTCCGCTACATGAACCATACTCCACCATTGGGGCGGACATGCCCCCCTGAGGCGTGCCAACCAGCCGCCTAATCAGTCACGGACCCACGGTCCCTTTCCCCACCATTTCGAGGCCTTGCCAACACGCCCCCCATCGCTTAGTCTTACCGCCGTTTGCAGGAATTGTCATCCGGAGAGCGTCATGCCGACATCGCGAAAACCGTTGAACCGAAGAGATTTCCTTAGTTTGACAGCGGGGACTGCCGCCGTTGCCTACCTCGGGGGTTGCAGTGTGCGCAACTCGAGATTCGGCGCGATAGCGGAAAGCTCGCTTGGCCCGGTCGATCGGGCGACTTGGCCGGAACTCGCCCAATTGGCCATTGAGCGTGTTAAGGCCGGCGGTTGCTCATACGGAGACATCCGCCTGATTGAATCCCGCAACCAATCGGTTAGCGCCCAGGACCGGCGGATTGACGACGTGTCGGATTCGTTCGATAGCGGCTATGGGATACGGGCGTTGTATCAGGGTGCGTGGGGATTTGCGGCCTGCGCGGATTTCTCTCGGGATGCCGTGGATCAAACCGCCCGGCAGGCGGTCGAGATCGCCCGAGCCAGCTACACGCTGATGAAATCTCCGGTGAAGTTGGCGGAGGAACCGATTCACAAGGACCGCGTCGTTACGGCGTTCAAGATCGACCCCTTCACTGTCCCGCTCGATGAGAAGTGCGGTCTGCTCACGCAAGTTCTGGAAACTCTTCATAAGCAGGACGGCATCATCCGCTCCAACGGCCATCTTTGGGCCCAGCGGGATATCAAGCACTTTGCATCGACGGAGGGAAGTGCGATTGACTTCGATTTGCTGGCCGTCGGTGGAGGATTCGGCGGGACGGCAAAGAAGGACTCGGAATTCCAATCTCGAGAATTCAGCGTTCCCTATGTACGCACCGGGTATGAGTTGATTCTTGATGCCAAATTTGCCAGCGAGGCTCCGCGCGTCGCGGCCCAAGCCGTTGAGAAAGTCTCCGCACGGCAGCCGGATCCCGGAATCTATGACCTCGTTTTGGACGCGGCACATTTATCCTTGACCATTCATGAAAGCTGCGGGCATCCGACCGAACTGGATCGCGCCCTTGGTTATGAAGCCAATTATGCGGGCACGAGTTTTCTTACACCCGACAAGCTCGGCTCGTTCAAATACGGTTCGCCCAAAGTCAATCTGATAGCGGACAACACCAGGACCGGGGCGATGGCGAGCACGGGGTATGACGATGACGGCGTTGCAGGTCAGCGTTGGCCGATCGTGGAAGCTGGAATGTTCCGCGGCTATTCCACCAACCGAGAAGTGGCTGGTGCGATCGGCGAAAAGCGCTCACGCGGTTCCTGTCGAGCGGATAGTTGGCGCTCGGTTCCGATCGTGCGTATCGCCAACGTCGGCCTCGAACCGGGTGAAGCTTCGTTTGATTCGCTTTTCGATGGCATCAAGGATGGGATCTACATCGAAGGTCGCGGCAGCTTCAGCATCGATCAGAAACGCTACAATTTCCAGTTCGGCGGCGACGCGTTCTGGGAAATCAAGAACGGAAAACGTGGCGCGATGCTCAAGAATGTGATTTACAACGGCATCACGCCGGAGTTTTGGAACAGTTGCGACGCCGTGTCCAATAAGGAGCACTGGAAGCAACACGGCTTCATCACCTGCGGAAAGGGCCAACCCGGTCAATCCGGGTGGATGACCCATGCGGCATCACCGGCCCGCTTTCGCAACGTGCGCGTGATCGATCCGAAAGGCGTAAAACTAGAAGGAGCGGCTTCGTCCTGACGTTTTGTGGGACGGATCAATCCACCAACTGCAGCGCGGTTCGCCCGCTGCTGAAAACAAGGTGACCGACTATGACGTTTCAATTGGCATCGGAATCGGCGTTTCGTCGAATCGCGGACATTGTGTTGTCGGCCTCGCAGGCTGAGCACACCCTGGTCAACTTCAATGACTCCCAAACCACCACCCTACGTTTCGCCAACAATCAGGTGGTTCAACACGTTTCCGAACGCGGGCCGTCGCTTTCGGTCCAAGTCGCCAATGGGAAAAAAGCCGGTTCGGCCTCAACCAATCGGCTGGATCGGGACTCGCTGATCCAGGTGGTTCGCAAGGCCGAGGAACTCGCCAATATCACCCCCGATGATCCGGAATACCTTCCCCCACTTCCGCAACAAAACTATCTCAATCTTCCGACGTATCGCGGTTCCACTGCATCGACGACCCCAATGGACCTGGCCAAGCGCACCAAACCGGTGATCGAACGTTGTGAATCCAACAGTCTTGTCGGTGCCGGGATCATGACTTCAGGCGTGGCCGCAAGAGGCGTGAGCGCTTCTTCGGGCCTGTTCGGTTACGAGCAATCGACCGAATCGGAGTTTTCACTCACCGCGACCGCGGACGATAGTTCCGGATGGACGTTTAACAGTCACCGAGATATTAACGCACTCGACATTCGCGATCGCGCTCAGCGCGCGGTGGACAAAGCTCTTCTTTCCAAGAACCCGCGTGAACTTCCCGCCGGAAAATACCCGGTGATTCTCGAGCCGGCCGCCGTTTCCGGCGTCCTTGGCATGATGTTCTGGGCCGCCGGCGCGAAAAGTTATTACAAAGGAAACAGCGCGTTCGTCGGAAAACTCAATACGACCGTTCTGGATTCTCGCGTCACCCTGAAAAACGACCCCTCGAATCCCAGTCTCTTGGGTTCCCGTTTCGGCGGAGAAGGATTGGCCGCCCGACCGATGACCTGGTTTGATAAGGGCGTCCTCACCCAACTTTTTTACGATCGCTTCACCGCCCAGGAACACAATGTCGAACCGACGCCCAGACCGTCGGCCCCGATCATGGTCGTCGCCGGTCCCACGCTACGCACGACCGAGGACCTTATCGCCCAGACGGACCGGGCCATTCTGGTCACCAACTTCTGGTACATTCGCATGGTCAATCCCACGGACCTTACCGTTACTGGAATGACGCGCGATGGCACTTTCCTGGTCGAAAACGGCAAGATTGTCTGCGGAGTCAAGAATTTCCGCTTCCATGAAAGCCCGTTGCGTTGTTTCGCCCAGATCGACGCCGCGACTCAACCCCAGGAATCCATCACCATGGAACGTGGGAAAATGTTGCTTCCAGCGGTGCGCCTGCCGGAGTTCAATTTCAGCAGCGTGACGAAGTTTTAGAACCCGGCGGAAGTCCCTGCGACGCCGACGCAATGGCCCTCTAGCTTGTAGGTGAAATGGTTTCACGACGCATCGCCGCGATAAGATTTTTTAGGCCGATCGGCGCTTTGTTCTTCCTCTTCCTCTGTACGTCGGGCTGCGGGTTCGGCGGCGGACAAATGCTCTATGCCCTGGGATTTGGCCGGACACAGAAGGTCAAGGCTGAAATCAAGCTGACGGAAAATCCCATCCTGATCTTGGTCGATGACGACAACGACCGGGTCCACTGGCCGCCGGCGAAGCGTTATCTGGCCGACGAAGTCGCCCAAGAGTTGCTGCGTCACAAAGCCGCGAAACAAATCATCCCCCAGGAGACCATTGAAGCGTTGCGACAGGCCCATCCCGATTTCGACAAGCGGGGCTGCCGCGAAGTCGGAGAGATGGCCGGCGCGGAGCAGGTCGTGTGGATTCAAATTCAAGACTTCTTCGCCGAGGAGGATTTTCTCGACGCCACCGAAGCCGCTTTCGTGCAAGCCACCGTCAAGGTCATCAACGTTTTGGAGAAAGAACAGCGTATGCACGTGCGGATCTGGCCAACCGGTTCATCTGGGTCCGCGGTCACCGCCAGCCTTACCGGCGCTCATGTCGTGCAATTGAAAAAGAAGGACGCCATCTGCGAGGAGTTGACACGCGAACTGGCCGAAAAAATCGCAAAATTCTTTTATGATCACCGACTCGGCGATTTTGAAAAACCGCCCGGCGGCTGATTTGTTGAACAAAGAGCGAAACGATTTTCCGTGGTAAACTTGGATGGCCGAACCCCAAATCTCGCTATTGGGGACGATCACCGAATTCTTGTCATTCGTGTGTATGGCCCGCGAAACCGGGGTCAAACTCAGGAACACAAGAGAAAACATCCACGAAAGGCGAGTCCCATGAGCCAGATTCACTCACCTTCGAGCTCCCACCGTCGACCGGCACGACAAACAGCTCCCGCGGCGAATGCACTCCCCTGAGGTGTTTCGAGGTGAAATAGGCGCCCTCCGTGGCGCAACTCAAACCGCCTTGCGGCGATCCATCTTACTTGAACTCCAGCAGAATGTTCGCGTAGTACGTATTGTCCAAGCGGTCTCGCCCAGGCTGAGGATCGGAGTTGTAATCGTTGCGGACACCCATCTTGTATTTCCAGCGCTCCGATTTCCCGATTGGAAATGCCAATGCCGTGTCGAGCGTCAGGCGGTACTCGCTGAAATCCTCCAAGCTTGGACTGAAGACCGTGCTATGCGTGAAAGACGCCCACTCACGAATGTCGTATCGATAGTCGAAACCAGTGTCGAGAATCGGATCATCCGTTGAGGTGCCATCCATGTAGGCCTGGTGGCGGTAACCGGCGCCCCCTCGCGTGGTGAACTCGTGATGTTCTTTTTGAAGCCAATAGTGTCCGATACCAGCGGCCATGGTGGCCCGAAGATCAAGGTTCTCAAATTCGTCGTATTCGAATTCGGTCCGAGCATACCAAAAATAGGGACCGCCCCAAGGCTGCTTTTGTGTCGGGAACGAACTCTCATACCGCCCGCCGGCGATATACTCGCTTCGGTTTCGAACATCGTTTTGTTCACTGTAGTCGGCGGAGGCGTAGAGTTTGAACAAATCGGTCTGAGACTTGCGAATCAATTCCCCACGGGCGCGGCCGGTCAGGGTGTCGGTGTTGCCTTCGGTAGCTACGATTCCGCCTTCTAATGTTGCGGTCCATTTGGGCTTGGCGGCTTCAATCGCCTTTTCAGCGGCGACTTGTTCCGGACTGGATTTCCCCTCGGGCCAGACGGCGGAGATTTGATCGGAAGTCACACCGGCCGACCCGATGACCGAATCCACCGCCGATTTTGTACCATCTGGCGATTGCGTGACTTTTCCAACCAAACGATCGCCGCTCTTCAGGGCGACGTTCATCTTGCCCTCGGAACCGAACGATTTAATCTTTCCGATTTCGATTTCCAATTTGCCGGCGAAATCCGTTACCAACCAAAGCTTACCGTCGGCAACCTGTTCAATGGTACCGACCAAACGACTTCCGTCGTTCAACTGTACCACATCCGCCGATGCTCCATATCCGGCGAAAAGTATCGCCAAAACCGCGCCAGTCCTACTCGATGCATACTTGTATTTGTTCATGGTCATCCTCCAGGTCCGAGAAATTTTCGACCTCGAAACACCGGCGTGCTACTTCATAACCCATTTCATTAAGGAGCAAACCCGCAACCTCTACCGTGATCAACGAAAACGAAAAAAAAGTAAATCGATTCAACGTGTGAATCGATTCTTCATCATTGCGCGGGGATGGCCTGGTTAATGGCATTGGACAGCAAGGTATCAATAGGCGTAATGATCAACGCACGAAGAATCTGGATAATGGCGTCTCGACCATCCAGAGTCGACGTGGTCGTAATTTGACCCAGGTTGCATCCACCGAACTGGAACAACGTGCCCGCAATCATTGCCAAACCAGCGGCCCGCACCCTGGTTCGCATCATTTTCTTCCCAAACAGGTTAAGCATTTCCCAATGTCCTTTCCATAACCCGGCCACACAAGCGGCCGACGCAATCGCTTGAGTTAGCAAAAGCTCAATTTTGGCCGCCATAACCCTCTACATGGCGTAAGATTAAAATAGTCCCCATGTCCCGCACCCAACGGGCGACACCCCTATAAGGGAATCTGTAACAACCTGTCAAGCGAAAAAGTAAGCCGAAAATAGAAAAACGACGGATTCTTCCAGGTCTTGAAGTGTTCGAAAAAAAGGGCCGAGGTCGCTTGCGAGTGATTTCACAATGTGATCTTGTATCCAGGACTCACGAATGCGTGATCAGACGAGATCGAGATATTTTCATGGACAACGCGCATTCATCGCAAGATCGAATAGGCGCCGCAAAAACAGTTCACAAGATTGTAGTTATGGTAAACGGAATTCACTTTGCAGCATGGCCATCAGAACGATGTCCGACAACTTTCCTTCGGAAAACGCTGCTTCTTGCAAAACGCCTTCGAATCGAAAACCCAGACGCTCGTTGAGCTTGATGTTCTTCAAACTACCGCCCAGCGTGCGAAGGTAAATTCGGTGGAGGTTCAGAACATCGAAACCATAGGCGAGAATCAATCGGGTGGCTTCATGGGCAACGCCTTTCCCCCGAAACTCCGGTTCGCCGATCATTTTACCCAGCGCGGCCTGCTTAACCGTGGCATCGATATCATGAAGGGAGACGAGGCCGACAGGCGCGCCACTCCCACGGTCGGTCACGACCAAATCAACTCGAGATTGCTCCGAACCCTCTTCGCCGATGTGGTTCACAACGTGTTCAAGAACCGGTGGAATGAGGCTATTGCGGACCAATCGATCGTCCGACCATCGGAGAAGAGCTTCCCGATCGTCATTCATCGGCGGTCGAAGCAGCGTCTTCTCGCCTCGAATCGTCGGCCAACCACTTCGTGGACATAAGTCATAATCAAGAGCCTCTCCGTTTCGAGAAGGCGGCGCGGTGGCTTCCGCCGTTGCCGTGGCGTCGTTCGCCCAGCCGTTATCCGTAATCGCCTGCATCACCTCTCCGGCAAAACCGAGCAACTCGTGACCGTAGTAACCGGCTTCGAGCAATTCTCGAATAATATTGTCCGCGAGAACTCGGAAGAGCGCTTTGCGCCGCTGCTGCCGTTCATACTCCGTACTTTCACCCATGACGGGTCGAACAACTTGGATCGATTCTTGAATCATGATTGCAGATCCTTTTTCGTTGCGGCATTCGTTCCATCGGTCTTGGCCAGTCGCAAGGTAGTAAAGCAATTCCCGATTTGCCGAAACCGCGAATAACGACGCTGGAGCAACGTATCGATGGCAACGGGTTTCATCTCTCGAAGTGCGTTGGCGAAAAACGCCTCCACCAATAAAGCGGCTTGCCGAGGATCGTGGTGCGCTCCACCCAGCGGCTCCTCGATAATCTCGTCGATCAACCCCATGCGACGCAAATCTCCCGCGGTAATCCTAAGTCCGTTGGCCGCTTCTTGCTTGCGATCGCCGTCTCGAAAAAGAATCGACGCGCAGCCCTCCGGCGAAATC